>JAUXPL010000011.1 GCA_030683605.1 Candidatus Altimarinota bacterium
AAATACAGCACCAACTTCAAGTGATGCAACTTTTGATATGTTACTTGTTGATTCTACACAAACTTTTGATTTAGCACCAGTTATATGAGATGCAGAAACTCCAGTAGGAAGTTTACAAATAGTTATAGTTTCAGCACCTACTTATCTAACTTTGACTCAAAGTTGAACTAGTTTTTCAGTAACACCTATAGACTCAACATGACATAATGGAAATGATAGTTTTACTTATAAGGTAGTTGATTCAAATTGAGCAGAAAGTCCAGTAAGTACAGTTACTATATTAAATGTAAGTGATATATAAAAAAATAAAACCTTTAATAGGTTTTATTTTTTTAATATTTTAACATAGTCGATTACTCAATTTATTTGAAGAGTTTTATTACTTTTTCCACCAATATATAGATATGTAGAATTACTAATACTACTAGACAAATTATATTCTTTATTATTTGTACCATCTGTAATTTTAATTTTTTCTCAATTTATAACAGTAATATTTATAAAATCTCAAAAAGTATTTAAATTTAAATTACAATCTGTCGTACAAATATTTACTCATCAATAATATATATTATTGATTATTCAATTTATAGAATTTCAAATCATTAGTCAATTAGAATTATTATCAAAAACATATTTATTTCATGTTTGAGTTTTCCATACATTTTGTAAATTCATCTCAATAGCAAAATCATCTCATAAATCCAATCATGAATATTTAATAAAATCATTTATTTTTGTATCATTAGTACTATTTATATTATCAATAAATACTCATTTTGTATTATCATTTATATAACAAAATGAATTTGATTTATTATCACCAGTATATAAACACTGATCTGGAAGATTTACTCAGTTATTCAAAATACTTGAGCTTGATATTCAAAATTTTCAATTTGTAGTATTTGATCAAGTTCCATATAAATTTATATCTCAAGCAACATCATACGGAGCATAAGCATATAATATATATCATGATGCTGTTAATCATGCATCTGCAATATCGTCTTGACATACATCATTTATATTGAAACTCTTACATCTTACAGCATCAACTCTTTCCTCTTCTGGATCGGGAGTCAAATCTGAGTAATCAGGATTTATTGATATGTCATTAATAGGATTTAATAATGTTTCATTGAAAATTTCTATTCTTTTCTTGTATTCTTCAGTTTGAGTTTTTGGATCTACACTATATTTAGGTATTTTGAAAATATTTTCTCATATTTTTATTGTAGATTCAGTAGAATTATAATAATCACTTGTAGCAACTACAGTAGTTTTAGCTACCAATTGATTATTATCATCTTTATATAATCTCTTCATTTTAGGATAATCATTTATATCTACTATCAATCTATCTATTATCTTTATTCATTTATATTTTTTTATTTCAGTTCACTCATCAATACCAGTAGTTCAACTTGTAACTATAACAGTTTCTTCTAGACTTACAGTTGCATCAATTGTTTCATCTTGGTTAATTGTAGCTGTTTCTAATATTGCTAGTTCTCACTCTATTACTATTACATCAGTATTATTTCATATTTTTATTACTCAGAATATTGTTCATCTAACTGCGGCACTAGAGTCAGAAGTATATACTTCGAATTCTGATTTATCATTTAGTTTTGTTGCTTTTGTCCAGATTTGTCATGCTTCTAGTCATAGTTGTACTAGTGTATTTAGATTGTCTTTTCCTTTGAAATTCAGTTTATTCAGTGTAAGTACTGTTTGAGATGTTGGTTCTCATAATACAGATACACTTCAATCTGAGAAAAATATTTCCAATTCCTGTCATGCAGCCACTGTAATAGTATCTCATTCTCTATATACATTTTTATCCTTATCTGTTGCTATCATTATTAGCTCATCTGGATTGTATGGGAAATTTGTTTCTGATCAATTGTATACGAAATTTGGTCAGTTATATTCTCTGATTAGATTATAGGGTCAGTTTTCTGCTGTGTAGTTTCATATTACTTTTGATACAACCACTCAATCTATCATTTGTATAGAAGCCACTTCAAATTCATTAGTATTTTTTGTTTTACCATATGAGTAATAAGAATTTGTTCTAGGATCTAGAGGTAATATATCTAAATATTGTTTTGGTAAAGTTTCTTCAGTTAGACTACCATATACTCCAAAAGTACCTACATCTTCATAAGCATGAGCATAACTAGTATCTATTTTGAAATAGTTTATATTTCATCCTGGTGTAGGCAGAGTCTTGTTTTCCTGTATATATTGTTCTAGGGCATTATTGATAGTTTTTGTATCTGCTACTACTTTTGTATTTGATACATTTTCATCGTATCATCTCTTTGATGATATTCATATTACTGCTAATAATACAATTATAGATATTGTTATTATTATCTCTATTATAGAAAATCATTTTTTGTTATTCATAATTTGTTGTTAAAAATTATTGTTTATCATTTTATATATTTTTTTCATAAAATAAAGCTAATAAAATAAAACATTTTGACAAAAACTTATAATGTTTTATGAATATTTTTTGACAAAATCATTAAAACTAATATATTGAATTTAATATTTCTTAACAAGGCACCGTGAACCTAGCACAACTTGTAACCATAACTACTACAACTACTACTTCTATACTCAAATAGGGGATTTTTGTTTGGTGAAATATGAAATAAATATAACAAAAACTCTTATTTAGCAATAAATAGGAGTTTTTTTGTAACTAAACCCCTCACAATTCTCCCCTTGTCAGGGGAGATGAAGCTACATCTAAATTCCTCCCCTGACAAGGGGAGGTGGCTGAAAGCCGGAGGGGTTTTAAATTTTAACCACAATACTATGACACTTTTATCTACAAAGAGACATTCTCTAGCGCACGTGATGGCGCAAGCAGTGAAACAATTATATCCTGAAGCAAAAATAGCTACTGGTCCAGATACTGAAGACGGGTTTTATTATGATTTCGATTTTGGAACTACTGAATTTTCAGATAAAGATTTGAAAGAAGTAGAAAAAACTATGAAAAAAATCATTACTCAAAATCAAGATTTTAGAAAATTTGAAGTAAGTATCTGAGAAGCTAGAAAAATATTGAATGAAATGTGAGAATGATTCAAAAATGAATTAGTGGACAAAATTGAAGCAGGTGATATGAAAAAACCTCACCCTAACCCTCTCCTTAAAGGAGAGGGTATAAATGGAAAACCTATATCATTTTATTTGAATATTTCAAAATGAGCTAAAGAAACTGATATGCAAATATTTTTGACAAAGGAAGGGGTTTTTCCTGTAGAACTAGATTGAGACCAAGTAAAAAATCTGAAATTTATAGATATGTGTACTGGTCCTCATGTAGAAAATACTAAAGAATTAGATGCAAACAGTTTCAAATTGGTAAGAGTAGCTTGAGCTTATTGGCTTGGTAATAGTGATAATCAACAATTGACTAGAATATATGCTTATGCATTTGATAACAAAGAAGATCTAGATAAGCATGTAAATATGATAGAAGAAGCAAAGAAAAGAGATCATAGAATAATAGGAGCTAAACTTAAACTTTTTACTATTTCTGATTTAGTTTGACCAGGTTTACCACTATTGCAACCTGCTTGAATGATTATTAGACAATCTATAGAGAATTATTTATGGGAATTGCATTCACAAAGAGGATATCAAAAAGTATGGACTCCACATCTAGCAAAAGAAGCATTGTATGAGACTTCATGACATGCAGGGCATTATTTGGATGATATGTTCAAAGTATATGGAGGAACTAGTAAAGAAACATTTTTCTTGAAACCAATGAATTGTCCTCATCATATGCAATTATTTGCTGATAATCAATTCTCATACAGAGATATGCCTGTTAGATATTTCGAACCTGCAACTATTTATAGAGATGAAAAATCAGGACAATTATCAGGTCTTACTAGAGTAAGAGCAATTACACAAGATGATGGACATTTATTCTGTAGAGTAAGCCAAATAAAAGATGAAGTAAAAACTATTACAGATATTATAAAAGAATATTATAATACTCTTTGAATGACAGATGATTATTGGGTATCTCTATCAGTTAGATGAGAAGATAGAACTAAATATTTATGAGGTGATGATGTTTGGGAATTAGCTGAATGAGCATTAGAACAAGCAGCAAAAGAAAACAAATTACCGTACAAAAGAGTAGAATGAGAAGCGGCATTTTATGGACCAAAATTAGACTTTATGTTCAAAGATGCAATAGGTAGAGAATGGCAATTAGCAACTATTCAATGTGATTTCAACTTACCAGTTAGATTTGATTTGAGTTTCACTAATGAAAACAATGAAAAAGAAAGACCAGTAGTAATTCATAGAGCTATTTCAGGATCATTTGAAAGAGGTATGTGAGTACTTATTGAACACTTTGCTGGAGTATTCCCACTATGGATGTCACCTAGACAAGTAATAATTGTACCAGTTTTACCTAAGTTTGATGATTATGCTCAATCAGTTTTAGATACATTGAAAACTGCATGAATTAGAGCAAGTGCTGATTTTTCAACTGATTGATTGAATAAAAAAGTAAGAAATGCTGAAAAAATGCATAACAATTACATATTAGTAATAGGGGAACAAGAAGAAAATGACAAAACAGTTTCAGTAAGAAATTACAAGACTAAAGAGCAAACAGTAGAATGATTAGAAGAATTCAAAACAAGAATTTTAACTGAAATAAATACAAGAAGATTGTAGTAAAAAAACAAGTTATTTAAATTTTTAAAAAAAACTTGACATTTAATTAAAAAAACTTAATATATGTTTTTCTAACTAGTGATAATAAGGGGTGATTTTATGAAACGTTTTATACAAAACGTGTTGTTTTTAAATATGTTATTGTTGATGTCTTTTTCATCACATGCAGCATTTGATGGTACTTGGTCAGCATGTGCACAAGATAATGCATTGACACCAAATTCAGGATGTTCTGTATATTCTTATACAGATACTCCTGGAGTAAACTGGAATTCAACAAAGTCAAATGGAGATCCAGTTGTATATGGAATGCATGGAGTTAACGTATGGGACTTTATTGAAAATGATGATTTAGGTTCTGGTTCATCAGGTTTTTTTCAACATGATGGTGATGCCCAAGCTGGAACATGGTCTATTAATGCAAGTTTGTGGAACTTGTTTGATGATATTGCTTTAGTATTCAAAGATGGTAACGGTACATCACTTGTATCATATCTACTTGCAGATAATTCTGTATCTGGTAGTTATACTTCACCATTTACCACGGTTATGTTTCCGAATGCTCCTGGCAGGAATACAAAAGACATTTCCAATATGTCATTGTGGGGTACTGAAAAAACTGTTACAGTTGATGAGCCAACTACATTACTCTTAATGTCTTTAGGAATGATTGTTTTTGGTTATTCACATAGAAAATCCTTGGGTTAAAAATTTTTAGAAAAAATTAAAAAAAGGAGAAAAATAAAAGGGTATCTATAAAAAGATATCCTTTTATGTATTTTAAAATTTTAATTTCCTAATGTAGATTATATTTTTATAATGGATTAAAGATTTATATTAATTATATAATTATGATATACGATATAATAATAATTTGAGCTTGAGCTGCCTGATTGTTTGCTTGAATAAATGCACCTAAAAATTTAAATAAACTAATTCTAGAAAAAAATGATAAACCTTGAATAAAGGTTTTATTGTCGTGAGGAGAAAGAGCTAATGTTTCAAATATTGATATAGAACCAGAGAGAGATTATTTTACTCAGAATAAAAAATCACTATTAAGCGTGTTCAAAAAATATAATCAATGGGATATTATGAGTTTTTTTGCTTCAGTATGAGTAAATATAGTAGAAGAAGATAGAGGGAGATTGATATTAGAAAGTGGAGATAGTAAAGAATTGTTATCAGTATTATTAAGAGAAGTGGAAAAAAATAATTGTGACTTGAGAGTGAAACAAGATGTGAAGAGAATATTACCACCTTATAAACAACAGGACCAACCTCACCCTAACCCTCTACTCCGTTCTAACTTCGAAGATAGTCGTGCAAGCACTCCTGTCTCAGTTATCCTTAGAGGAGAGGGAATAGAAAGATTATATGAAATAATTACAGAATCATGAGAAAAATATCATACAAAAAATGTAATTGTATCTAGTGGATGAAAGAGTTTTTTTCAAGTATGAACGACTTGAGAATGATATAATTTTGCAAAAGATTTGTGAATAAATATTATTACTCCATATAGAACTCTTTGCGGTATGAGTACAAAAAGAGATTTGAGTGAGATAAGCTGAGTAAGTAGTGATTTGGATATGAGTTTGATAACCTCACCCCCAACACCTCTACTCCGTTCTAACTTCGAAGATAGTCGTGCAAGCACTCCTGTCTCAGTTATCCTTAGAGGAGAGGGGAGTAAAAAGGAAGAAATTATTTATCAAGAAGTTTGACCTATGCTTTTTACTCATTTTTGAGTAAGTTGACCAATAATTCACAATGTTTCAAATGCTATATGAGAATATTTGAATAAATTGTGATTAGAAGAAGAATTATTTGAGAAATATATACTTGATAATCTGAGTTTGAAATTGGTATTTGATATAGAAAAAACTCCTAAAAGATTAGTTAAATTTTTTGAATTATCAGAACAAAATACTGAGATAATATTAGAATTACAAAATTGGAGAAGCTGGAAAGAAGCAAAAGCAACATGAGGATGAATAGATATGAATGAACTCGATAAAAATATGCAGTCAAAGAAATATCCATGATTGTATTTCATATGAGAAGTTGTTGATATTACAGGGAAAACTTGAGGATTCAATCTACAATGGGCATGGAGTAGTGCCTATGTGTGTAGTAAAAGTTTTAATTAGAATTAACTTACTATAACCCACAGTAAACAAAACATAGTAACAGACCACCTCCTAAACCAAAACATAGTAACTATCAAGGCAACAGACCACCCCCTAGCCCCCTCCTTACTAAGGAGGGGGGATAATACAAATTATAAAATAATAAAATTATGAAAGCAATAAAAATAGAGAAATTAGTGAAAAATTATTGAAATAACCAAGTTTTAAAAGAGGTAGATTTGGAAATAGAACAAGGTGATTTTTTTGCATTGTTATGACATAACTGAGCAGGTAAGACTACAATGATTTCTATAATGACAAATCTAGTAAATAAAAATAGCTGAAAAATTGAGATTAATTGAGTAGATATAGATAGTGATTTTGCTTTGGCTAGAAGCTATATTTGAGTTGTACCTCAAGAGTTCAACTTTGATATTTTTTCAAAAGTTAGGGATATTTGTATGACACAAGCTGGGTATTATGGTATAGCAAAAGATGTAGCAAGTAAGAGAGTTGATTATTATTTAGCTAAGCTTTGATTAACAGAAAAAGCAAATGCAAAAGCTAGAGAACTAAGTGGTTGAATGAAAAGAAGACTTATGATAGCTAGAGCACTTATTCATGAGCCAAAAATATTGATATTAGATGAGCCTACTGCTTGAGTAGATGTTGAGCTAAGACAATCTATGTGGGAATTTATAAAAGAGCTAAATGCATCAGGTACTACTATTTTGCTTACTACTCATTATTTAGAAGAAGTAGAAGCATTGTGCAAAAATGTAGCTATAATAAACAAATGACAAATCATCGAAAATACATCTGTAAAACAGTTACTTACTAAACTCGATGAAGAAATAATTGTACTTAATACTCTAGAAGATATAACTGAAATAAACAAAGAATTATTAGAAAAGTTTCATGCAGTAATATTGAATAAAAATGAATTAGAAGTAACTATTTCAAAAAAATACAGTTTAAATGATTTGTTTGTTGCATTAAATAATTCTCAAATCAAAGTAACAAGTTTCAGAAATAAAGTAAATAGATTAGAAAAATTGTTTATTGATATGACAAGGTAGAGAAAAATAACAAAACCAACATTAGCCACAAGAACAACCTCACCCTAGCCCTCTCCTTAGAGGAGAGGGGATAAAATGAAAACAAATAATTAAATCTTTATGCTTCCTCTCCTTTAAGGAGAGGATTGAGGTGAGGTTGGTTTGTGTAGGGTATGGTTGATTTACATCATTAATTTTATAATATTTCACAAAAAAATCATGACAGATTTAATAACATTAGTAAATAAAGAGGTTTCTAGATTTATTAGAATATGGAAACAAACATTGCTACCACCAGTGATTACAATAGTATTGTATTTACTTATATTTTGAAAATTTATATGAGAAAAAATACAGATAATAGAATGAGTTAGTTATATAGATTTTATTTTTCCAGGACTTTTGATGATGTCAGTTATAACATCAAGTTATTGAAATACATCTAGTTCATTTTTTGGTTCAAAATTCCAAAAAAGTATAGATGAACTTTTTGTTTCACCAATAAGTCATTGGAAAATATTACTTTGATTTTGTATTTGATGAATACTTAGATGAGCATTAGTAGGATCACTAGTTTTTGTAACTGGATTTTTTATGGTAGATATTCATATTTATAGTTTTTTCTACACATTTTTGTTTATTATTCTTACTTCTATGTTATTTTCATTAGCAGGTATTTTAAATGCGATTTATGCTAAGAGTTTTGATGATATAAACATTATTCCATCATTTTTCATTACTCCTATGATTTATTTATGATGAGTATTTTATTCTATTAGTTTACTTTCTGATAATTGGCAAATTATTAGTAAATTTAATCCTATCTTGTATATGGTGAATTGACTTAGATATTGATTTATAGGTATCTCAGATGTAAATATATATGTATCTATTTCTATTATATCAGTTTTTATTATTATATTTTCATTTTTTAGCCTACATTTGCTAAAAAAGTGATATTGAATCAAGAATTAGAAATTTTATAAACAAAAAAGCAATTTATGTTAATTGCTTATTTTTTTCATTTATATTATTCGATAGTTCTTTATTTGTTTTATCTTCTATACTTAGTTTTCTAATTATGTTTCAATTTTCAGTTTCTTTTATATCTATAACTAATATTTTGTCACTATGGTCATTTCAGTCTATTAAAATATTAGAGTATCATTCTCAATACATTGCATCCATTAGGTAATTTAAACTAATAATTATTGATTTTATATCATTTATATTTTCTTTAGATAATACAAAAGTAAAATATAAGTTTCAATTTTTTATATTTCATCTAGATAATCTTAATATTTTTTTTTCATGTTTTTTTAAATCTTTGTTTAATATTTGTTTCGGATCTTTGTCTTCAATTGTTCTTATAAATCATCTATCTGAGAAAGAAAATTCATTTTTTATTTGTTCATATCTTTGTTTATCTATTGGGTTTTCAAATGAATAATCTTGTTCTATTGATGATTTTATATTTCATCAGACAATTAATCAAGATAAAGTAGAAACAGCAAAAATAATTCATCTAGTTTTATTTGATAATGAATTTTTTATTGTATTTGTTTCAGTATTTCTAGATAATTTGTTTTTCATATAATTTATTAATAATTATTTTTTGCTATTTCATTAGCTGATTTATTTACCCATCTTGATAATAAGCTTCATTCATTTTTTTCAGATTTTTGTGTCAGCATATTTTGAGCTTTTACTTCATCTATATATTCATCCAAATTAACTCATGTAAATAATTCTGAGAATTGTTCATTTAATTCATCAAAATTTTTGATAGTTCAAAGTCAATATTTTTTTACTAAATCTTGTATATCATCATTACTATTTTCTACTATTTGTCTAGTTATTTCATCAGATAGTCATTCATCATCTATTTTTTTAGTCAATGATTTACTCAAAGTATCAAGACATTTATGAAATTCTTCTTTATCTACTTCATCTGCTAAAGTATGTAATCACTCTCAAGTAGTTTCTACTTTATCATCTCAAATTTTTGAGATTTGTTTTAAAAATTCTCACATATTATTATGTTAAAAATTAAATATTATTAATTAATTGTTCTGATTCTTTATAATCCTTATAATTATCTATTTTTTCACTTGTAACTATTCTAACTTTTGTTATTTTTTTTGTTGTATTTTCCAATTCAGTTTTTGTATCATTTATTACTTTTGATATTGATATTACTAAATTTTCTAGTATTTTTTCATCTTTAGTTATTTCAAGCATTACGTATGTTTTTTTTAAAGCATGTGCATCTATAGAATTATTTTCTAATAATTCTATTAGCTCTAAAAGTATAGATTTTAAATTTTTAACTTTTGTATTTAAATCTTGCATATTTTTGTATTATTAATTATTTTTATTTAAATCAAACAATGTTTGTTTTAATATTTGATTTATGATAATTCATGTTTTCATTTTCTCATTTTTTTTAAATTCCTCTATTTCTATTTCAGTATTATTTTTTGTATTTAATATGAGTTCTATTTTACTTTTGTTTCAATCTAATATATTATTAATATCATTACTTAATATTGTTTTTTCTTTTGAATATAATCAAGAATTTAATGTTTTTAAATTTTCCATTTTTTGATATTAATAATTAAATTTAGTTTTACTTAGAGCTGATAAGTTTATTTTTTTTACTCATGTATTTTCTATATATTTTATTTTTTCTATATTTTCAATTTTTTTTCCTAGTTTTTCTAGTTCCAGAAATATTTTAGCTAGATTTTCAATTATCGCTTCATATGTGATTTCAAAACTTTCTGTATCACTTATACTTGATAAAATAGTATATAATTCATATAAAATTTTTTTATTTATTCAGTATGAACTATCTAGTTTTTGAATTGTTTCTAGCTGTTCTTTTACATTTTGTAATTTTTGTTCTCTGTTCATAACTAGTATTATAAATTATTATAATTATTTTATCATATCTATAATAGTGTGTCAAATATATAGATTGTCTTTACAAATAAGTAAATAAAATTATAGTAATTGAAATAAAATATTTAACAATTTAAAAATGACAAAAATATTAACGGCAATTAAACCTACTTGAAATGGTATGCATATATGAAACTATATGTGAGCATTTAAGCCTTTTTTAGACTTAGCAGAGGGTAAGGAAGCATTTATATTTATAGCTGACTATCATAGTTTGACTTCAGTACATGATGCAGAAACTATGAAGAGAAATAAATTAAGACTTTTGAAAGAATATTTCGCTTTATTACCAAAAAATACAAAAATTACAGTTTTTGAACAATCAAAAGTGAATAGAATAAATGATATTACTTGGATATTATCTAGTGTTACAGCTCTTAGTTTAATACTTAGATGACATAGTTTCAAGGATTCAAAAAATAAAAATAGTGAAATAAATATGGCAGTTTTTAACTATCCTATACTGATGACAAGTGATATTATCTCTTATGATATTGATATAGTGCCAGTATGAAAAGACCAAGTACAACATATGGAATTCGCTCGTGATATAGCTTGAAATTTCAATAAAACTTATAATACTGATTTATTCAAATTGCCATGATATCATGTAGATAAAAATCTACAAACAATTCCATGAACAGATGGTAGAAAGATGAGTAAGAGTTATGATAATTTTATATGAATATTTGATGATGAAAAGACTCTAAAGAAAAAAATAATGTCTATAATAACTTGAAGTGAAACACTAGAAGAGACAAAAGACCCAAAAAAATGTAATGTTTTTGCTTTGATTAAGCTATTTGCAAGTGTAGATAAACAAAAAGAAATAGCAAAAAAATACAAGGCAGGGAATTATTGATATGGTCATGCAAAACTAGAATTATTAGATATTATTTTGGAGTATTTCAAAGAAGCAAGAGAGAGATATAATAGTTTTGAAAATGATATGAGTTATATAGAAAAAAAATTATCAGAGTGAAATAAAATAGCCAATAAAATGGCTGATAAAAAGTATTCTGATATGATGAATGTTATCGGATTGTAATATATTAAAAGTATTGCACATAAATAGTCAAAAAATAATTTGACTATTTATTTTTTTGTTTTATATTTTAAACCTAATTAAACATTAACTTTAATAATATGTCAAATATATGAGTTTCTTTATATTGAGCAGTTCCAGAGTATTCATCTGTTCCAGAAATTATTTGAAAACAAGAGCTTGTTAGTTTAACTTGATCTGCTTCTATTTTAACTATATCTTGAAAAAAAATTCTAATAGATATTTGACTTTTTCAATGAGGAGAATGATCTGATTATTATAATAGAGAAAATATAAAATTTATAAATGATTTAGATGCTGTTTTTATTACTCATTCTCATATAGACCATATATGAAGATTACCTTTATTATATAAATTGTGATTCAGGTGACCAATTTATATGACGGGAGCTACAAAAGAAATCACATATGAAATGCTATTAGATTGTGTAAAAATTCAAGAATGAGATGCTATTATTCGATTAAAAAAAAGTGAACCATTAGTTTCTAGATTAAAGAAATCTTTAAAATTGAAAAGTGAATTAGTAAAGAAGAAAAGATTAAATGATTCGGAACAAAATGATTTAAAAGAGATAGAAGAATATCTAAAATTTTATAAAATTGAGTCTGAACACGATATAGAAAAATATTTATCTGATTTGAAACAAACATTATATAAAAGAGAAGATGTAGATTTAGTAATGAAACTAATAAATATTGTTGAACATAATATGGAATTATATTTTGAGACAAAAATAATTAATGCACATAATAATAATAGAGAAGATCAAGATGATTTAAATAATTTTCCTAGTAAAATTGCTGATTGATTTAATAATATACTGAAGGTAGATAAGGAAAATGAGTTTAAATACTTGAAAAAAAAATGGGTTGTTGATTTAATTAATGAGGTACAAAAATTATTAAAAGATAAAACTTTAAAATACAATGACATAAATTTGGATTTATCTAAATATTTACAGGAGGCATTTACTTTTTGTAATAAAGAATATGTAAATTATCTAAATTGAATAAATAATTATAATAATAAATGAAATAAATCTCACAAAAAATCATATGATGATAGATATATAGAGTATAAAAAAATATTAGATTTTTATGGTATTAAATCTAGAGAAGATATAAATAGATTATATATAAATACTAAATGAAATATAGATTTATTAAATATAAAAAATGCTACTTCAATAGTTAAGGAATGATTTGAATCTAATTCTAATTTAGATAATACAATTTATATACTTAATAAACTGATTAATATCTTTGATTTGAAGCTTCCGTTTGATACTAATCATATAGATAAAGCAATAGATCGTTTGGTAGTTTTAAATAAAAAGAGTACTAGTATTCAAGACTTAAGTTTTATATTTACAGATGCTGCTCACTTGGTTTGAGCTTCAAGTGTAACATTTACGTCGAAATTAATAAGAAAAAAAGTAAAAGAAATACTGGATATAGATTCTGATTCTATAAGTGTATTTTTTTCATGAGATATGTGAAGAATAAAAGATAATAGATTATGAAGACCACAATTACCAGCTAAACCAGTAAATTATTTACAAATAGAAAGTACTTATTGATGAAGAAATCATAGAAATAGAGAAGAATCAGTAAAAGAGTTGATTGATATGATAGAAAAATCTGAATGAAATGTACTTATTTCTGTATTTTCACAGCAAAGATTACAAGAAATATTGTTGACAATATACGAAGAAAAACAAAAAAGATGAGAAGATTTTTTGGATTATGATATTTTGGTAGATTGACCACTATGAGAAAAAGTTACTGATAAATATATAAAATTTAAATGAGATGTATATGAACCACTTAAAAAATGATTTTATAGATTTTTATGAGAAAATGAGTGGCAATTATTATATATGGATCAAATTGAACAATGAGAAGATTTCATAGTTCCTAAAAAAAGTATAATTTTATCATCGTCAGGTATGATGGATTGATGAGCAATTACAAATCATTTACCATTTATTTTAACTGATCCTAAAGCTACATTATTAGCACCATGATATTTGTCTAGGTGAACTCTTTGAAATGAAATAATTTGGTGAGATAAAAAATATGTAACAGTAGATTGAACTAAATGTGAAATAAAATGTAACAAGAAATTTATAGATGGTTTTTCTTCACATATATGACATGATGAAATTACACAATATATAGATGAAACACTTTACTCTGGAAAACTTAAAAATTCATCAACTATTGCATTGACACATTGAATCAAAGAATGACAATTATTGTTAAAATCAGATATCGAAAAAATAATTTTAAATTATAATAAATATTTAGAATATGAAGGTAAAGATAAAATAGATGTAGTGGTAACTATTCCTGAAAAATTTAAAGTTTATGATGTAATTGATAGAAAAATTAATGATTCTAATTTAATAGATGATGATATTGTAGATCTTGCCATTGAATTTTCAAATGATAAACTAATTAATAAAAAACCAAATATTCCCAAGAAGGTAAATGAATTAGAATACGTTGAGGTAAAAAAGGAACAAGAAAAAATTCCACAAGAAATATTAGAAGAAATCGAAAGAAATAAAAAAGAAATACTTCAAGTAAAACTTTTATGAGATATTATTTCAAAAAGGAGAAAAGCTTTTACAGAAAAATATCTAGATAAGTTATTACTTTTGTTTAAAAATGAATACATAAATAGGGCAGAGTCAAAGATTTCTAAATTGTCAGTAACTCAAAGAAAAGAATTTTATTATAAAATAGATAAAAAACTTACTAGAACAGATAATATAGATAAACAAGTTAATAATATTTGAAAGAAAAATACTAAATTAAAACTTATTATTGATGATATAATAAATTTTTTTAAAACTGAAAAACAAGTAATATCTAACAAAATCAATGATATAAAAAAATTAATAGAACAATTAGAACTAGATAAAAATGAATTAAAATCAAGATTATATGATTTAGAAAATTTTAAGTGAGAAAAAGATGCTGATTACAAGAAAAAATTATCTGATTTAAGAAATAGAATTAGATCAAAAGATAAAAAGATAAAAATACATGAAAATGAAATAAAAAATCTAAAAAATGTAATAGTAAGTACTCAAAACGAAATATATAGAGAATCAAAATCATTGTTTTCTGATTCAAATTTAGATTGATTTAAAGAAATATACAATAATTTATTAGTAGAATATAATTCAGATTTATGAAACAAGTTAAATGAATTATTTGAGAAAAATATAAAAGAAAATGATAAAAATATATATGAATTAAATAAAGAAAAGAAACATCATATAAGCATAAATATGAAAAAAAGAAAAGCAAATTTTTGATGAAGAAATTTGTATGAAGAATTATATGATAATTTAGAAAAAGAGATAGATTTAGTAAAACTACAATTATTAATAAATGAATGATTTTTCAATACACAAGAACTTTCATATATTAATTCAAAATTATCTATAATTAAATCATCTGATTGAGAAAAAAGAAACAAAGTATGATCTATGAACCACTTGATTTCATATTTCAAAGAAAAAAGAAATGAAAATAGAGATAGATGAATTAATTTTATATTTTTTATAGATGATTTAAATAAACGAATTTTAAAATTATTTAATACAATTTTTGAAAAGGAGGAATTTAATAATTCAATTAGTGAAGATTTTGATATATATTTATTTTTGAGATCTAAGATGAGCTTGAGAGAATATATAAGTACTAAGTATAATCTTGAAAAATTAGAATGAATAGATGTTTATTTAAAAGAATTCGATGAGAAACAAGAAAATATAGATTATGTATCAAGAGATTTAGATATATTAGAATCAACAAACACTTCAAAAAACAACATAACAGTATTAAAAGATTTGAATAAATGAATATTATCGACTAGATATGAAGTAGAAGATATACTAGGAATTAATAGAGATAAATAAGAAAAATAGCTAAGAAATTAGCTATTTTTTGTTTTTATATAAAAATATGTTAAAATTAATTAAATAGTTTTTCTTTTTTATTTCAGTTTTTGTCTTTTTTATTTTTTATAAAATCACATCATTATTTAATTAACCAAAAAATATGACAAATAATATGCACACTTTTGATGAGGAAATGATTGATGTTTATGATCTAGAATGAAATTTTGTAAGAATACAGAATAGAAAGGAGTTTAATAATGAAATAAAAGAGGATTATCAATTAACATGAGAAGTAAAATATACAGTTAGAAGTGTATGAGCTCTATTATTAAATAGTGAAGAAGATTTTCTGTTAGTACAGAGATGAAATACTTTTGATTCTCCATGACTTATAGATAAAACAATTTGATGACATGTTTCATCTTGAGAATCATATGATAGTACAGTAGTAAGAGAGTTAGAAGAAGAAATATGAGTAGAATGAGTAGTAGCAAAAAATAGTGATGAATTTAAAGAATTATTAAAAACATTAGATACTACAAAAATTGCAGTACTATTATTGTTAGATAACAAAAATATACTAGTAAATGTAGAATGAGATAAACAATACAAAAGAAGTTTTGATGCCTGAATATATATGTGAGTTTATAATTGAGAAATCAATAATTTTCCTGATTGATCTGCTAAATCTAGTGTGAATATTCCTTCAAATGTTTTATTAGAAGAAATAGAAAAAAACAAAGAAAAATTCACAAATAGTCTACCAACTTTGATAAAAGATTATAGAGACTTGATTTTATCAAAAATTAGATAATAATAGTAACAATATTTGTTACTATTATTTTATGAATACACAATCGTTACAAGAAATGTTTCCAGAAGTTTATAGAGATTTTTATTCGAGGAATCCTATTGTTTTAAGTTGATGTTATGTTTTCCCATGGTGACCAATGTGATGAAAACATATTTCTCATAGTATAAGAGTAAAATCTAAAATCCCATTAAAATGTTATGTATGATTCAATAAAAATTCCTCATGAAAGATTACATTTTGATTATGTGATTTTTATGATATATCAAATAAAAATTTTATAAGGCAGGATTTTAGTATTGTCGTTAAAGAGTTTAAATGAGTGTGTGATATTTTAGATTCTTTTTTAACAGATAATGATATTGTTGATTGATGTGAAATATCAGTTTTGTCAGAAACTTCTAGATGACATTCATTTGGTTTATCATGAACTCTATTTGCAGTACTTGTATCGTGACTTTTTGAGATTTTTGGTTTAATAAATTTTAATAAGTATTCTGATTATACTGAGTTATTGAATTCCGAAATTATTAATGATATATTTAAAATTTCATTATCTTTAGAATTAAAATCTAGGTATTGAAATACAATATGACAAAATATTTTAAGCACTTTAAGTAATTATAGAGAGCCAACTGTTTTAATATCTGAAATGTACTGAAATGAAATTAAAAATGAAGAAATTTCAAATATATTTAGAAAGCATATACTCTTAATGTCTTCTGTAGAAAATTACGTTACAAAAGATATATCATTAGATTTTTGAATGATTTTTCCATGAATTTCTTGAGATACTAAACAGGTAGAACAATATAAAGTTGCTGATAAAAATTTACTAAATGATTATAAAATTAGTTTTTCTGATTTTTTGAATAATTTTAATTTAAATAATAAAAAAATATATTTAAAAGATTTTGTTGATAGTAATATTGACATATATAATCATATAGCTGATACAATTTGAATCCTAAATTTTAAAACTGTTTATTTGTTTCAAAAAATGGCAAAATCTTGATATAGGGATGACATAATTGATGATTTTATATATCATGTAAATCAATATAGATATGCTTTATCATTATTAGAAAATCAAAACTCATTTGCTGAAGATTTTATATTTTATTTTAGAAAAAATAGATCTCATTCAGATGAAAAAATATGAATAATGCCTACTGCATCTGGTAAAATATGATGATGATATGTGATTGTAACTAAATTGTGATTATCTAGAAACACATTGGAAAAAACTATTTCTGATTTAAGGTATTTGTATCCCAATATTGAAGTTGAATATTCTTCTTTTATTGATTGAAGTACAAATGATTGAATTATATTGGAACAATCTATAAATAAGTGAATATTTTCACAATATATAAATAGAAATTTGTATGTTTATTCAGATAATTTGTGA
This sequence comes from Candidatus Altimarinota bacterium, assembly GCA_030683605.1. Lineage (GTDB taxonomy): Bacteria > Patescibacteriota > Gracilibacteria > BD1-5 > UBA6164 > UBA6164. The sequence continues at coordinate 18,091 of JAUXPL010000011.1, forward strand.
ATAAACTATTTTTGAAATTATGAAGAAATATTTGTTAAGGAAACAAATTGAGTTCTTTTAGACACTATTAGTAATAAAATATATATATATTGAAAGAAACTTACATCTAAAGATATTCATTCTCAAAATGCAACTATTGAAATTTTATCAATTTTGTTGAATAATCTATGAAAAAATATATCTAATCATGATTTACCTTTATCTAGTTATAGTAAAAATAAGAATGAAATGGTTTGAAAAATTGTTATACCATTTTTAAAATTAATTGAGAATAATTTTAATATAAAATTAGATTTTGAATGTAAATGATGAATAACGGATTTTTATCTAAAGTTGGAGAAAATAGATATTAAAATTTGAAAAATATCTAGAATTTAATTATATTGACAAGTAAAGATTATTATGTATACTTTATCAATATTTTATAAAGTATACATTTTTTATGTCTTTAAATTTACCTGAACATTCAATAAGTACTTTAATTGGACAAAATCTAGAAAATTGAAAAATAGATGATTCTATTAATCTAACTAAAAATCAAGTATGAGAAACTCTAGAATCTCAGAATAATAAATATAATATAAAGTCTATCTATGGTTATTGATGAAGAATTGAAAATGATGTCTAAAATCACTAAATCTTGAAATATAGAAGTTCCATTATTAAAAGAAGTATGAGCAGTAATACATACAGAAGCAAATCTGAATTGAATGATAAAAGATAATATTTCTATTTTAGATGCATTCAAAGAAACTATATTTGCTCCAACTCTAGTTTGATGACCAATTGAATCAGCATTTAAAAATATTAAAAAATATGAAAATGATTCTAGATGATATTATTGATGAGCATTTGGTATTTTGTGAGAAGATTTTTTGGATTCATGTATAGTTATTAGAACTGCATTCATTAATAAATTAAATTCAATATTAGAAGTCAGGGCTTGAGCTTGAATTGTTAAAGATTCTCTACCAGAAAAAGAAACACAAGAAACAATTCATAAATCAAATTGATTTTTTTGATCATTGTTATGAAAAGCTAGTCCTAATTCTAAGAATTATTTATCATCTTTAGATAATGATGAATTGATTAATTTAAATGAATTACTTGAAAATAGAAAAAAGCAATTATCAAACTTTTACTTAAATTCACATTTAAACGAAAATTTAGAAGTAGAAGAAATAAAAGATAAGAATTTTGTGCTTGTAAATAATTGAGATGATTTTGTATATTTAACAGGTTTTATGATAGAAAGAATGTGATGAAATGTTAAAATTGTAAATAACTGAAATTTTGAGTTTAATAAAATTAATGCTAGTGATATAGTATTGTTATGACCATGATATGGTGATATAAATGATGAAAATGATTATAAAATGATTAAATTATTAGATATAACTGATAGATTAATTTCAAATAATAATAAAATTATATGAATTTGTTTATGACATCAAGCTATTTGTAAAACTAAGTGATATCAAATAGAAAAACAAGATAAAATAACTCAATGAGAACAACTAGAAGTATTAATTAATTGAAAATATGAAAAACTATGATTTTATAATTCTTTTTCACCAGTAAATAATTGAACAAATAATAATATAGAAATCTTTTTGAATAACAGAATATTAAACTATAAAGATAGCCATATTTCATCTACACAAGCTCATCCAGAATCAATAATGAGTATTAATTGATTTGAATTACTTAAAAATATGATTTTAGAAATACTTTAAATCAATAATTTCTTGCCAAATAATCTACTATATGTTAATATATAAATGGTAATATAAATAATATTTCTCCCTTTTCCAAAGGGAGTACCCGAAGGGGGAGGGAATAGAAAAAAATGTACCTAAATTTCCTAAAAATTATAATTTAACTTAACAAAATTCTAATGTTCCAAATAAAAAATATTAAAATAAAAAATTTTAGAAATATAGTAGATGAAACGATTAATATATGAGTTAATAAAACTGTTTTTGTATGAAAAAATGGTAGTTGAAAAACAATTGTTTTAAAAGCGATTGAGAAACTTTTTAATTCAAAAGAAATAAAAGAAAAGGATTTTAAAAATATTGAAGAAGTTTTGATATTGGAGTCTATTTTCAACTATGAATGAAAGGATTATATTATTAGAACAGAAGCATTTTATGATGGGAAAAAAGTTATAACAAGAAACTTAGAATTAGAAAAAGATATCAAAAAAATATTAGAAAAATTGAATATTATTTATATTCCTAGTGATAGAAAAATAAATAAAAATAAAAAAGAGAATTGATATATGAAATTGATTGATTTGATACTAGAAAACAAGGAAAAATCAAAAGTTATATTAAAGAAAAAGAAAGCAAAATTAGAATCACTAGATTTACAGTCAGGTAAGAGAAAAACTACTCTATTAATTAGTTTATTAGAGTTGTATTTATACAGTATAAATAATACAAATAATGATGATTATAATGTTTTTTTAATAGACCAACCTGAGAATTTTTTGCATCCACATGCTACACAGATGATTGACTCAATTCTACAACAAATATGAGAATTAGAAAATACCCAAATACTTTACTCTACTCATTCTTGAGAATTAGTTTCAAATTTCAAAAAATGAAAATATGAGATTTCTGATATTATTTTTGTAAAAAATATTGAAGGTAATACAGTATTAAAATCTATAGATAATAGATATGGTAGATATAATAAAATAATGATAAATTTGATATTCAAAAATAGTGCTATATTTTTTTCTGATGCTGTTATATTAGTAGAATGAGAAACTGAGAAAATATCAGTACCAAATATATATGAAAATATTAATACTGAAAAATTTATAAAATCATCAAATCTTAAATTATCAAGAGAAGATAAAAAGAATTATTTTAATCTAAATTATAAAAACATAAGTGTAATAGATGTAGGAGGGAAATGAGCATTACATGAATGGTATATGTTTGCATCAGATTTATTCGGAAAACAAAATGTAGTAGCAGTAATAGATAGAGATGAAAACTATGAACTAGATTATGAAAAAATAGAAAAATCTATCAAAAAAGTTCATCATATAGAATCAGTAAATGAAAAAGAATTCAAAAATTATAATTGGATAGTACTAGATTGAGAATTTGAAAATTATTATAAAATAGAATCAATTAAGAAATATTTAACAGAAAAAATAAATAAAAGAAAAGAGAGATTTTGAGCAGATTTCGACCCAAAAGTTCATGAAATGAGTTTGAAACATTTGGATGATATGTTAGAAAGACTTAAAACAGCAAAAAAAATATCATCAGAGTACGAAAGATTATTTAATACATATTTTTATAAATATTCTAAGCCAACAATAGCATTTAATTTATCTATTTGGTTAAGCCAAAATAATTGATATGATGATAATTTATACAAAATATTTGCTGAAATAATTGAAAAATTTGACCACAAAAAAAGCTAAGTAACACCTAGCTTTTTTTATTCTACAATAATATTTAATCCTTTTCAGAATTCATATTTATTTAAGTTTTCTATATAAGTTTTTATATTTTCTTTAAAATACTGTGGGTATGAATTTTGTATTCTTCATATTACATAGTATCAAATAGCCATTATTCATGCTAAAGAGCAATTTTCTGGTAAAGGGAAGTTCAATAATTCTCAATATAAACATTCAAGTTCTCATTTTCAAAATGTAATAGATAATTCTTTTGAGTGAGGTACTACAGTAGTTGCATGTTTCATTTGTTCGTATGAGAATACATCACGAGCTATTTTTCTACCAAATAATTCTATGAATTTTACTATAAATAATTGATTTACTCATGCAAATTTATCAGGAGTTACTAGTAAATATGAATCATATTTAGAAAAATCTGTCTTATTCAAAATTGGATCAATATATTCTTGAATGTATTTTTTTATAATACTTGGATTTTCTCAAGTATAAGCGATTACCCATCACATATATGTTGAAGTGTTATATGTATATGGTTCTCTATTTTTAGCTGTTACTATTGTATTTTCTTCTCATATTATTTTACTTGCTGTTGAGTTTTTACTACATGTTAATAATTTTGCTTTTATTCATTTTTCTATAGCTTTTTTAGCAAAAACTATAGCATGTTTTTCACCTGATGCAGATAAAATAACTAATCAATCTACATCTTTATTTATACTTTCTTCAAAATTAGTCTCATCACAAAATATTGCATCTATTCATCAAAATATTATTTTCGCTGTTACAATAGCATTTCCAGAACCGGCTATTAATGGTCTTTTAAAATCGGAAATATCCAATCTTTTCATATCAGTTATTTCAAATAATTCTAATGCTCACATTACAATATCATCTAGTGATAATAAACTGTCATCAGAAAAATCTTTAATTGTATTCAAATAATTCATTTTTTATGTTATAATATATAATTGTGTTTTTATTATATTCAAAATTCATTAAAAAGTAAGTCTTTTTTTTGACAAATGTTTCAAAGTGTAATACTATTTATATATATTATTAGTTAACGAATAAAAATGATTTGAAATAGTAATAGTTTAAAAAATGTATTTAGTTCAAAAAATACATTAAATGATACAAATGTATTAAGTAATGATGTGCAAAAAGAAAGAAAAAGATTTTCAGATAAAGTGAGTGCAAGATTAGAGTGAATATTCTTTTAATACAAAAAATATCTATTATAGATATTTTTTTAATTCTTTCTTAAATAATTTAACTCTAGGCTATCTCACTCAAATTCAAAAATATCAGAAGGTGGATTTTTATCAGGATTTCACATATTTTCTCATAAAAATTGAATAGTTCATTTTTCTAGATAGTAGGCAAATTGTTCTTTTATCTCATTTTTGAAATATATTTCAGGATTATTAGATATATTTGCACTAGTTAAAAACATAGGTCAATTTTCTTTTAATAATCTTTTTTGTATAGAGTTATTAGCTACTCTAAAGGCAAATTTTTCATATATATCTCTATTTAAAAATTCATTATTATCTTCATCTATATAGTTTATCCATATTTTCAAGCTATTACATTCTGTAATTATTGTAAATGGTTTTTCATAATTTTCTAAAAACTCTATTTGTTCTTGAGTTAACTCTGTATTATCTCTCAGCCATTTAAAATCTGGAACTAATATAGCAATAGCTTTATCAAGACTTCTTTTTTTTATTTTATATATTCAGTCATATGCTTTTAAATCATGAATAGGACAAGCCATTCAATAACATGTATCAGTAGGTATTATATATATCATCTTATTTTATTGGGTTATAAACCTCACCTCAATCCTCTCCTTATAGGACAATATCATTAAGTTAAGGAATTAATTAAATTTCTCCCTTTTTCAAAGGGAGTACCCGCAGGGGGAGGGATTAGAAGCAAAGTACAAAATTATCCTTAACTTAATGGCATTGCCTTATAGGAGAGAGGAAGCATAAGGATTTTTTAAATTATTTTTTCTTTTATTCCCTCTCCTTGAGGAGAGGGCTAGGGTGAGGTTACTATTTTATTGGGTTAGCTAATGGAACTCATACTTTTCTAGGATATTTTATATGAGTTTTATTTAATTTTTCTATTAAAACTATAGTTCTATCTTGTCATGCTAGGTTATAATTTTTTACTTTTAATATTTTAGCAGATAATCTAGAAAGTGCTTTTTTTGCAGATTTTAATTCTTCTTTGTCATCTAATTTGTATGCTGCAAATATTCAACCTTCCTTTAGTAATGGAATTACATATTCTAAAAGTGTAGGGAAGAATGCTGTAGCTCTACTAGTTACGAAATCAAATTGTTCTCTATAATCTAGATTTTGTCATATTTCTTCAGCTCTACCACTGATTGTAGTTACATTATTTAGCTCCAATTTTTCAGCGAATTCATTTACAGCTTTTAATTTTTTTCATACAGAATCAATTCAAGTAAATTTAACATTTGGATTTGTAATAGCGAGAGGAATAAGTGGAAATCATCCACCAGTTCACATATCAGCAACTTTTCATTCTAATTCAATAAATACATTCAACATTATAGAGTCAATAAAGTGTTTTTCTATTATTCATTCGTCATCTCTTATCGCAGAAAGGTTTATTTGACTATTTTTTTCTTTGAATAATTCTAAGAATTTTTGAAATTTTGCCAACTCTTCTTTATCTAATTCTATGTTGTATTTCTTTAAAAGTTCTTTCATTTTATTTATTAATTATGTATAAAAATTTTGCTTTGTATAGATTATATGAGTATTGATTTTTATGCAAATGTATTTTAAATTTTTTCTAGACATTCTTTAAATCTTGTATATTATCTGTATATAATACATATTTATAATAAATTTTATGTTAAATACTAAGTTAACAAAAATCCTTTTACATACAACTGATAATTATATAAAAGCTCTTGAAAAAGGGTGATTTTCTACAGTACAAGATTTATTGTATCATTTTCCTCGTGAATATGAAGATAGAACAAATGTATTAGATAATTTTTCACTTGTAAATATAAAGGATAAAAATACTATTTTAGTTACACTAGTATCTATAAATACTCAGATGACTTGATGATGAAAGTTGGTATCTAAAGCAGTTTTAGAAGATAAAAATTGATTTTTATCAGAAGCTGTTTGGTTTAATAGAAAGTATTTAGCAACTACGCTTCAAGTTTATCAAGGTAAAAAAGTAATTGTATCTTGAAAAGTGAAATATGCATTTTGAAAAGTTACATTTCAGTCTCCAGAAGTAGAAACAGATTTATCAAAAGTATCATGAGAAATAGTTCCAGTTTATTCAGATATTAATTATATACCTAGTAAATGGACTGCTTGAAAGATTGAATTACTTAAAAAATATATATCAGAAATAGTAGAAGATATTCCTGAAAATATCATAAAAAAATATAATTTTATTCCCAAAAAAGAAGCTGTTTACAAAATTCATTTCCCAAAAAATAAAAATGATATAGAACAAGCTAAATATAGATTAGCATATTGAGAATTATATGAAATTAATTATAAATCACTTTCAGTAAAACATGAAAATTTCAAGAATTCAGAAGGTAAATCATTAGCTCTGAAAATGAATGTAGATTTAATAAAAGATATTATTTCAAATCTACCTTTTGATTTAACAGATCATCAAAAAATAGTATTATTTCAAATACTAAAAGATATGGAAAAAACTCATTCAATGCAAAGACTTTTAGAATGAGATGTTTGAACATGAAAAACAGCAGTTGCTCTTATAGCTGCAATTCATGCGATAATAGAGTCAGATAAAAATCCCACTATTCTTACTCAAAACAGTCCTCACCCTAACCAACAGGAACAACCTCACCCTAGCCAACAGGAACAACCTCACCCTAGCCCTCTCCTACAGGAGAGGGGAGAAAAGGTTTGAATAATAGAAAAATTCCTTAATTCCCCCTCTCCTGTAGGAGAGGGGGCTAGGGGGTGAGGTTCTTCTCGCATCCAAGCTGCAATTATGGCTCCTACTGAAATACTTGCTAGGCAACATTTTGAGTGAATGCAGGAATTGTTTATGAAATATAATATTAGTTCACATTTACTAGTTGGTAGTTTATCAAAAAAACAAAAAGATTCTGTAAAAGCAGATATTGGACATTGAAATATAGATATAGTTATTTGAACACATGCTTTAGTTCAAGAAGATGTTTTATTTCATAGATTATGATTTGTTGTTGTTGATGAACAACATAGATTCTGAGTAAAACAAAGGGAAGTATTAGAAAAATATGTTAGTTGACATAATTCTGAAACTGCTCTTAGTCCTCATGTATTAAACATGACTGCAACACCTATTCCTAGAACATTAGCTCTTACTCTTTATTGAGATCAAGATTTGTCGATTATTTCTCAGTATCCAAAAGGTAGAAAAGATATTTATACAAAAGTAGCAAAAAATGATAATCAGAGAAACGAAATAGAGCTTTTTGTTAGGTCACAATTAGAACAATGAAGACAAGTTTTTTGGATATCACCGCTAGTTGAAGAATCAGAAAAAATAGATTTAGCTAATGCTATTCATACATATGAAAATTTAATTGAGATTTTTCATCCATTTAGAGTATGATTGTTACATGGTAAAATGAAACCAAAGGAAAAAGATGAAGTTATGAGAGACTTTTCAGAGAATAAAATACAGGTTCTATCTAGTACCTCAGTTGTAGAAGTTTGAGTAAATATTCCAAATGCTACAATTATGTGTATAGAATGAGCAGAGAGATTTGGATTATCACAATTACATCAATTCAGATGAAGAGTAGGTAGATGAGCATATCAATCATATTGTTATTTATTTCCAACTAATTGAAATCAAACTGATAGATTGAAAGCGATGGAATCAACAAACAATTGATTTGAATTAGCTGAAATAGATTTAGAGCTTAGATGACCATGAGAAGTTTACTGAGTTAGGCAATCATGAGTTCCAGATTTAAAAGTAGCAGATTTGAGAGATTTAGAACTTATTTCTCAAATCAGAGAGGATATAGAAGAATTATTTGAAAAAAGTGAGAAATAAATATAATCAATTTTAAATAACTTTAATTAACTCCACATTCCATGACTTTAATAGAATTCTTTTTTACAATATCCTGAGTAATTATACTGATACTAGCTATTGATATTGCTAAAAAACAGAAGTTTAATGCACTTCATTTTTTGGTATTTATTTGAGTTTGAGCGGGATTACTTACTTTTACATATTTTCCTAATGTACTTTCTTCTATCTGAGACTTTTTTTGATTAGCCAGATGAGCTGATGTTTTGGTTTATGCATCGATAATATTTTTATTATATTTTGTATTATTATTGCTTACAAAACATGTAGAGAATAAAGAATCATTAACAGATCTTACCAGATGAATTGCATTAGAGTTATCTCCCAAAAAGGATATTCACTGAAAAGAAGTTTTTATTATTCCTGCATATAATGAGTGAAAAGTAGTATATGAAACAGTTAAAAATATATTAGACCACTGATATAAAAATATTATAGTTATAAATGATTGATCAAAAGATAAAACAAGACATCACTTAGAAAAATTTGCTGATAGAATTATTCTAATAAATCATTTAAAAAATAGATGACAATGAGCAGCTCTAGAGACTTGATTTGAATATGTTAGAAGATATTGAGAACATGTTAATTATGTTATTACATATGATGCAGATTGACAACATTCATTGGATGACTTGAAATCATTTGAACATATTTTGAAAGAACATCATAGTATAGATGTACTATTATGAAGTAGATTTTTATGAGCAAAGCAGGTATGAATACCTTTGATTAGAAGAATTGTATTGAAATTGTGAATTTTGTTTACTTATTTTGTAAGTAATATAAATTTAACTGATACTCATAATTGATATAGAGTAATTAGAACTAAAACATTAAGTAAAATAAAAATAACTCAAGATTGAATGACTCATGCTTCTGAAATATTAGATATAATTTCAAACAAAAAAATTCCATACAAAGAAGTACCAGTAACAATTAAATATACTGATTATTCATTAAATAAATGACAATCTTCTACTAATGCTATAAATATAGCTTTAAGAATTATTTGGACTAAGTTTTTTAGATAAATTTTTTTTAAAATTACATTCAAATTTTAAGGTTGTATTAAGGTCATATGAGTAATATAAGTTTTTATATTACTTTTTTTATTATATGAAATTTAGAAAAATATTTATTTTTTTGTTATTCTTTTTGATTTTACTTAATCAAGTTTTTACTAATCTGAAATTTTCAGAAATACTACCTAATACTATAGATGATGCTAATTTAGAGTATATTGAATTGCATAATTCTTGAGATTTAGTCTTGTATTTAAGTTGATATATATTAAAAGATAAATCCTGAAAAGAATTTATTTTTAATGATAGTTATTTTTTAAATCCGCTAGAAAAGAAAAAATATTATAGACCAGAAACTAAAATATTATTAAATAATACTGATGAGCAGTTATTTTTGTATGATAATTTTTGAAATTTGATAGATTCTTATAGTTATACTAATTCTGAAAATTGAAAAGTTATAATTATAAATCAAATTATAGTTGATACTCAAACTTGAAGTGTAGAAGATAATTCTGATGAATTATTAACTCAAACTTGATCTAATAATAATATAGATTTAGAATCTTCTCAATTATGAGTTACTGAAAACGATACTAATGATAGTATTATTGATGATAATAATATTAATACTAACTCATGAGTTTTAGATATTAGTAATGATACTCAATCTTGAGTTTTAGATTCTTTTACTTGATCAATTAATAATTATATTTTAACACCAGAAGTAAAATTTGTTTTTCAATCACCGAGTTATATATTAGAAAAAGATGAAAAATTAACTATTTATAATTGTGATACAAGTAAAGAAGAATGTAAAATAAATCTAGATTTAAGTAGTAGTTTTACATGATCTTTTAAGTCAAGTGATTTTAGTTGTGTAACAAGTTTTTGATTTGTTACATGAGAAGAAAACAAATGCAATCCATGAACAATAATTGTTCCAGAATGAAGCTATGATTTTAACTTTAAATTAATACATAAAATCAATTCTGATATATTTTCAGAACTACAAATCCAAATATTAAATAAATGATATATAAAAACATCTATCACTTGATGAAATACATTTATAAATAATGTGTACAATGATTCAAATCAAATAAATATTGAAAAACCTGAAATAGTAGTGCAAAGCTGATTAGATAAAAATAATGAATGTACGAATAAAAAATCTTGTAGTGTAAATTTTTTGTATCAGACTAAAAATTCAAAAGAAAGATGTTTATGGGATTTTTGATGAGCTATTTATGATATATGACTTGAAAATAAATGTAATCCTTGATATGTTAAATATAATAATTGAAATTATATAGTAAAATTGAAAGTATACCAAGATACAAATCCTAATAATTATAATGCAAATGAAATTAAATTTACAAATATTATTGTTGAAAATAATGATAAAAAACTAGAACAGTCTTTTGTTGAATTAAAAAATGATATTATAGAAAATGTATTTATTGATTTAAAAAAGGAATTAGTTTTTAATTATAATAAACTTAAAATTAACAAAGTACTTCCTAATCCAATAGGTAGTGATGATTGAGAATTTATTGAATTAATTAATAAATGAAATATAGATATTGATTTATCAAAATGTATTTTGGATGATATATTAAATTGATGAAGTAAGCCATATAAATTTAAAAATACAGATTTTATTAAAAAGTGAGAAATCAGAATATTTAATAAGGAAGTTACTAAAATTAATTTGAATAATGACAAGGATGAAGTAAATATAATTTGTGATTGAATTTTGATAGATAAATTAACATGGACTACAAATGTTAAAGAATGAGAATATTTGGATCATTCAAATCTAGATGTTTTGTTGTGAAAAGCCTTGGTTATTGAAGTAATAGAAAATAATTTATTAAAAATACAGTTTTTAAATTCTAAAAAAATAGAAAAATTGAATTTCTTATGATTGAATATTTATGATAATCAAGAACTAACTGATTATTTAAATGATACTCTCACATCAGAAGAAATAGAGGTTGAGTTAGATTCTAATAAATTAAGAGATAATAATAATAATTTACTTTGAACTGTATATATTTGATGAAATAGTTTAAATAAGAAATTAATTGAACAATGATATGCTAAAACTATATCAGATTATGATTTCAAATATAAAGATGACTATATAAAAGCTGAAACAATTGCTAAAAAAAATAATATTTGAATATGGACTTCAAATAATGAAATCAAAAAAATAAATGAATCCAAAACAGTAACTGTAAAAAGTCAAAAAAAACTAGAAGCTATTATAACTGTTCAATGAAAAATGACAGCAAAAAAAATATTAACCTGAAATATTATTACATGTTTTGATACTTGTAGTATTAATTTTGATTGAACAAATAGTACTTGAAATATAAAAAAATACAACTGGGATTTTTGAAATTCTAAGAAATTTGATTGAAAAAACCCACCAAGTATTAAATATGAAAAATTTTGAAATTATAAAGTATATTTAGCTGTATCAAATGATACTTGAGAAATAAATATGAAAACATTTAATGTTAATTTTTATAAATCACCTAAAGTAGAAAAAAAATCTTCAAAAGTTACCAAAGTCTCATCAACTTGAAAAACTTTAAATACTAATGATAAAATAATTGAACAAGAATTTATAGATATTGAAACAAATAATAATTCAATTTATTATTACATTTTTTTAGCTATTTTTTGAATTATATTAGTTGTAATTCTACTAAAAAAAGAAAAAATGATCTAAATGAATTTCATAACTCACACTTGTCCACTAGGGTAGGATAGAGTTATGAAAATAATTTGATTAGTATGAACAATTACGTTTTTAAATTTACATTTAGATATTTTTATATATAATCTAGCTCATTAATTTAAATAAATATATATGAAAATACTTACACTTTGATTATGAGCATTTGGTTTTGCTATGAATAAGCTTTTATGAGAAAATAAACCAGATCATACATTTTATGCATTTGAGCTAAATAATGAGATAACAAATAGAGTAAAATTGGATAGACAACACCCTTATTTTTTTCCTTGATATAAATTACCTGATAATATTAATATAATTGATGATTATACTGATATTATTAGTGATATTGATTTATTAATAATAGCAATTCCAGTACAATTTATTTCAAGTAGTATAGCTTGATTAAAAGATAATTTAAAACCAGGAGTTACTATTCTGAATTTAGCTAAATGAATTGATATAAAATCTAATAAATTAATAAGTGAATTGGTTGATGAATTATTAGTTTGAAAAGATTATAATTATTCAGTTTTATCATGATGAATGATAGCTGCAGAAGTAGTAGAATGAAAAACACTATGAGCTGATTTATGAATAAAAAATATAGAAATATGAAATAGAATAAAATCATTTTTGGAAAATGATCATCTAAAAGTAAAAGTACAAACAAATATATTGAACATTGAATTATATTGAAGCTTAAAAAATATTATGGCAATAATGGTATGATATTATGAAGGGAAGTGAGAATGAAAATCTAGTATATGATATCGTTTATTAAGTTTTTATGATGAAATGAAAGAAATAATCAAATTATATTGATGAAATGATAATCTTGATTTTTCTTATTATTCGTTATGATGAGATATTGTAGCGACATGTTTCTGAAATTCAAGAAATCATTATTTTTGACAATTATTGTGATCTTGAAAGAATATTAGTCTTGTATTAGAAATACTTAAATCTGAGAATAAACATGCTGAATGATATGAAACATTAAAAGCAGTTTATGATAAAGTAAAAGATGAGTTATGATTTGAAAATATTAAATTGCTTTATAGTTTAATTCAACAAAAAAATATCTAAATCCTTAGGATTTAGATATTTTTTATCTTTCTAGATTTTTAATAGTCATTTTTAAAAGAAAATATTGTCTTATATATTGATTTTTTAAAGTTATACTTTTCTTTTCTACTATATCTAAATTGTATTTAGATACTAAAAATTCATTTACTCTGTTAATAAAATTTTGTTTTTCTGATAAACTCATTTTATTATTTTCTATGATTTTTTTAGTAATTATAGCTGTTTTTGTAGATAATTTGTATCAATCAATAACAATAATATTCATTCATTTATAATTAACAATTCTTTTTTTAGTATCTTTTAAAATTAATTCTTCATTAATAGAAGATCCTGTTGAATTTACTAAAGTACCAGAATTGTTATTAATTGAACTAGTATTATTAGAATTTACATTACTAATAATAGTTGCATTTCAACAATCTTTATCATAGTAACTTTTAGAAAAATCTCAATTTGGGCAAGAATCTTTTACTAATATTTTGTATCATCCTCCACCTCAACCAGATCATCCACTTGAAACTACAATATTTTTATCTGTAAGAGCTACGAATTCTGAAGCTGAACAAGTATAGATTATAGCAAATCAGTTAACTACTGGAGCAATATTTGAAGATGGATTAGCTATTCAATTATTACAACTAGATGCAACAATATCTGTAAGAGATGATGTTTGGTATGTAGTATTTCAAAAATGTTTTACTTTAATTCTAACACTTGTTTTATTAGTATTTACTGGAATTAATAATTTAACAGGTTTAGAAAAATTTAATTTCATTCAATTTATTCAAAATTTCACTTTTCATACATCCTCTTCATTAGTATTAATTGATAAAGGTAATGTATTTAAATTACTTGCTCAAACTGAAGTAACATCAAAACTAGTTCAGTTAGAGTTAGTTATTTGAGTATTTAATGGAACTATAGCAGTTATTGAACCACTTGAGAATTGTACAGCATTTGTAAATGTAAATACTACAGCTCAAGTCAATGTCTCTCAAGTTCATACTTGAACAGATCATGATAAAGTAGTATTAGGATTATTGTAATCACTATCACTTCAATATCATAATATTCATGCTATTGCAGGTAGATTTGAAGAAAAAAATAGTCCAAACAATAGAATTATTCAAAATATTAATCAACTGTTTTTTGTTAATTTTTGAATATATGCATTTTTCATAATAATTGGATTATAAAAATAAATAATATCTTATAATAATATAAACTATATTAATTATATATAGTTTTATAATAAAGTCAAGTATTTTGCATATTTTTTTACAAAATATTATTATTTTTATCAATTTAGTTATTTACAATGCCATATTCATAGAAAATTGCTTGGTTCATTATTTCAAATATCTTTATAAATCAATTGACAATTATTAATGATATTATTAATAAATTGCTTATTTAATGAATTTTTTATTGTTAAGTCATCTAAAACAAAATAGTATTTTTCAATATTATCTATTTCTTTTATATCATTTAAATAAGAAATGTTAGTATAATTTTCATATTTAGCATCAATTATGTTTTTGTCTAAATTTTTACTTCATGTTAGATTAATTTTTATTCAATACTTACATATATCTACATTTTTTAAGTTGTACCAATAACATAAGTGAGGGAATCAAGATACTATAAATGATTTAGGATGATTTTTTTCTAAATAACTATAAGCCATTTTGAAATTAGGTTTAGGTGATGTATAATCTATATAGTAAAATCTTTGAGCTAATATTGTTAAATTATAAGATTTGTATATTCATACTATTGATACTATAATTGTAATTATTATCAATGATTTTTTAAATTTACCTATATAATCATCTAACAAATATCAAATAATATTAATTATGCTATATCATCAAATAAGAGTTATTATTGAATATAGATGGAACATATATCTAGTATGGGCCATATAACCATATGATATAAACAATATATTAATAATTATTAGTAATCAAAAAATTATAAATTCTACGACCTTTCATTTATAAATATAATATCAGATTCATATAATATAAGATATAAATATTATTCATAATTGATTATATATACTTTCTATGTAAAAATATAAGTATGTAATGTAGTTAAAATCTCATAAACTATTTAGTAAAGGTATTGAATTTGTTATATTTAAATTTTTAATTGATATATATTTAAATCATAAATCAATAATTCAATAAATTAATAATACAATAATTAGTCAAAATAAGCTTATATATTTATTTTTTTCTCTTTCTTTAATTATTTTATAAATAAATAGTATTAATCATACAATAAAAAATCAAAAACAAAATGGATGAAATATTACTCATATAAGTGTTAATACTAGGAACCACAAATAATATTTGAAATCATTATTTAATGAATATTTCCATAATAAATATGTATTAGATAAGTATATGAATGATAGTAATTCATAGAATCTTGCTTCACGACTCCAAATAATTTGCCAAGTAGAGAATGTAAATAAAAACATCATAAATAATAAGGCAATATTTTTATGTTTATTATTTTTTAGTAATTCTTTTGAAAAAATGAAGTAAATAATCATATTTAAAATACCTAATACAAAACTAGGAATTCTTGCTGAATAATCACTTATTCAAAAATTTTTAAAACTAATATTTTGTAAGAAAGTAAAAATATAATTTCAAAAGTCATATTTATCATTTGGTAAGAATGGTATAAAATTATTTAGATATGAAAAATATGATACAATAGAGCTATATCATTCATCTATCCAAAATGATCATGTTCATAGTTCATAATATCTTATATATACTCAATAAATGAATATAAACAATAATATGATGTAGAAAATTATTTTTTTCATAATATTATTAATGTTGTTAATGATTCTTTAATTGATTAAATAAATACCTTAAATTTGCAATAAATCAAGATTTAATGTATTATATTTATAATATATTTTAAAAAAAAATCAATGAAGAATGATATATTCTTGTTTTTTATATTATTATTAATATTTGTAATATTAATATTTCTTTGAAACTTAGACTTAAATTTGAATAATTTGTTTCTTTGAACTGTTTTATCAAATAAAATATGGCTTACGATTATTATTTGATTATCAATATTTATTTATTGAAAAAAAATTATAGATGGTTTTGACGAATATAAATAATGAATTTTTAATAACTAAAATTAATTAATGATATCAAAAGAAAATTTTATTAAAATTATTTCAAATATTTTTTGGATATGTTTTGGCTTATTCATTTATAGTCAGATTTTTGATCAGACTATTTTTTGATTTGATTTAAATACAAATCCATTTTTTTCTAGGTTTTTATTAAATTTAAAAAATATATGATATTGAATAATTATTCTATTAGTTTCTTTAGGGAGTTTGTTAATTTATAATAATAGGAAATCATTTATAGATTTAAATTTTAAAAAGCAAAATGAAATAGAATTGGAACAAAAAAGAAAAGATGATTTTCCAACTAAGTTTCCAATATTAAACAGAATTTATTGAATTAGATACATTGCAAAAATTATTTATATAGAATGATATATTTATTCATTAGGTCTTTTTCTAATAATAATACTTGGGTTAATATTAAAATATTATATATCACAAAATGTTTCACCAGAAAATGATGAGACATATACATATATGGTCATAGAATGATATAATAAGTTCAAGAATATGTGAGTTACACCTTCATGAGAAATGTATGATAATACTCATGTATTATTTAATTATTTTACTACATATTTTTATAATTTCTTTTATGATAACTGATTCAATAAATTATTTGCACTTAGGTCATTTAATATTGTCTTATGAAGTATCTTAACCTTACCTTTATATATATTTATTAAAAAAATTACAAATAAAAATATAGCATTTTTATCTGTATTTTTAACTACATTTAATTGGTATTTACTATTAACATTTATTACTGCTAGGCCATATGTGTTATTTACTGTATTTTCTGTTATAGGATCTATATTACTCATTTTTTGATTTAATGATTTTATAAAAAATCAAAAAATAACTAAAATATCAATTATTTATATTTTTTGATGATTATTGTTATGATTAGTTAATTTTTATGAATGACATATATTATGATTGTATCATAATGTTTTTTTAATTATAATACTTTGATTCTATGTATTATTTAATACTAGATTTGAAAAATCTATTAAATTGTTATGATCTTGATTAATTTTAGGACTATTATTTATTTCTTTTTTATATTTTTTCAAACCTACATTTTTAGAATTTATTATTAAAACATTTAATCCAGTATTTTCTTCTATATTTGTAACTATTTCATATAATCAATTCTCATATTTTACATGATTTGGTTTATTAATAATTCTATTATTAATTTCTTATATTTTTATATATAATAATAATGATTATAAAATTTTAGCTATTTATTTAATTTTTTGAGCATTATTGTTTCATGCATATTTGTTTTGAACTAGATTAAATAGTTTTAAATATTTAGTAGATTATTTAGTAATATTGTTAATTATTTTTTCTATTTTTATTTTTACTTTTAATAATAATAAAATTAAAGCATGATTATTATTACTTGTATTATTTACTAATATCTATTGAATAATAAAAGTATACAATGATGATATTACATTAATTGTATTATATAACGAAAATTCATTAAAAGAATTTGATTTATGTAAAAATTACAATGTTATAGCAACTGATTCACCAGGAAGGGCATATTTCGCATATTGAAATAATAAAGAAATATACTCTCTACCATCATTTAAAGATAGCTATCATGTAAAAAATGATAAATATTTATATTTGGATATATATTCTATAAAGGATATCAATCATCTAAGAAATATAGTCAAAAAAAGTTGACCTGTTTGTTTTGTATTTAGCCACAATATGTTCAATGAGTCATGAATGTTTTGAAATAAAATATTGTTTGATTTTGTAATGTATAAATGAAATAAATTAAAAGAGAAAAATTTATATGATAGACCATTTGGAACTTGAAAATATCCTCTTACAAACAAAAATAATTGAGTTGTATTAGTTATTGATAATTCTATTTTTGATATAAAGTCACAATATTAGTATCCAGATTCAATAACTAATTATTGTAGCAATACTTATTCATATAAGTCATAATAAATTAACAAGAATAAAGTTCAAAATTATATTTAAAATAGCTATAAATATTGAAATAATCATAATTGTTTTATAATTTCAGTAATTTGTTAATATACCACTAAAAAAACTTTGTAATACTGCAAATAATGGAAATAAAGATAATATTTCCATTATTTTTATTGATGATTCAAATCATTTTCAATATATTAAATTAATTCAAAAATCTGATAAATATATTATTGTAATAGTTATAATTAAATTCAATCAAATTATCCATTTTAAATATTTTTTGAATAATTCTTTGATTACTATTTTATCTTGGTTTATATTAAATAATGGAAGTATTCACATAACTATGGCAATAGTAAAAATTGTAGATTTATTTACTATGTTAGTTGCTATATTATAGTATCATAATTCTTTATTTGAGAAGAAATAAGATATCATTACATTATCTATACTTGTGAGTAATATAAATGAAACTGATGATAAACTTAACCAAATATATCTAATAATTAATGTTTTAGATATATCGTAATTAAATTCAAAAATTTTTATCTTATTTTTTATAAATATGTTAAAACTATAATATATTGTTGGAACAGCATATCAAATAACAAATGCAATTATAATGTCATTAATTGAAAGATTTTTATCTGTAAAATAAAATATTAATAATAAAATTATTTGTAAAAAGTATTCTATAAAAACAAAGTGAAAATTTGTTTTATTATCATGTAGTGCATAAAATATATTTTGAGGCATTCAACTAATATTTACAAATAGAAATATCAGAATCAAGTATATATAATTTATATCTTTTATTCATTCAATATTATTGTATAAAAAATAAAATATCATAAAAAATATTATATTTATTACTATTCTTAGTATATACCCATTAGCTATTATCTCTTTTCATTTATTATTTAATTTTTCTTCTACTAGTTCTTTTTTTATTGCATCTTGAATAGGTACTCATAAAAATATTCAAAAAAGTGAAACATATGTAAGTATAAGCATAAATAGTCAATAATTTTCAACTCAAACAGATTTAGGTAAAAATATCAAAAAAAACACTCATCATATAAGTGTGATTAATTGAGATAAATATCCATAAATTAGTTGTTTTTTAATCATAAGAATTATTTAGTTTTATAGTATATTTTTAAAATAAATGGTAATGCAAAAGAGGGAATTAAAAATAAAAATCAGAATAATAGTATTTTTATTTTTTTTGTATTATTTTTTAAGGATTTTAACCATATATTAAATCATTTTTTTAATTGTCTATCAATTATACACCATTGATAATATTCAAAATACCATTTTCATAAAATATTTTTATCTATTTTATTAATGTTTTCAAAGTTTTCTTGTATTAATATATCATATCAAATAATCATTTGTTTTGCTCTTTTATATATATTAGAATATGATGTTAGGTTATCTTTTTGTTCTCATTGAATTCTAGAACTATCAACTAAAAATCAATATTTATTTATATATTTAGAGCTTCATATTTTGTATAATCTAAGCCAAAAAATATTTTCTAATCAATTAGGACATTTTTCTTCAAATCTAATGTTTCATAATTTATGTAAATTTATGAATCATGGAAAATCTCACTTGTGAGATTTTCCTGTAATCAATTTTTCATAATCAACTATTATATATTCATTACTATTATCTATTAATTCACTTTTTCTATTTGTTATATGTTTTGGTAAATTAGATTTATAATGATAAGATACATATTCATTACTTTTAGAATATTCAATAGAAACATCATTTAATACTCATTTTTGAAATTCATCATCACTATCAAGAATACATAGTAAATCACTATCTTTTGAAATTAATTTATCTATAGCATAGTTTACACTTTTTAATTTTCAACTATTTTCTTTGTATATATATTTTATTTTATTATTTATGTATTTTTCTATTTTTTTGTTAGTATTATCACTTGATCAATCATCAACAATAAATAACTCAAAATTTTCATAATTTTGAGTTATTACACTTTTTATAGCATTTTCTATACACCATTCTCTATTGTATGTAGGAATAATTATTGATATTTTATAGTTTTTCATAAATATCTGATAGTTTTATAATGTATTTTTCTAAACTATACTTTTTTACTTCTTCTAATCAATTTTTTATTAAATTATCTCTTAATTTTGTATTGTTAAATATTTTTTCTATTTTTTCTGATAAATCTTTTGAATCTTTTTTTATAAATAATAAAGCATTTTTTTCATTTATCATTATTTCATTTAATCCTTCTATATTTGATGCTACAACTGGACATGCACATGCATTTGCTTCAATACCTGTTAGTCACAATGATTCTCTATGACTTGGAAATACAAAGCAATTTATAGAATTATAAAATATTATCATATCATTTACGTAACCTATCAATTTTATAGATTTTGATAAATCATTTTTATTTATGAAATCAATTATATAATTCTTATCTGGTCAATCTCATGCTAATATAAATTTCAATTTATATCATTTTTTTAATAATATATCTGCAGATTCAATAAATTCTTTATATCATTTTCATTCATATAATCTACTTGCGAATCAAACTATTAAATCATTATTTGTAAATCAATATTTATTATTCTCTATTTCTATTTTTTTGAATTTATTTAAATCTACAAAATTATACAATATTTCTATTTTATTTGAATCATATTTTGTTTTTTCTAGTATTTTATTTTTTGTAGCTTCAGATACAGCAATAAATAAATCTACTTTTTTTCTAAAACTATTCATCAAAAACGGATAGATTTTTCATTCTTGGAAAATCTGTCAATGTTCTTGTAAAATCAATTTTATATTTGGAAAAAATAGTTTTTTTAACAAATATCATATTATTTGAGATTTAGCTAAATGACAATGAATTACTTCTATTTTGTTTTGTATTATTATGTTTCTGAGTTGATTTATAGGGAAATTATATTTATTATTAGAATCATTTAATATTATATTTCTATTATTTATTTTTGTATTAATATCAACTTTTCTTAAAGCATACAATAAAATATTGTTATTCAAATTTTGTATTTCAAAAAATCATTTAACAACAGTTTGAGCTCATCATAATCATAAATGATCAATTATATGTAATATTTTTTTCATATATTATATGCTATTAGTTAAAATTTTTTCATACTCATTTGCTATGTTTGTCCAACTTTTATTTTTTACTATTTCAAATGATTTTTTTCACTTTTTATCTAGATTTCAATTTTGCCATTCTAAATATGCTATTTCCAATTTATTAGTTATATCACTTGAATCATTTACATTAATTAACCATCAATTATCATTAAATAATTCACTAGTTCAACCTACATTTGTAATAATAATTGGTAAACTGCTTGCTAATGCTTCTAATAATGTATTACTCATTCATTCATTTTCACTTGCTAGAACATATATATCATTATTATTGTATTCTTTTGCTAGTTCTTTGTGTTCTTTTTTTCATTGAAATATAACTTTATTTTCTATATAATATTTTTTAGATAATATTAATAAATTATCATATTCTTCTCAAGTTCATATTATATTTAATACTACATTTTCTTTATTATTTGAAAATGTTTTGAATCAATCTAATAAATAATGAATTCATTTTCTTTGTGTTAATCTTCAAACATACAATATATTAAAAATATTTTTATTTTTATTTTTTTCTATGTTAAATTCTTCTAAATTTATTCAATTTTCTATTATTTCAATATTTTGATTTGCTAAAATATTTAGTGCTAAATCTTTTAATCAATTAGAGTTTGCTATTACTTTATATGAATTTTTCCAAAAAACTGGAGCTAGATACTGAAATATATATTTGTCTAATTTCTCCCATTTTTTTTCATAAAATGGAGTTTCAGCTCATCTTAATAGAGAAATATATGGTAAATCAAAAATTTTTTTATATAAATATCATATTCAAATAGCTGGATATGACCAACACATAAGTAAATCATATTTGTTATTTTTCATTAATATATAAGATTTTATCAATGTTTTAAATGTATAACAAAGTAAATCTTTAATTGATTGATTTTGACTATTTTTTCATTTTTTTCATATATCTAAATATATTATTTTTATATTATCAGAAAAAACTTCTTCAAAATATTTGTGACTTGAAGAAGTAATTAAAGTATAATTGAAATTATTATTTTTTGAGAATTCTTTAAACAAATAGTAGTTTGCATTTGCTTGTCCTCATCATAGAGGAGGGAATTCATAATTTAAAACTAATATATTTTTCATATTTATTTTTTAAAATTTATTTTTTCTGAAATTATATATAGAGGTCTTCATCTAGTCTCATTATAGATTCTTCAAATATATTCTCATAAAATCCACATAAATATAAAGAGTAATCACATAAAACCTAGTAGTACTACATTTATCCATTTATATAATGGATAATCTGTTCAATTTATGAAAAAATCATAAGTAATATACAAGAAAAATATACTAGATAGAATAATTATAAAAAATCATATTATTGCTCATAGTTTTAATGGAAAAGTAGAAAAATTAAGTATTCAATCCATTGCTAATTTAATCATTTTTTTCCATGTATATCATGTTTCTCAATAGATTCTTTCAGGTCTATCAAAGTCTACAAAAGTAGTTTTAAAGCCTACCCAAGCAAACATTCATCTAATATATCTATCTTTTTCTTTTAGTTTATTAAATGTTTTTAAAACTTTTTTATCTATTAATCTGAAATCTCATACATCTCTAGGAATTTGAGTATCTGATACTTTTGATAGTATTTTGTAGTATAATATTGCAGTATATTTTTTCAAAAATTTATCATTTCTGTTTCTTCTTCTAGCATATACTACTTCGAATCATTTCTCCCACTCTTTTATCATTTTAAGAATTAGAATAGGTGGATCCTGCATATCAGCATCCATACTAACTATTAAATCTCAACTTGCTTTCATATATCAAGCTGTTAGAGCTTGTTGATGTCCGAAGTTTCTACTTAGATTTATTCATTTTACATTTTCATTTAATTTTGTTTTTTTTAATATTTCTTTCCATGTAGAATCATTACTTCAGTCATTTACAAATATAATTTCATAATTATATTTTTCTGAAATACTTGATAATATTTTTTTTAGAGCTAAATAAACCAAAGAAATGTTTTTTTCTTCTCTAAAAGCAGGAATTATTATAGAAACTGTATTCATATTATTTGATTAACTAATATTTATTTTATCTCACCCATATTACTCTTGTATTATCCCAATCCCATTTTGAAGTAATTGAATTATCTTTCTCTGTATAGTCATTACAAGTTCAATGTATGAATTCTCATTTATGAACTGCTCATTTTTCA
Organism: Candidatus Altimarinota bacterium; assembly: GCA_030683605.1. Taxonomy (GTDB): domain Bacteria; phylum Patescibacteriota; class Gracilibacteria; order BD1-5; family UBA6164; genus UBA6164. The sequence continues at coordinate 42,064 of JAUXPL010000011.1, forward strand.
TTTACAAATCATCAAATTCTTAATACAGTATCATCTCACAATGTTTTTTTAGTATTACATCAGTAAAACATATCTTTCCATTTTCACATTGTAGATAATTTTCATTGTATGTTTACAAATCATCAAATATAATCACTAGTCCATTTTTCTCAGTTTGGAGCTTTACAATTAATAATATTTTTAATTTTTTCATAATCAAAATTTTTATTTTCAAAGTTTACATTATTTATTAGCCATGATCATTCACTATTTAAACTTTTTAAATTATCACTAACAGCAAAATCTTTAGTAAAAATATTTTTTATTGTATCCAATTCATAATTAATACTTCAATTCAAACACATATTTTTTCAAATTTTGTAGTATATTCTTGTCCATCATCCTCAATTACTATCCATATCACAATAAGCTGTAATAGCCTTTCTTTCAGTTTTTCAAGCTAATTTATTAAAAGGTTTAATATAGTAAAATCATGTTTCATTCCATCATCCATTTTTTATTTCTAGACATGACATTGCTTGTGTATCAAGTGTTTTTACAAAATGTGTATAATTTAATAGCTTATTTAGATTTGTTTTATCTCATATATATTTTGTTTCATCATCCATATATATTGTATATGCTTCAAGCGTATTTAATACATCTACTCATAGTTTAGTTTCTTGAATAGGCCTTTCGCTCTTATTTTCTATTGCAATTCATACTTTATCTCAATAATTAAATGCTTTTCTAACTGTATTTGGTTGATATTTAGTATTTTTATCTGATTCATAAAATCACATTAATTGATATTTTTGTTTTTTTTCATCAGTAGCATATGTGTAATTATTTAGGTATTTATAATTCTTATTTAAAAGAGGGTCTTTTATTTCAGATATTCATAAGTCAGAAAATACTTTTGTTCATGCAAATCATTGATAAGTAATAATCTCTCAACTAGCAGTAATACTTACTGATTCATCAGATAATGGGTAAGTTTTATTTTTTGTATAGTATATTTTTAAATTATCATTTATTTTTAAAATATCTGTATATCTTTTTACATCTCTAGTATTTTCATTTCATGATAAAAAATACGAATATACGATTGTTAATGAAATAATTAATAATCATATAGCAATCAATATTTCTCATTTATTAGTTAATGCATTTTTTAAATTATTTAATTTAATCATATTAATTTTGTAAAAATAAGTAAATAAATATATACATATATTATAAAATATTAATTTTTAAAAGTCAATTATCTTTGACATAATAATAAATAAATGATAACATTATTATAAAGAAGGCTTGAAAAACTCACATCTTGAAAAAAATATTCTTTTTTGCTTTCTAAATTAATACTAAATTAATAAAAATGTTAGATAAATTGTATATCAAATTCTATTTTTTACTCTTTTTCATATTTGTATTTTTATTATCTTTGAACAAATTTTTTTCAGAAGAGTTTTTGTATGTAATTATTAGTATATACTGACTTCTACTTATTCCATTAAAGCATAATTTTTCAAATTATTTTGAGAAATTATTAAATAATTTTTGTATAAAAAATTTATTTCTAAACAATTGATTTATTATATTAATAGTTTGTATTTTATTTTGATACTTATTAACTTTAAATTCTATATTATTTGTACTAATTATAAGTTATATTTTATTATTAAGTTTTAGAATTAATTCTGATATATTGTTTTCAATATGAATATGATTTTTCTGATTTTTTTTATTTAATTATTTATTTAGTACATATAGCTATGATTATATTAATTATTTAGCATTTTCATTTTATTTTATCATACTTTGAGTTTTATATTTCTTTATAGATATGTATTTAAATATCGACTCATTTATGAAAAAAAATTGATCACAAATAATAAAAATACTAATTAATTTATTTTTATTATTATTTATTATAAGTATTTATTTTATCAAGGTATTTTATTTTTTACCATATATTTCTTTTATTATTTTACTTTTTTTTAGTTTATATGATACAATTAGATTAGATATGGATTCAAAAAATGAATATTATAAAAAAGATTTATTAATATTTTGATATTTTATAATAATCTTTATCCCACTTATAAATGATTATTTTATTCTTTTAGAAAAAAATAAGATTTTATTATTAACTATTTTATGTTTTATATTTATTTATGTATGATTTAATACAAAGATAAATAAATACATAAAAATTATATAAATTAAACATTTTTTATGAATATATTAGTTACATGAACCAGTTGATTTATATGATTTTTCTTAGCTAAGAAACTATTAGAATTGTGATATAGTGTTATTTGAGTTGATTGTGAAAATGATTATTATGATGTAAATTTGAAATTAGATAGAAGAAAAATATTACAAAAAAATAATTATTTCAAATTTTATAAAATAAAATTAGAAAATTATAATGATTTAGAGAAAGTCTTTATAGAAAATAAAATTGATAAAGTATGTAATTTAGCAGCTCAAGCTTGAGTTAGATATAGTATTGATAATCCTTTTGTATATATAGAATCAAATATTATTTGATTTCATAATATCATAAATTTAGCAGCAAAATATAAAGTAGCAAATTTCGTTTATGCATCTAGTTCAAGTGTATATTGAAAAAATGAAAAACAACCATTTAGTGTAGAAGATAAAGTAGATAATCCTGTTTCACTATATGCAGTTACTAAAAAAACAAATGAGTTAATAGCTCACACTTATAGTCATTTGTATGATTTACCAACTACTTGACTAAGATTTTTTACTGTGTATTGACCATATAGTAGACCTGATATGGCAATGCTAAAGTTTGCATTAAAGATGCAGAAATGAGATAAAATAGAAGTTTATAATAACTGAGATATGCTAAGAGATTTTACATATATTGATGATATAATTGATTGAATAATATTATCATTAAATCAAATTAATAATTATGAAATATTTAATCTTTGAAACGATAAACCAGTTAAACTAGAGTATATGATAGATTCTCTAGAAAAACATCTATGATACAAAACTAACAAAGTTTATCTACCTATGCAAGATTGAGATTTGAAGTCAACTTGGTCAGATATTGATCATACTTATGAAAAATTATGATGGAGACCAAAAATTGATTTGGATCAAGGTATTGAAAAATTTTGTATTTGGTTTAAAGAATATTACAAATAAAAATCCCAAAAGGGATTTTTTATTATATATTTGCAAGGTATCATATTCATTTTCTATTTTCAGATTCTTCTATAAATTTAGTTAATTATTATATTATAACTATTTAATGATTCTATATAATTATTTATATATTTATTTAAATAATTTAGTTTGAAATGTCTATTTATCGTTAATAGGTAAATTGAAATTTAATTTAATTTTATTAATTATTTCAGAATCTATATTATCATCAAATTTGCGAGCAAATAGATTATCATTTATTGATAAATAGTCTATATCAGTATTATCAAATGTTTTAGGTCTGAGTTTTATATCTCAATCTGCTACCCAAATAATACTTCTTTTATCATCATTAATAATTTTTCATGTAAATGATGAATTCATGAGTAGTGTTTGAAAAAATGATTCATCGGCAATTAATGTATTTATATAGAATTTTTCGAATTTTTTTGTTTCTAAATCATTTATTATAAATTCACAACATTTTCTAGTAAGTATCATCCATTGACCTCCAATATATGGAGTTACATTGTCTAAGAATTCTCTTTTTTTACTTTTTATTTCAGACATATTTGTACCATTATCTACAAAATAATTATCAATTCTATTCATTGTTTCAGGTCTTTCTATTAATTGGTCTGCTACTTTTAAAAAATTATTATTTAAGTTTTTAGATAAATAATTAGTTATTTCTTTTTGTGATTTCAAGGGATAATCTTGCCCACTTAAATTTATGAAATAATCCCACTTATCACTTATTTCTAATAATTTTTTTATTCCATTTAATTCTACTTGTACCATACTGTATCATCACCATACTATATTTTCACTTTCTAATATATATGTATTTTGAAAATCATTTATAAATTCTTTTATTTCTTCATGTAAATCTTTGTCTGCTTTTTTATCTATATGTATTAGATAGTAATTATTAGGAGAATATATAGCTTTGAATAATCTTTTAAATTGTTTTGGTAAACGATGTACTAACACTAAATAAGCAATATTTATCTGATTATTATCATTTAAGTTTTCAATTTCATTGACATGTAGTTTTTTTATCATATTCTTTATGATTAAGTATTTATAAGAGAATGTTAGAATATAAAATTACTAATAAAATTTATTAGTTAAGTAGTTTATTATAATTAAAAATTCATTTTTTCCTAATTTATAAATTTATTGTAATTAAAAAATAATTTATTGAGTTATTTTAATTTTTTTATATAATTCTAAAAATAAAAAACTCTATACTGACTCCTTTCTCTGATTTTATAGAATGGGGCTCAAAATAGTATTAAATTATAAGAATTTTAAATGAAAAAGACTATATTAATTACATGATGAACTGGTTATATTTGAAGTCATTGAGTAGTAGCATTTGAACAAGCATGATACAAAACTGTTATTGTAGATAATTTATCTAACTCATCTATAAATACTTTAGATTGAATAGAAAAAATATTATGATATAAACCTGATTTTTATCAAATAGATTTGAGAGATATTTTGTCACTAGATGAATTATTTAAAAAGTATGATTTTGACTGAGTTGTACATTTTGCATGATTAAAAGCTGTAGGGGAGAGCTGTGATAAGCCACTTGAATATTTTGATAACAATATAGTATGAAGTTTGAAACTTTTTGAGTTGATGAATAAATATGATGTTAAAAATATTATATTTTCTAGTAGTGCTACGGTATATGATATGAGTACTACTCAGGATAGCCCTCACCCTAGCCCTCTCCCAAGGGGAGAGGGGATAGACCAATTAGGTATATCAGAAAATAATGCAACTTGAAATACAACTAATCCTTATTGAACAACTAAGTATTTATTAGAACAAATATTAATTGATTTATCTAAATTTAGTGCTTTTAAAGTTATGAATCTTAGATATTTTAATCCTATTTGAGCACATAATAGTGGTTATTTATGAGAAGATCCATTTGGTATTCCAAATAATCTATTACCATATATTATGAAAGTTGCAAATGGTGAATTAAAACAACTTCAAGTTTTTTGATCAGATTATGATACAATTGATGGTACTTGAGTAAGAGATTATATAGATGTTGTTGATTTAATAGATTGACATCTGAAAGCATTTGAGAAGTTAATAACACATCCCCCTGCGGGGACTTCCCTTGAAAAGGGAAGAAATTTAGGACAATTTGAAGTATATAATTTATGAGTAGGTAAGTGAGTGAGTGTACTTGAAATGATTAGTGAATCTGAAAAAGTAACATGAAAAAAAATTGATTATAAATTAGTAGATAGGAGACCAGGTGATGTTGCTCAAGTTTTTTGTGATCCAAGCAAAGCATTAAATGAATTATGATGGAATTCTGAGACAAGTTTGGAGAATAGTTTGAAAAATAGTTGGAAGTTTTATAGTAGTAAATAGATAAATTAAATTGAGAATATTTAATTCAGATTTTAATATTCTTAAATAATTTTAAAATGAATGAATTAAAATTAATTTTTTAAAATAATTATATTAAATAACATGAACAACTCTCAACTAGAAAAGTTTTTAAATAGACAGACAGAATTAGAAAACGATATGAAAGATATTCATAAATTGATGATTAAATTCGAAAAATCAGAAAAAATATCAATTCAAAATTTTTATGATAATAGGGATAAATATGAAGTTATGATTGAATATTCAAAAAAGTTTAATTTGTATAATTATTCAGAATTTGATTATTTTTATAATTATGTAAGTGATTCTAATTTGGACAATAAAAAAATATTAATTAGTATTTTAAATTCATTTATTAAACAATTTCAAGAATTAAATTTTAATCTAAATTTATTTGTAAATACATATATTGAAAATATTATAAATTATAAAATGACTTTATTATTACTTCCAAGTGAGGAATTAAATATAAATGTTAGAGACAATTCATATAAATTGTGAGATATTAATGTATTTGAGAAAAATAAGTTTGTAGAAAAAGAGTTATGTGAATTAATATGAGTGAAAACTTTTAAATGATCATTAAAAACATTATTAGATTCATGATTAAATGATAAAATATCTTACTATTATTTTACTAAAACTTCTTGAAAATTTAAGAAACTTACCGATTATAAATCTTATTTATTTTTTAGACAATTGTATTTTAGATATTCAAATTATCAAGAAGAGTTATGAAAAGTAGATAACAATGAATTATTTGATATATTTTATCAATATTTTTCACAAAATTATTTATTACATCACGATATTAATTCGTTAATAAAATTTGCAACTAAATTTTATGAAATATTACATCATTATCATATAACTGGAGATTTAAAAATTATATTTAGATCTATGTTTTCATTATTTGATATTAAATATTTACTAAATTGAGAAGTAGATGCTTGAATAATAGATGCAATATTAAAAAATAAAAATGTAGATAAAAATTTTATAGAGGATCTTATTAATTTAAAATGATTATTAAGAGAAATTATTGATATGTTATATTTATCTACTTATTCAAAAGAAATAGAAGATTACAAATTAAAAAATGATTTATCAGATGATGAATATGAACAATTTAAGGATTTTAGATTTGCTTGTTTATATTTGACTTGAAATGCTATATTTAATGCACATGATAAACTTGATAAATGAATAAAAAGTAAATTAAAAGATGAACAATATTTTTCAATTATTTATCAATATTGAATTGATGTTAGCTCTGTTTATTGAACATATGCTAGATTTAACAAATCTGATATTGATGAATTAAAAGAAAAAGTAAAAGTTTTTGATAGTAAGTGATTGTCGAAATTATTTATATATGATATTGATTATATTAGTAGGGAAATATCAATGATTAAGATAAGGAAATAGATAATATTATATTAAAATATTTATTTAAAAAATCTTTATTTATTTTATAATACATACAAAATAATTTGCCTAAAAGTAATAAATACATACAATGTAATGTATTAAAAAGTAATAAATACATACAATGGACTTAATAAATTTCAATAAACATTGGATTAAAGAATATTATTATAATTTTGAAAAGAAAAGAAATTATTATGATAAAATGATAAAAAATATAGATTCTAAGTATATTGATTTGATTATATGATTAAGGAGAGTATGAAAAACTACCTTGATGTTTCAAGTTATAAATTACTTAATAAAACAATGAATTAATAGGGATAATATATTGTATTATTCTTTTGATTTATGAAATGAAATAGAAAATGTAATTAATGATTATTTAAGAGTTTCAAATAAAGATATACTAAAAGATAAAATTTATGTCTTTTTTGATGAAATACAAAAAGTTAATGATTGGCAAAATAAAATAAAAATATATTATGATTTGTACCCAAATATAAAAATCTTTTTATCTTGATCTTCATCATTATTTTTAAAATCAAGTGAGAGTTTGGCATGAAGAATAGTAATAACTAATATTAAAACATTATATTTTGAAGAGTATTTAGAATTTAAAGATTTAAAATATTATTTAGATAAGCCTAGATTGTATGAGAAAAATCTGATTTTAGAGTTTGAAAAGTATTTATATAGGCAGTATTATGATATAATTAATTCTAATTTATTTGATGCTAAAGATTATGTTTTTAATCTAAAAAATAAGATAATTAAAGAAGATGCTAACGATTTTTTTAATGTAAATTATCCTGAGTTATTATTAAAATTATTTGATATTGTTGCAGCTAATCCTTGAATTACAATAGATTATCATAATTTATGAAATGATTTAAATGTAGATTGGAGAACTATACAAACTTATATTTATTATTTAGAAGAAAGTTTTTTAATAAATAAAGTTTATAATTATTCAGCAAATTTGCTTTCTTCAGAGAAAAAACAAAAAAAAGCATATTTAAACTGTAGTAGCTTTTTTAGTTGAAATTGAGAAATTTCATGAGAATTATTTGAAAATTATATACAAAATTATTTTGATTTTAAATATTTTTATAGACACTCTAAAAATGAGGTAGATTTTGTATGAGTTACACAGCAATGAAAAATATATGCTATAGAGGTAAAATATAGAGAAAATATAAAAAAAGAGCATATGAAATGACTGAGTTACTTTCAAAAAAAGTTTAAAGTTGATAAAAAAATAATTATATCAAAAAATGTTGATGAAATATTTTGAGATGTTATTGTAGTACCATTTTGGAAGTTAGAAAGTATAAATATGAATAATTAATAATATTTCTTTTATAGATTATGGGATAATAATTAAATTAATTTTGAATTATTTGTGATTTAGTTATAATTATTTTAATGTTTGATTGAATGACCGTTTAAGAAATACGTTAATGAATAACAAAAAATAATGACTAAAAAAATAAATATTATTCAATTTTTACCATATTTCCCACCTCATAAATGATGAGTTGAAACAGTCTGACAAGAGATAGGTAAATATTGGTGTAAAAAAGAATATTGATCGTTTATAAATGTTGTTTTTGATGTATGACAAGAAAATAAAAGTAATTATGAATTAGATTGATATAAAGTACATTTACTTCCAAGTTTTGATATAATAGCTAATTTTCCATTTCCTAAATTTTGGAAAAAACAGTTTTGGGTTATATTAAAAGAATTGAAAGAATTGCAAGCAGATTTTGTTTTTACTCATACTAGATTTTTTTTATCATCATTTATTTGATGAAAATTTGCTACTAAAAATTCTATTAAATGGGTACATATTGAACATGGAAGCGATTATGTAAAATTGTGAAGTAAATTAAAATCAAAAATTTCATATATATATGATAAATCAATTTGAAACTGGATTTTTAAAAGAGCTGATAAATTAATTGCAATAAGTAGTGCATGTAAAAAATTTATTTTAACTGAATTTATAGATAGAGAAATAGGTGTTATTTATAGAGGATTGGATATAGAATTAAACAAAGAAATTCAGATAGAAAATTTAAAAAATAAATTTGATTGAAAAATAATTATTTGATTTGTTTGAAGATTATTAAAATGGAAAAATGTTGATAGTTTAGTTAATTCATATTATTTATTAAATGATAATATAAAAGATAAAATTCAAATTGTAATAGTATGAGATTGAGAAGAGTTGAATAATTTAAGACAGCTGGATATAAATAATAAAATATATTTTACCTGATGAAAATCATTTAAAGAAGCATTACTTTTACAACTACAATTTGATATTCATTTTCATACATCAAGCCCTTGATGATGACTTGCAACTACATTACTACAAGCAATGTATTTATGATGTTTTATAATAGCTACTCCGTATGAATGAGCAGATGAAGTAATTATAAATTGAGTAAATTGAATTTTAATAGAAAATGATTCAGTAGAATCAATAAAAAAATGAATAGAAGTTTGAATAGAAAATATAGTTAAAAAATCAGAATATAGTGAAATAAATAAAAAAATAATAAATGAAAAATTCGATTGGAATAGGAATATTGAGAAAATTTATGAAATATTAAATAATATATAATAAAATGTTAAACAAATTAATACAATTATTTAAAAAATCAGCATTTATACCAAATCTTTTTAGTTTATTGCATCATAGTTATATAATAAGAAAGTGAATATATAAGTGAATAATTAATAATTCTTCATATATTTATTGAAAGGTACTTGATTTTTGATGTTGAGAAAAACCATATAAAAGTATATTAAATTTTGATGAATATGTATGAGTAGATTTTAAAAGTTCTGGTCATGATAATTCTCAAAATGAGGTAGATTTTTTTTGGGATTGAAAAATATTACCATTCGAAAATGATACTTTTGATAGTATAATTTCTACTGAAGTATTTGAACATATTTTTAATATTGATGAAGTATTATTAGAATTAAATAGAGTATTAAAAAAATGATGAAAAATTGTTATTACTATTCCTTTTGTTATTCATGAACATGAATCACCATATGATTATGCTAGATATACTCATTTTTGACTAAGTTCTTTACTAGAAAATCATGGATTTAGTGTTTTAAAAAATGAACAATATTGAAGTTATTTTGATACTATATTACAGTTAAATATTTGGTTTTTGTGAAAAATAACAGAAACAAATAATAAGTACATAACATTATTATTAAGAATTATTTTCGCTGCACCATTAATGATTATTATTAATTTAATATCATTATTTAGTCCTAGAATGCAATCTGGACTATATTTAAGTAATGTAATAGTATGAGAAAAAATTTAGATTTTAATAATATTTAATGAATAATATATTATATATTACACAGAAAAGTAGTAATGCAATATGAATAGTAGATAATTCTATTTTAAAGGAGTTATTAATAATAGATCATAATTTTGATTTTTATTATTTAAAAGAAAAGTGAAATAAAAAATATGAAATTATAATAAATTATATATTCAATATTATTTTATTACTTTTGAAGTGTATATTTTATAAAAAAATTTATTTTTCATGGGAAAATCCTTATGTTATTTTTGTTAAATTTCTTTTTCCATGGAAAAAAATCTATATGTGTGTAATGCATGTAGAAGATTATTGGTGAAAATCAATAATATGAAAATTAATATTTAAATCTGTAAAAAAATATGTTGTAATTTCAGAATTTACAAAGAATCAACTTATAGAATATTGAATAAAATCAGATGATATTTTTGTAAATTATTTATGAATAAGTAAAGAATTTTTCCCAGAAAAGATTAATAATTTTACTGACTTTAAATATATATTATATGTTTGAACTGAATTAGAAAGAAAAAACATTAAAAATTTATTATTAGCATTTAATGAAGTAATAAAAAAGTATCCTAAATTAAAATTAATAAAAATTTGAAAACCAGTTATTTGAAAAGAGACTACAGATAATTTGGTAAATGAATTATGATTGAAAGATTATATAATTTTTAAAAGAGAATTTATATCAGAATCTGAACTCAGAAAATACTATTCAAATTCAATATGTTATATTTCTGTTGCAACTCTAGAATGATTTTGAATGACTGTACCTGAAGCAATGTCTTGTTGATGTCCTGTGGTTGTATCTGATATATGACCATTTAATGAAATTGTATTAAAATCACAAGTTATAGTAAATCCTTATGATATAAACAGTATTACAGAATGAATTTTTAAATATATCGATGATAAAGATTTTAGAAATAAGATGATAGATGAGTGACTTATTAATTCAATGAGATTCAATTGGAAAACTAATGCTTGTAAAATAATAAATATCCTTAATAATTATTAAGGATATTTATTATTTTTAAGTCTTTTTATATCTTCATCAATCATTATTTTTACTAATGAATCAAATTTAACTTTTGGTGACCATCATAAAATATCTTTAGCTTTACTATTTTTTCAATATAAATTCATTAAATTTATTGGTCTATTATATTTTTCATCAATTTTTACATATTTTTCCCAATTATCTATTCAAACATGTTTAAATCAAATTTCTAGAAAATTAGAAATAGTATGTATTTCTCAAGTAGAAAAAATATAGTTATCTGCTTTATCTTGTTGTAGAGACATCCAAAATCATTCTACAAAATCTCAAGCAAATCACCAATCTCTTTTTGAATTTATATTTCATAGTGTTATAAATTCTTCATATCATAATTTTATTTTAGCAATTCAGTCTGAGATTTTTCTAGTAACAAATTTTATATTTCTTAGAGGTGACTCATGATTAAATAATATTCAATTTACAATATATAGATTATTGCTCTCTTTAAAAATATTAGTCATCCAATATCAAAATAATTTAGTAACAGCATAAGGATTTGTTGGGTGGAATGGTGTATTTTCAGTCTGCAATCATAAGTTATTACTATTTCAAAACATTTCGCTCGTAGATGCTTGAAAGATTTTTATTACTTTATTACTATTTTTAACTCAATTAATTATTCATAAAATACTATTTATATTTACATTTACATATTCATTTACTTTTAACCATGATTCTCAAGGCGAAGTAAGTCATCATAAATTATATATTTCATCAGGTAATGTTTTTAAAATAATTTCTTCTATTTTTTTAGAATCTGATAAATCTGAATATTGAAAATGTATTAATTTTTCAATATTAAAATATTTTAAATTATCTAGATTACTATTTTTACTTTTTAATATTCAAATAATTTTATATCATTTTTCTATTAAAAAATTCGATAAATAAGCTCAATCCTGTCAATTCACTCATGTAATTAATGCAACCTTATTCATATTATTTTTTGATTAATATTTTTTTTAATATTTTATATATTAAATTCATAAAATTTCCAGACATATTTCAAAATACATTTATTCTAACTTTTTCTAATTCGTTTTCTTGTAAATTACTATTTTTAGATGCACTTCAGTCATGCATTCTAAAATTTGCGATTACTTTATTATAAAATTTATTTGATATATTTAATTTTGCTAATTTTACGAAAAACTCAGCATCTGATACAAGTTTTAAATTTTCATTATATAATCAATATTTATCATGTAGTGATTTTTTATACAATGTATTAGATTGAAATATATAACAAGCCATTGCTAAAATATATTTATTTAATCATTTTTTGTAAATTCATTTATTAGGATATTCAGTTTTAATATTTCCTACATTATCTACAATATTATTTATTCAATAATATAAATCTTTATTTCAATCATTTTCAACAAAATTTAAATAATCATTTAAAACATCGTCATTATAATAATCATCAGAATTCAAGAATGTTATATATTCTCATTTTGAAATATTTATTCATGTATTCATTGCATTATATATACCTTTAGGTACTTTTTGTACAACTTTAATAATTGTATTAATATTTTCTGACATATAATTATTGATTATATTAATTGTATTATCATTAGAATATCAGTCTATGAAAATATGCTCATATATGTCATTATTTACTTTTTGATTTTTTACACTTTCTATACATTTTTCTAAGTATTTTTCACTATTATATGTACATGTTATTATTGATAGTTTCATATTTTAATTTAAAAGTATTAAATCATTATAATTTATATTATTTTATTTTTTATTGCTAAATATATATTACTAAATACCTTTTTAAAAAAATAATTAAAATTTATATTTCATTCTGTTGATAAATTGATATTTTTATAATTTTTAAAAAATATACTTAATATATATATTTTTGTTTTAAATTTATTTTTTAATTTTTGATTATTATAAATTATACTTACATATTTTCTAGCCCATTCATAATATAAATTAATATCATTTGTACATGAAATTGATCATTTATGAGCTCTAAAATATGATTTTACCTCTTGAATATGTTTAACATATTTATAATTAATTGCAGTAAGTAAAAATATTAATAAATCATTTCCTGCTCAATATTTATTAAATATTAATCAGTCATTATTATCTATTTCTATAATTAAATTATTTTTTACATCTATAGTTCTAAAAATTGCACATCATGGTGATAAGGGGAAATCTGATTCATTCAAAACAGATTTTTCTATATAATTTTTAGAACTAATAATCGTATTTTTTTGTAAATATGCAGAGTGTTTTTTTCAATCATTATAAAATATTTCTGTAGTTGTAAATACAAAGGCAGTATCTTTATCAAATAATTTTATTGTTTCTTCAATAAAATCTTTAGATATCAAATCATCAGACCATAATATTTTTAAATATTTTCATTTTGCTTTATTTATACATTCCTGCCAATTTCTTACTGGTCATAAATTTTCTTTATTCTTAAATAAAGTTATTCTATTATCATTTTTCGCATATTTTTCAATAATAGAAAAAGTATTGTCAGTACTATAATTATCTCATATAATAATCTCTATATTTTTATAAGATTGATTTATTGCACATTCTATAGTTTCTCATATAATTTTTTCTCTATTGTATGTAGGAATTATTATAGATACTAATTCATTATTATTCATAATTTTAATTAATTATAGATTCAATCCATTTTAACATGTCCTTTAATCCCTGTTCCTTACTTATTTTAGGCTCCCATCAAGTTAATTTTTTAATTTTTGATATGTTTGCTATAAAAGATTTTTGATCAGATTCTCTCCATTCTTTATGTTCGATTTCAATTTTTATATTTAATTCTTTTTCCAAAAAATTGAAGAGCTCAATTAAGGATAAACTATTTTTTTCTCATCATCAAATATTAAACACATTTCAAGTACATTTATCTATATTGTCTAAGGTAGTATAGTATAAGTTCATCATATCATTTGCATGAAGTAAATCTCTAACTTGTTTTCAATTTCAATGTATTGATATATTATTTATTTCTCATTTTTTTAATTTTAAAGATTGTTCTATAAACCAACCAATCCATCATTGATCATAACTTGCGAATTGTCTACCTCAATACATTGTAGAATGTCTAAAAACAACTGTTTTTATTCAAAAAATTCTATGATAATCTAATAAATATTGATCTGCAGATCATTTGCTACATCAATAAGGGGAATGAAAATCAAGAGTAATATTTTCATCAAATCAATTAGGATAATCAGGATATATGTATCTTTTTTCTTTTTCTTCTAATTTTAAATTAGAGAAATCTCAGTATACTTTATTTGTAGAAGAATAGAGTATAATAGTATCTGGTGAATATAGTCTAACAGATTCTAGTAAATTAAATGTTCATAATGTATTTACTTCGAAGTCAAGTCTAGGATTTTCTATTGAAGTAGTCATTGCTACTTGTCAAGCAACATGGAATATTACATCAGGTTTATATTTTTTTATAACTTTTTCAACATCATTTTGAATTCTAATATCTTTATTTTCAAAAATAAATTTAATTTCTTTTTTTAACCATTTATAGTTAATAATATTTCAATCTGTTTTAAAAAAATTATCTAAAACAATTATTTCATAACATTTCCTATATCATTCAAATGCTAGATTAGATCATAAAAATCATAATCATCATGTTATAAGTATTTTTTTCATTATTATTAAATTATTTTTATTAAATTTTCTTTTAATTTTAGTTTAAATTTTTTTATACTATTATTTTTCAAAGTTTCTTCTTTAATTTTCTTGCTAAAATTTATTATCTCTAAATTATTTAGTTTATTAACTTTATTTATTGAGTTTATAATTTCATATTTATTTAATGAATCTATATTAATTGCTAAATCTAAATTTATTCATGATTCTTTGGTTACAATTGGAATTATTCATAATGACATTAAATTAATAATAGAACTTGGTTCTCACTCTGCACATGAAGGAAAAATAGAGAAAGCACATTTATTAACAATACTTTTGAACTTATAAGAATGTATATCTACAAATCAGTAATTAAAAATATTTTTAGTTTCATAAAGTTCACTATAAAAATAGTCTTTAAATATTTTTTCATTATCAATTGGTCAACATATATGTAAATTTAAATCTCACTTTTCCTTAAATATTTCAAGTAGTAAGTCTAGTCATTTATGAATAAGCCCGGAACTTCAAAACCATATAAAATTTAATTTTTTTTCTTCAATATTATTTGAAATATCATAATTTATATTTTCTATATTATAGTATGTTACAGGTATAGAATATATACTTTTGTCATAAAATTGTTTATAAGAATCTATAATAGTATTGTTTCATAATGTAATTATAGCATTAGATAATTGAGTTTGTATATTCCAAGATTTAAATACTAACCTACTAGATTCAACAATTAATATTCATTTTTTATTGTATAATCATCATATTCTTTTTATAGTATTATAATTTTGTATAAATAAATGCATTCAAGTTCAGTAATATATTCTTTTTAAGTTATTAATGTTGAAATAAAAGCTCTTTTCTAATGGTTCTCAAAATCAAAAAATTATATTATATTTTTCATAATTAATTTTTCATTCATAATCATAATTTACAATATCAACATTATATCATAATTTATTAAATACCTCTCATATACTAATTGCTTCAATATTATTTGTATGTGAATAATTTACTCATTTTATAAAAGGATATTTTATATAGCTTATTAGTACATTTTTTTTATAATTAGTTTTATAAAAATTTATTATAGGCTTATCAAAATATGTTTTATATATTAATAAAAGTATTTTTTTAAATTCATTATTTATATGATTATTTATTATTTTTTTATACATTTTAAGTAAGTTTTTAAAGTACAATTATAAAGTCATAATTTTACAAGAATATATATTATAATATATATTAATAATAATTTTATATAAGATAATAAATTATAATAATATCATTTATGTTTATTAAATATGTATAATTTCATTTTTTTATCATCTATTCAATTTATTGAATTTGTTATTTGATTATTGTGAATTCTATATATAAAAGTATCTTTATCTATATATAATATATTACCTCAAATTACATATTCTAAATTAAAATCATAATCAGCATAAGATCAAGCTTTTAAATCATAATTATATCATTTATTTTTATATAATGTTCATCAAAAAGAAATACAATTATTTTTAAACATTTCATATACATTTGTTAAATGAAATTTTATATATTCTAATTTTCAATTTCTATCTATGAAACTATTTCAATAAACTAAATCTCATTTTTTATCTATTATTAAATCATACAATATTTTTAAACTATTATTATTATAAAATTTATCATCATCTGATAAAAATATAAAATATTTTCAAGATTTTAATTCTAAAAGCTTATTCCAATTTCCTATCATTCATATATTTGAACTATTTTTGTTGAAAATTATTTTTTTATATAAATAATCAATAATAACTTTTTCTACAATTATTTTAGTATCATTATTTGTAGAGTTATCTGAAATAATAATTTCTAATTCATTATTATTAAATCATTTTTGAGATAAAACACTATTAATACATTCTTTTAAATATTCAGGTCTATTGTAAGTAGGTATTAGAATACTAATTAGTGGTAGTTTATTTTCCATTAACAAACTCTTTAAATTTTAAAATTACGTACTCTAATTTTTCTTCATTTAATCATTGAAATAATCAAATCCAAAAACTATTATTCATTATATAGTCAGTATTTTTTAAATCTCATATAATTCTATAATCTTCTACATAATCAATAAATGCTGGATGTTTTAAGAAATTTCAGGCGAATAAAAGTCTTGTTCAAATTTTATTCTCATTCAAAAACATCATTAATTCTTCTCTTGTGAATTTTGAATTTTCTTTTAAACTTAACACATAACCAAACCAACTTGCTTCTACTTTTTCAGTAGCTTTTGGTAATATAAAATATTTATCTAATCATTGTTCTATAAATTTTTTCGTTAAATAAGCAAAATTATTTTTTCTTATTTGTATAAAATTTTCTAATTTTTCTAGTTGAGCTAATCAGATAGCAGCTTGCATATCAGTTATTTTTAGATTGTAACCAATTCTTGAATAAGTGTATTTATGATCAAATCCTTTTGGTAAATCTCATAATTGCCAATTGAATCTATTATTACAATTATTATCTTCTCATGTACCACACCAACAATCTCTTCACCAATCTCTATACGATTTAATTATTTTATTTAATAAGGCATTATTAGTTGCTAAAGCTCAACCTTCTCACATTGTTATATGGTGAGCAGGATAAAATGAAAAAGTTGCTATATCTCAAAATGTTCAAGTGTATTTTCAATCATATTTCGTACCCAAAGCATCACAACTGTCTTCTATTAACCATAGATTATTTTCTTTACATATTTTTTGAACTTCTCATATATTGAAGGCATTTCATAAAGTATGGGCAATCATAATTGCTTTTGTTTTTGGAGAAATAGCTTTTTTAATTTCGTCTATATTTATTTCATATGTTTCTAAATCTACATCTACAAATACTGGAACACATCCATTTTGTATTATTGGATTAATTGTAGTAGGGAATCATGCAGCTACTGTAATTACTTCATCTCATTTTTTAATTCTTCTTTCTTTTAATTCTTTAGCTGTTAGTGCTGTAAAAGCTAATAAATTTGCACTACTTCAAGAATTTGTAGTCGCAATAAATTTTACTCATAAAAAAGAAGCTAATTTTTCTTCAAATTGCTTATTAAATCTTCATTCTGTCCAATGACAGTCTAGTATTGATTCTATTGCATATTCAAGTTCCTTTTCATCAAAAACTTTTCATGATACAGGTACATTATTTCAAACTATTTTAGCTTTTTGTAATTCAATTATTTTACTAATATATTCTTTAAAATCAGGAGTTAACATTTATTTTTTATTATATTATAAATTATTGCATTATTATAAAGAAAATATATTTAAAACAAAAAAAATAAATTATTTTATGTTAATAATTTATTTTTTTTGTTGGTTAATATTAGTTATTAAAATATATTTATATAAACATATTTATTTCATTTAAACAAATATTTTCCATGTTTTTTCACTCATAATAATCTTTGTACCAATTTAAAGTTCTATTTAATACTTCATCAACTTTGTATTTAGGTTTCCATCATAATAATGTTTTAGCTTTTGTATTATCTAACAATAATAATCATGCTTCATGAGGATTATTCGAATCTTTTTGTATTTCGAAGCTTCACTTTCATAATATATTAATACTTTCGTTAACTATGTCCAAAACTCTTAAGTTATCAGATAAATCTGGTCAAAAATTATATGATCATAAATATTTATCATCTTCAAAAATTTTCTTTCAAATTATTAAATATCCATAAAGAGCTTCTAATACATATTGCCATGGTCTTACACTTTCAGGATTTCTTATAATAAGTTTTTCATCTTTTAATATAGACTTTATTACATCAGGAATTAGTCTATCTTTTGACCAATCTCAACCTCAAATTACATTTCATGCTCTTACTGATACAATTTTTTTATTACTTTTTTGTAAAAATGATTTGAAATAACTATCAATTGCTAATTCACACATGGCTTTACTACTACTATATGGATCATATCATCATAATCTATCATTTTCTCTGTATGGATATATCCATTCATTATTATGATAAACCTTATCGGTAGTAATAAGTATAGCTCATTTTACACATTCATTATTTCTAATTGTGTCTAGAACATTAACTGTTCATATAACATTTGTTTGAAAAGTGTAAACTGGATTATCATAACTATCTCTTACTAGTGGTTGAGCAGCAAGATGAAAAATTATTTCAGGTTTATATTTATTTACTACTTCATTCATTTTATCTAAATCATTAATATCTCAATATATTTGAGTAATTTTACTATCTAGATTAAGAATTTCAAAATTATTTGGAGAAGTATTTGCTTTTAAACTATATCAAATAACATTAGCTCATAAATTATACAACCAAAAAGCTAACCAGCTTCATTTAAATCAACTTGTTCAAGTTATAAGAATTGTTTTATTTTTGTAGAAGTTTTTCATTTTTATTTAAAATATTTTATAGTTTTTATTAATCATTCATCTAATGATTCAAATTTATAATTTTTAAAAACTTTATTAAGTTTAGCAAAAGATATCATTTGTTCTCATTTTCTGTATTCTATCTTTCAAAAATTTAGTTGTATTTTAGACTTAAGTATTTTTTTTATTTTTTTTACTAATTCCTTTATTTCAATTGTATTTCATGTTCATATTTCATATTCTTGAAATCAATTAATATTAATATTAATATTAAGATTAATTAATATTAACAACATATTTATTACATCATCTATGTAAATAAAATCTCTTTTTTGTTCTCAAAATGTTAAATCTATATAATTTTCATTATTTTTTATTTTATTAATTATCATTCACACAAATTTACTTTCATCATCTCAAGGTCAGAATATATGCTCTAATTTAATATTAATAAAATTTAAATCAGTGTCATCTGAAAATTTTTTTCAATATTCTAACAATTGTTTTTTTGATATTACATAGTAATTAATTCAATTTGGTAAAGTTGTATCAATATTAAAAAATGTTGAAACCCTATATTCTGTACATAGTTCTAAAAGTTTTAATGGTAATATTAAATTACTTTCTATTATTTTAGTTATTTTTTCATTATTTCTTCAATAACATGTAGCAGTATGAAAAACTATATCAATTTTATTATCTTTAAAAATATCATTTAAATCAATTTGATCAATATTATATATTTTTAAAGATTCATTTTTTAACAATAATTTTATATTTTCAGTATTAGATGTAGATCTTTTCAATAAAACAATATTATAAATATTATTTTCTAAAATTTTTCTAATTATATTAGAACCTAGAAATCAAGTTCATCATGTTATTAAAATTGTTATCATATTTTTTTTATTACCATATTTTCCAAGGAATACTTCAATTTTTCCACATTTCTTCTAAATCATGTTTGTTTTTTAAAGTATCCATTGCTTGCCAAAATCATTTATGTTTATAAGCTATTAATTCTCATTTTTTTGCTATTTCTTCTAATGGTTCTTTTTCAAATGATATATTATCGCCAGAAATATATTGTACTATTTTTTTATTTAATACCATAAATCATCAATTAATATAAGAATCTTCATTGTCTTTTTTTTCAGCAAATTCATGAATTATATTTCATTCCATTCAAAGTTTTCAAAATCTTCATTCAGGTTGTACAGCTGTTAAAGTTACCAATTTTCAATTATTTTTATGTAAATCGACTAACTCCTTAATATTTACATCACTTACACCATCTCAGTATGTCATCATGAATTCATCTCAATTAATAAATCATCAATCTATAACCCTTTTTATTCTTCATCAAGTCAGAGTATCATCTCAAGTATTTACTAAAGTCACTTTCCAATCTTCACTATTATTATTATGAACAGTCATTTGATTATTTTTTAAATCAAAAGTTACATCACTATTATGCAAAAAATAATTAGCAAACCATTCTTTAATATAATATCATTTATATCATAGACATATCACAAAATCTTTATATCAATAATGAGAATAAATTTTCATTATATGCCATAAAATTGGTTTTCATCATATTTCTACCATTGGTTTAGGTTTTAATGTTGTTTCTTCTGATAATCTAGTTCATAGTCATCAAGCTAAAATAACTACTTGCATAAGTTAATAATTAATAATATATTATATAATAAATTTATACTAAAAAACATATAAAATACAAACTTATTATAAAAAACTTGTTAAAAAGTTTTATAAAAAATAGATGTACAAATTTTGTACATCTATTTTTTTTTTAATTATTTAAAAACCAATCATAACTCATTTTTATTCAATCTTCTAGTTCTATCTTATATTTCCATCATAAATTATTTAATTTCGTTACATCTTGAAGTTTTCTTGGTGTTCCATTTGGTTTTGTTATATCCCATATTATTTTTCAATTAAATCAAACTATATTTTTAACAGTTTCAGCTAATTGTTTTATAGTTACATCTTTACCAGTTCAAATATTTAAAAATATGTCACCTAATTCATTTTGCTCTTTAGTAGGATTATATGTGTTCATCAAATTTATACATGCATCTGCCATATCACCTACAAATAAAAATTCTCTCATAGCTGAACCATCTCACCATAATGTAACTTCTTCAGATTTATTCATTTTTGCTTCATGAAATTTTCTAATCATAGCAGGAAGAACATGACTTGAAGTTAAGTCAAAATTATCATTTGGTCCATAAAGGTTAGTTGGCATACAGGCAATAAAATTTGTAGCATATTGTCTATTGTAACTTTGACACATTTTTATTCATGTTATTTTAGCTATTGCATATGGTTCATTTGTAGGTTCTAATAATCATGTTAGAAGATACTCTTCTTTCATAGGTTGTTTAGCTAGTTTTGGATATATACAACTAGATCAAAGAAACAATAATTTTTTTACTCAAAATAAATAACTATTATGTATTACATTATTTTGTATTTGTAAGTTTTGATAAATAAATTCAGCAGGGAAGTTATTATTAGCGACTATTCATCATACTTTAGCAGCTGCTAAAAAAACATATTCAGGTTTTTCATTTTCAAAGAAAGACTTAACTTGATTATTATCTATTAGATCTAATTCATTTGAAGATTTATATATTATATTTGTATATCAATTTTTTTCTAAATTTCTTAAAATAGCTGATCATACTAATCAATTATGTCATGCAATGTATATTTTTGAATTTTTATCCATTATTTAAAATTAACTATTATTTACTCATATTGATTTAATATTTCATACCCATGTTTTTTTAAAATTTCTTGTTTTTTAAATTTTTCAATATCACTTGCAACCATTTCACTACACATTTCTTGAACTGTATATTTTGGTTCCCATCAAAGAATATTCCTTGCTTTTGAACTATCTCATAGTAAGAAATCTACTTCAGCAGGACGAAAATATTTTTTATCTATTTCTACTATACATTTTCAATTAGCTTTATTATATCATTTTTCATTTATTCATTCTCCTAACCATTCTATTTCGATTCAAGCTTCTTCAAATGACCAATTAACAAATTCTCTAACTGAATATGATTCTCAAGTGGCAATTACGAAATCTTCAGGAGTATCTTGTTGTAACATCATCCACATTGCTTCTACATAATCTTTTGCATGTCACCAATCTCTTTTTGCATCTAGATTACCTAAAAATAATTTATCTTGAAGTCATAGAGATATTTTTGCAACTGCCATTGTTATTTTTCTAGTTACAAAAGTTTCTCATCTAATAGGGGATTCGTGGTTAAATAATATACCATTACATGCAAACATTCAGTAAGATTCTTTATAGTTTCTCACTATCCACATAGCATATAATTTAGCACATCCATATGGACTTCTAGGATGCATAGGTGATTCTTCAGTATATCCTGCTTCAGGTCTATTATAGTCTAGTCATCAAAATAATTCTGAAGTACTAGCTTGATATAATTTAGTTGTTTTTTCTAATCAAGAGATTCTTATTGCTTCTAGTAATCTTAGAGTTCATATTCAATCAGCATTTGCAGTATACTCAGGCATATCAAAACTAACAGCTACATGAGATTGAGCCGCTAAATTATATATTTCATCAGGTTTAATATCTGATATTAATTTTATTAGATTTGCACTGTCTGTTAAATCTCAATAATGTAAATGAAATTTCAAATCTGGATTGTGAATATCTTGATACAAATGATCAATTCTATCAGTATTAAATAAACTAGTTCTTCTTTTTATTCCGTGAACTTCATATCATTTAGATAAAAGTAGTTCAGCAAGATATGCTCAGTCTTGTCATGTAATACCTGTTATTAAAGCTTTTTTCATTTTTTATTTTTAAATAAATAATATATTAATAATTAACATCTACCATATATATCATCAAATCTGATTATATCATCTTCTTCTAAATAATCTCAAATTTGACTTTCAATTATATGTAAATCTATTTTTCCTACATTTTCTAGTCTATGAGTTGTTCAAATAGGAATATAAGTAGATTCTCATTTTGATAATAATATTTCTTTATCATTTAGTGTTATTTTTGCTGTACCACTTACTACAACCCAATGTTCTGATCTATGGTGATGCATTTGACTAGATAATTTTTTTCAAGGAAGTACAGTTAATCTTTTTGTTTTAAATGTTTTTCATTCGTCTATTATTGTATAGCTTCACCAAGGTCTATAAACAGTTATTCAATAATCAGTTTGATATTTGTTTTTTTCTTTTAATTGTTCTAAAATATTTTTTACTTTACTAGTTTCTCATTTTTTTGATATGAGTAAAGCATCTTTAGTATCTATGACAATTAAATTATCTATTCATATAAATGCTACTTCTTTATTATTATTTGTTTGTATTAAAAAATTATTCTCTCATCATATATTTGAGTAATCATTTTTAATATTATTTTCATTGAAATACTCTAAAAATGCTTCAAATCCTCATAAATCATTCCAATATATATCTAGAGGAGTAATTTTAATATTATTTGATTTTTCTAGTAATCAGTAATCTATAGATAAATCTGGAAGTTGTTCAAAATTTTTACTTGCTCAATTTTTTATCAATTCAAAATAGTTTTTGTTATTTTTTTCTATTTCTTCTAAAAATATTTTTTTACTAAACATGAATATTCATGCATTCCAATAATATCAATTATCTATATATTGAATTGCAGTAATTTCGTCTGGTTTTTCTTTGAAATTTATTACTTTGTAAGGATAATTTCATTTTGTATTAAAATTAATATATCAATATCAAGTATGAGGTTTAGTCGGTTTTATTCAAAATGTAATAATACTATTTTGAGCATCATAAATACTTTTATTAATCATTTCTACAAATATTTCTTCATCTTTTATTATATGATCTGATGATAGTATTAAGTAAATATCATCATTATGTCATAATTCTATTCACAATGAAATTGCTCATAGAGTATTTTTTGCTTGTGATTCAATAATAATGTTTTTTTCATCTATATTAGATTGATTCATACAATGAAATTTGTATTCCTTGTTAGTAACTATGTATATATTACTTAAATCTGTAATTTTGTTTGCTCTAGCTACACATTTTTCAAAAAATGAGATGTTATCAAACTCTTTTAGTTTAACAAATTGTTTTGGATAATTTTTTCTAGATAATGGCCATAATCTAGTTCCACTTCATCATGCTAGAATAAGTACTTTTAACGACATATTTATTTATTAAGAAATTAACATTTTTATATATTTTTTTGTGTCTTTTACATCAATTTTATAAATATATAAACTTAACTAAATCTTTTTCATCAAAAACAGCAAAGCCATATTTAGTATTTTTATCTTTAAATATAGGATTTTTGTTTAAAAATAGATTTATATTATTTTCAAGTTGTTTTTTTTCAGATTCATTTATTCTATTTTCATTTAGTTTAACTTCTAAAAATACTATATTTTCTTTTTCATCTGTATAAATAATATCTATTTCATTATTGTTTCTATCAAGCCAAGTTCATATTTTTGTAAATATAAAACCTAATTTTCAATTTTTATTTTGTATTATTAGATATTCTTGTACTAATTTTTCAAATTTAAATCATTTAAAATTTTCAAAATCTTTAGCTATTTCGTCTATTATATGCTTATAAAGTCATAGCTCAATTTTAGATTTATTAGAATATACATATTTAAACCAAAAATTTAAGAAATTATCTTTTATTGAGTAAGAACTAATATTTTTTTTATATTCAAATAATGGGTACTTTACTTCAATAATATCATATAAATCAGCGAGTTCTTTTAGATATATATCTATTTCTCATGTTCAAAGTCAGATAGAAGTCATTATCTCATTTCTTTTATTTTTTCAATTACTTATTGTTTCCAAAATAGCAAAAAATCTTTTATATTTTTGTCAAAACTCTTCTATTAATATTTCTTTTCACTCATTTTTTAATATAGCAAAATCTCAAAAAAATAACTCTTTGATTATATCTTTAAAATCATATTTTTTATAATTTAGTCTTGAAATAGATTTAAAATAATAAGGAATTCATCAAAATATAGAGTAAATATCAAGTAATATTTTATGACTATAATTCTCTTGAAAAATATCTTTTAATATTTCTATTTGAGTATCTAAATCAAATTCTTTCAAAAATAATGAAAATGTAGATCTTTTATATAGAGGCTCATTTATATTTTCAAATATTTTTATCATCATTGATTGAATACTTCACAAAACTATTATTTTTTTATTTGTTTTATTTTGGTATTCATCTATCTTTTTTTGAAAAATGGAATAAATAGATTTATCTACATAATTAAAATTTTGAAATTCATCAATTACAAGCAAATTAAATTCAGTTTGCTTAAAATAATAATCTATAAAATCACCTATGTTTTCAAAGCTATATTTAGTTCTTGTTTTCTCATAAACATAAAATTCAAGTTTTTTTAAAAAAACTGTTAAATCAGTTCTTTCTATAAATAAATATAGAAAATCTTTATTTAATATATCTTTATTTAAATGTTCAATTAGAGTTGTTTTTCAAACTCTCCTTTTTCCAAGTAAATATATAAATTCAAAATTATTGGAATTTATTTTTTCTGTCAATATATTTATTTCTTTTTCTCTGTTATAAAACTTCATATTTTCTTATATCATAGTATAAATATATTATAGTATAATAAGAATATACTATAAAACAAGTTTTTTATATTTAAATTTATATTTATTTGAAAATCTTTAATCAATTAACATTTTTATATATTTTTTTGTGTCTTCTATTTCAAATACTCTTTTAGAAGTTACTCATATTTCAAGAGGTGGATAATCATTTCAACCAGGGAACACGGCATCTCATACAAATATCATTTCATCTAAATCTATTCAAGATATTTCTGATAATTTTCTTACTCAATATGCTTTATCTACTCAATCTCTAGTTATATCTATTGTACTTGCTCATCATAAAAGAACATTAAATCATTTTAAATCATCTAATATATATTCTCTGATTTTATTTCTCTTGCTAAAATCTGGATCATAGACACTTTTGAATTCCAAAGGAGCATCTTGTCATAAAGCAGAAAAACTTATTTGAGTTCTTCTATCTTCTACTTGTTCTCACCATGTTTTTTCAGGTTTTAAATCCAATTTAATTATTGCTTGATTTAAAGTATTTATTATATGTGTTCTTTCTTCTAATGTTAAATCTAGAGAATATTTCATATTCCATTCTCAGTTTTGGTATAAATACATAACAGTACTACAAGTAGGACAAACATATAAGTTTGATAATAATTTTTCATCATTTCATAAATGTGGTAATACTTGAGTTTGGAATAATTCATACTTTCATCATGAAATAATTCAAACTTTGTATTTTCATAATAATTTTTTGAATAATTCTACCATTTCACTATCCATTTTTCATTTCGAAGGTGTTAATGTTCAATCCATATCAAACACAATCATTTTAAACATAAAAATTCTTTAATTATAAAATATATGTGTAAAAATATATATAAAAATGCTTTAAAATCAAAAATGAATATATTTTAGTGTTAAAAAGTTGAAAATTAAGTTAATTATTTGAAATTTTAACAAATAAAAGTATAATTAAATAGTTATAAATAATAATTAAATTATGATAAAAATATCTAAAATATTAAAAAAATCTTTGTGGGAATATGATATTACAAATATGAATTATAATGATGAAATACTAATAATTAGAGCATTAAATTTTTGAGAATTAAGTGATATAAAAATTATTTCAAAAAATATTTGAGAGAAAAAAGTTTTAGATATTTTTTTGAAAAATATTACTAATATAGATAATAAATCAAAAAATTTTTGGGAAATTTATTTTAATCTAAAAAAAATTAGCAAACCTAATATATCAATGTATGAACAAATTAATAAACCTATATTTAAAAGAAGTTTTGGATAAAAATAGATTAGAAATTCTTGAAAATTTAATCTATTTTAAAGATATGTGATTTGTATTATGATGATGAACATGATTAGCATTAATTTTTTGACATAGGACGAGTATAGATTTTGATTTTTTTATCAATCAAGATATTGATAATGATAAATTATTTTTAATGTGTTTAGAAGTATTTAAATGATTTGAAATATCAAAAATATATGAAGAAAAAAATACATTATATATATTAGTTAATTGAGTAAAAATAAGTTTTTTTACATATAACTATAATAACTTATATGATATAATTGAAACATATTATTTTAATATATATTCTATACAAGATATTTGAGCAATGAAACTATGGGCTATTCAAAATAGAGCAACAAATAAAGATTATGTGGATTTATTTTATATAATAAATGAGATATGATTAAATAATTTAATTGATATTTTTTTCCTAAAGTTTTGAAAAGTTGTAACTAAAACTTATATATTAAAATCTTTAGTATATTTTGATGATATTAAAATTGAAAAATTAATATTAACAGATAAAAAATTAAATTTTGAAAAGATTAAAAATTTTCTAATAAAAGAAACTAAAAATATAAGTAATAATTAGTTTCTTTTATTTTTTTGTCACTTTTATTTCCATTTTTCGTTATAATAAATACAATATATATATTATTTTTTAATTAACTATTTATGAAAAAATTAATTACAGTGTTTATACTATTTTTCGTATTAATTTCACAAGGATTTGCTTTATCACCAATGATAAAAGAATATCCTACTAGTGCAGAATTTTTAAAAGCTGAGTGAAATGTTTGTGAATCAGCTACTGATTGATGTAATACTATTTGAATTGTAGATAGTAAATTATGAGCATCTACTATGATGTATTGTGAAGATATATATGGTGATAAATGACAAGAAAAATGGTCATGTACTAAGTACAAAGATAATATTGTTTGATGAGATGTTGATGTTCATTGATGTAAAGCATCAGCATGATATTCTTGGAATTCTGACAAACAACAATGTACTAGGTCGTGGGAAGAGAATGATAATACTATGTGTACAATGCAATATGATCCAGTATGTGCAGAAGTACAAGTACAATGTATTAAAGCTCCTTGTTATCATGTACAACAAACATTTTGAAATGCTTGTTCTGCATGAAAAAATAAAGTTTTGTATAAATGAGAATGTGATTCATATGTAAATATGACTTTATATAATAGATATGCAAAATGACAAGATCAAATCCAAGTTAAATTAGAAAAAATATCAAGTGATACATTATCTAAAGTTGTAGAATTAATTGATGAATTAATACCAAAAACTAAAATGCTTAGAATAGTTGATTCTATTATAAAACAAAGAGTTACTAAATACGTATTTTTAAAAAATGTAATACAAAAAGAACTTTCAGAAAGAAATTAAAAAATAATACTAGAATATTCTAGTATTATTTTTTAATAAAATTTTTTAATATTCAAAAAATATATATAATAAAATTGAATTTATTTATGATAATTAAAATATATTGAAAAAAACAGCAATTGTAACTGCAATGAGAGAAGAGGCAGAACATATTATTAAATTATATTGATTAATAAATACTAATAAATTAGAAAATATAATTATATATGAAAATGAAAACATAGTTTTAGCATTGGCTTGAATATGAAAAATTCAAGCTTCAATAGCAACAACTTATTTATTTATTAATTATGATATTTCTAGATTAATAAATATATGAATAGCATGAAGTCTATTATGAGATGATGCAAATATATGAGATGTATTTATAGTAAATAAAATATCACAACATGATATGTATTTACCTTTTGAATGAACACATTTAGATTATGCTAAAAAAGCAATCATTGTAGACAGTATTATAGACAGTATTATAGACAATAATTTTGACTTATTTGATTTCTCAGTATATTATGATTCTTATTGTTTAACAGGTGATCAATTTATAGATGATTCTAATAAAGTTAAAGAATTAAGAGAAAAATATAGTGCAAATGTTATAGAAATGGAAGCTTTTGCAATAGCTTCTGTTGCTCGTGAATTCAATCAATTAAATAAATGCGTATTTATAAAGGCTATTTCTGATTGAGCAAATAATGAGGCAAAAGATGCACATATGTGAAATTTGGATTTTGCAATGCAAAATTCTATTAAAGTTTTAAATAAAATAATTAATTAATAATAAAAATAAAATATGGAAAAAATAGCAAGTTTTATGATAGATCATACTAGAATGTTTCCTGGAGTTTTTGTTTCTAGAAAAGATAATGTTTGAGATTCTGTAATTACTACTTTTGATTTAAGAATGACTCAGCCAAATAAAGAACCAGTTATGAATAATGCAGAGATGCATGCAATAGAGCATTTATGAGCAACTTTTTTGAGAAATCATAAAGAATATTGAGATAAAATTATTTATTTTGGTCCTATGTGATGTAGAACTGGATTTTATTTATTACTAAATTGAGATTTAGAATCAAAAGATATTATTCCACTTTTAACAGAATTATATACTTTTTTGAGAGATTTTGTTTGAGAAATACCAGGACAAAGTGCTGTAGATTGTGGTAATTATTTGGATATGAATTTACCAATGGCAAAATATTTATCAAATAAATATTTGAATGAAGTATTATTAAATATTAAAGATCATAATTTATTTTATCCTCAATAAATATTATATGCAATTAACAGATTATATTAGAGATGTAAAAGATTTTCCAATAGAATGAATTGTTTTTAAAGATATTACACCACTTTTACAAAACCCAATAGCATTTAATGAAACAATAGACAGATTTTCGCAATTAATTAAAGATGCAGATGTTATTATATGATTAGATGCTAGATGATTTTTATTTGCTTGAGCATTATCATATAAATTATCTAAACCTCTTTCTATAGTTAGAAAAAAATGAAAACTACCATATGATACTATTTCAGTAGATTATGAACTAGAATATGCTAATAATACTTTTGATATACATATAGATGCAATAAATCCATGAGATAAAGTAGCTATTATTGATGATTTACTAGCTACATGATGAACAGCCTTGGCTGCTTGTCAATTAGTTGAAAAATTATGATGAATAGTAGAAAGTATAAATGTAGTTATTGATTTAACATTTCTAAACTGAAAAGAAAAATTAAAAAATTACAAAGTTAACTCAATTATTGAATTTTAAAAAGATAGATTATATAATAATCTATCTTTTTTCTATTTTTTTCTAATACTTTTTATTTCTCATATAAAGTATTTAAATTCTTTTAAATTTATAAGTGCAAACAACCCAAAATATATCGCAGAATATAAACAAAAATAAATTAATAGTTCAAATCTATTTAATCAATCAAATAATGGTAATAAATAATAATAACTTAGTATTCATATTGTTCATATTGATAAAATATTTTTGAATAAATACTTGAAATCAAATTTTATTTTGAACTGTTTTCATAAAGCAATTTCGCTAAAAATCCATATTATTATCCATCATAATCAACTAGATAATGCAGCTCCCGATACTCATATACTATTTATTAATATATAGTTAAATATAAGACTAAAAAATATTGCAGCTACAACTATATAGATTCTTTCTTTTACTTTTCATATTGAAGCCATAATACTGAAATTCATTTGAAGTAAAAAATTAAATGCTAAAAATAATATAGAGTATTTAAGTATCACTCATGAAGTTAAAAATTTTTCTCAAAAGAATATAATAGCTAATATTTCTGCGAATATAAAAAATAACATATTAAATGCTATTGAAATAGCTAGGAAATTTTTCTGAAAAATTGATTTTACTTGATTTATTTTATCTATTTCATTTTTTGAATACATTTCAGAAAACATTGGAAATAATAATCAAAAAATAGGTCAAATAATCATAAAAGGTATACTTATGATACTTAAATAATTAGTATAGTAACCAGCATCTGTTGTTCATAATAAGTAAATAATCATTTGCATATCTATTTGACTTAGTATTACTCATGCTTGTACTCATATAAATACAGTAAGTGAATATATAAATATAGTTTTGAATAGTTTGAATTCCCATAATATTTTTTCTTTCTTTAAATATATTTTATAATATTTATTATAGAATATAAATACTCAAAAAATTACTCAAAAATACATTCATATTAACCATATATAAGAAATATTTATAATATTAGCTATATCAAAGTAATATAAAAAAAGAATAAAAAGTAACATAAATATAGTTCTACTGAAGTCTAATATTTTATTATAAAAAGTATTTTGTATTACCATAAAAAAAGTTGATATAACTTGAAATATATTTATTCACAAGAAAAATAATGCAAATATTTTTAATATATCTCATGCAACTGGATCTTTGAAATATGAGTTAGCTATATATTCTGATCAAAAGAAAAAAAACAATGCTATACTCATTCATGTAATTAGTTGAGCTATAATAGTGTATGCTAGAATTGATTTTACTTTATCATATCTATTTTCTGTAATAAACTTAGGAATATAATAATTCATTCAATCAGTTAATCATAAATCATTGTATGCAGATACTAGGGTAATAAGACTTATGATTCAATATAAAATTCATACTTCAGATACACTTAATTCAGTACTTATAATTATTTTAATTATATATCATAGTGGTCATATAATAAATGAAAATAAGTATAACCATATTCATTTTTTTATAAATTTTTCAGATAAAGAATTGTGTTGTTCTATCATATTTTTAGTAAATTGTTAATGGTATTATTTTAAATATTTTATATAAATTACAATTATTAATTTTTTTTTGTGTTAAAAAAACTAAATTAAGAAAATTTAGTTTTTTTACCTCAGATTATTTTTAACAATTTTTGTCTAATATTTTTCTGCCACTTTCAGGGAAAGCTTACCCTGTCTTTAGCAGTGGTACCATGAAGGGGGGTATGGATAGAACCAGAGTTCACTTCTATTTAATTACACTAGCTATTACATTAGCTACATTTTTATCTAGTGGACTAGGAATTATCTCATCAACACTAGGATTATTTACATAATCTGCTAATGCTTGCGCTGCATCCAATTTATGTTGCTCTGTTATTTTTATTACTCTATTTTTTAATGCTCATTTAAATAATCCTGGGAAAACAAGGACATTATTTAATTGATTAGGGAAGTCAGATCTACCAGTTGCTACAATTAAAGCTCCTGCTTTTTTAGCTATATCAGGCATTATTTCAGGTGTAGGATTTGCCATAGCAAAAATCATAGAATCTTTATTCATAGATTTAACCATTTCTTCAGTTAATACTCAAGGAGCTGAAACTCATATAAATACATCTCTTCAAATAACTGCATCAGATAGTTTTCAATCTATATTATTTTTATTTGTAATTTTTAATATTTCTTTTTTTTCATTATTTAAATCTGTTCTATTTATTGAAATTATTCATTTACTATCACAAACTATAATATCTTCAAATCAGTATAATGATAATAATTTAATAATAGCAGTTCCAGCTGCTCATAATCAATTTACAACTATTTTATAATTTCTCCCTTTTTCAAAGGGAGTACCCGCAGGGGGAGGGATTAAATTATTTCTCCCTTTTTCAAAGGGAGTACCCGCAGGGGGAGGGATTAAATTATTTCTTCCCTTATCAAGGGGGGTACCAGCAGGGGGAGAGATTAAATTATCTCTTACTCTAATAGCATTTATTAATCAAGCTAATACAACAATTGCTGTTCCGTGTTGATCATCATGAAATACTGGAATGTTTAATTCTTCTTTTAATCTTTCTTCTATTATGAAACATCTAGGAGCAGAAATATCTTCTAGATTTATTCATCCTACTGTAGGAGAAATATGTTTGATTGTTTGAATTATTTCTTCTGTATCTTGAGTATCAAGTACAATAGGGAATGCATTTACTCCTGCAAATTCTTTGAATAATATGCATTTTCATTCCATTACTGGTAATCATGCTAATCATCAAATATTTCATAATCATAAAACAGCAGATCAATCTGAGATAACAGCGACAGTATTTCATTTAATAGTATACTTATATGCATTATCAGGATTTTTAGCTATTTCTAGACATGGCTTTGCAACTCAAGGTGTATATGCTAGTGATAAATCATTTTTATTATTTAATTCAATTTTTGATTTGAAATCTATTTTTCATTTCCATTTTTCATGTAATCTTAGGCTTTCTTTAAAGTAATCCATATTTATTATTATAATATAATCAATTAATTTTAATTAAAAAATTCAAAAACAAAAATTATTTTTTAAATTTAACTTGAAAAAATACTTTTTTATTTTATTATATATAAATATTTTTTATTTTGTAAATGAGATTACTTTATGTATTGACCTATTTCTTGAGCAAATACACTACTAACTTCAATGAATGTAATAGATAAGATTAAGTATTGAGTTGAAAATTTTCAGTGAATAAGATTGCAAAAAACATCACATATTATACCATTAATTAAGAATGATATAGATAATATAATTGCTTATACTTGAGTTCCTGGTGCTTGAAAATGATGAATTTCAAAAAAAGTAGGATCACATTTATGAATTAAATTAAAAAATAAATGTGAAGACAATTCTAACTTACTTGAATTATGAATAACTCATGAAGAAACATGATTACATTTTTTGTATGTTATACTGGATTGTTTTTTTAAAGAAATAGGTACTAGGAGATACAAAGAGATGTTAGAGAATTCTGAAAATTTTTTGGAAATGTTTTCTGATGATGAAAAAGCTGTTGATTTTGTTAGAAATATATTACATAATCATGAAGGATTTAAATATGATTGAGCATATTTGAAAACTGATATAGAAAGAGAATTATCAAAAGCTATGTCATCATTATGTGTTAAATGAAGAGAAGAAGGTTCAAATACAACAATATTACTAGATTGAGTTAATTCTTTTAATATTGCAGATATAGTTTATAGTCAAATATGAGAAAATAGATTAAATGTTATAAAAATATTAATAGCTCCTAGATTATGATTATCCTTTCAAAGAATTATAAAAAGAGATGTGATTTGAAATGGGAAGAAAAAAACAAAGGATTTAGATGTGGTTACAAAATTTAGACTGGAAGAAGCTATACATTTATTTGAAAATTTTACTATTCCAGCACTTTTTGATTCTAATGCATACATGATAGATTTTACTCAAAAAACAGATCACGAACTTAATTTACAACAAAAAAAAGATTTAAAAGTTAGTTTGATTAAAAATTGATGAATATTATTATGAGAAAAAAAGTGAGAAATATTTGATGATTATTTAGAAGCATATATTTCATTATTAATTGAACATTTAAATCATTCATAAAAATACCAAATTATAATTTGGTATTTTTTAACATAAAAATAAAAAAAAAATTGAGCTTTTACATTAAAAAAATAAACTATTTTTGTAAATTATTTATTATTAAATTTTTAAATCATGATAGCTTACTTATTAAAAACGTTAGTATTTGCTTTTTTTAGTTTTTTTATTGCATATAGTTATTATAATTTTAATTCTGCTCATATTGAAAATTTTGATGGTTATACATCATATGTAGTTATTATTTGAATTATTTATTCTATTTATAAATTTGTTCAATTGGAATTTTCAGATAACAAAGCTAATTTTTCATTATTTAAGATATTAGGTTATTTTTTATTACACCTATTTGTTTTGTGTATATTATTTTTTTCTTATAACAATACAGGATTATGATACTGAATAATATTGTTTTCTAAAATATTATTTTATTCATTATTACCATTAACGATTGTAATTTCTTCTATTTCTTTTTGAAAAAAAATATTATCAAATTTTAAATTTATACAAAATGAAAACTCTATATATAAATTTATTATTTCACTTTGAGTTTGATTTTTTTCATTCGTTTATTTAATTGATATTTTTTGAATACTATGATTTTATAATTTGTATATTGTTTTTATTATATTGATTTGATTTATAGTATATTCATATAAGGAGTTATTAGAATTATTTAGTTGAATATATAATTACAATATAGAATTTGATATAGATGAAGGTAGTTACTTGAAACTAATTAGTACTGAATTTTTATTTATTGTTTCAACACTTTTATTAAGTATTAACTTGATATCTATTGTTAGGCCTTTTCCTATATGATGGGATGATTTGTGAGTGTATATGAATTTTCCTCATTTAATGGCTGAGGCAGGTAGTATTATATCATTATCAGCTATGTATTCTTGGCAGACTTTTACTGGTATTTGATATATGTTTTGATCACCAGTACAAGCATTTTTCTTGAATAATGTTTGATGATTCTTGAGTTTTATATTATTGGTATTAATAATTTCTGATTTTTTAAATATGTGATCAGAATCACAAACTGAAAAATCGTATAAAAAATCTTTTATAAATATACCGATGCTTGTATGAACTATGTTTATTACTATGCCAATGATTGTTTTTCAACAAGCTAAGGATATGAAACTTGATCCATGATTATTTTTTGTTTCAATTATTGCTATTTATTTATTATTTAAATATTACATTAAATTAGATAATGAATCATATTTGCATAAAATTAAAAATTTTGTATGAGATAAATTATTACATAAATCATTTCATTTTAATAATTTATTGATAATTTTTATAATTTGATTAATGTGTTGATTTGCATTTTCAATCAAATTTACTACATTACTTTTGATTTCTGCTATTATAGGGGTTGTTTTCTTTGTTAGGTATTGAGTAATAGGTTTTTTATGATATTTAGCCATATATTTTGCTATATTTACAAAAGCAGATTTATGGATGTATATGAGTGTTTCAGTTAATCCTAATAATATTCAATGATTTGAAACTTATTTCTCATTAATTTCAGGATTAATTTGACTTTTATTAATATCTTATTCATTTTTTAAAAATAAACTAGTAATAAAGAAGTTCTTTTTGGAATTAGGAGTTTTATTATTGTGAATAATAATAGCTTTGATGCCATGGATTTGAAAGAATATATATGATTCTTATCCTGAGATATCTCTTTGAAGGATTATTTGATGATATGCAAAATCATTTGATGTTGATTTTACAAAAATATATTCTAAAGAAGAATTAGATAATATAAATAAAAAATTAGAAACACAAAGTATTTGATCTGAATGAACTACTATTAATGAAGATTATTGAAGATATTTTTGATATGAAAAATGAGCAAATAATTATTTGAAATTGCCATGGAACTTAACAATGCAAGTTAATCAATGATGAGAATTTACAGATATATGATTTTTATTATTAGCTTTATTACCAAGTTTATTGTTATTTTTACCTTATAGAAAGAAATATTATTCATTATTTGTTGTATTATTTTTATTTTGTGAATTACTATTATTCATTAAAACTCAGAATAATTTGATTGATAATAGTCAATTATCAAATTATTCTGAAATGTCTGAACAGCATAAAAGTATAATTTTTCAAAGAAATGATACAGTATTTATTGATAAATCTTTCAATAAAGATATTTTTGATATAAATGTATGAAATTATATTAGTAGATCTGATATACAAAGTTTGGTTGACGATAAATATTCATATAGTGAAATTGAATTAAAAGCTGTGGATGCATTTTATTGAGAATTAAAATCAAAAATTTCAAAAAATGAATTAACAAAGGAATTATCATTAGTTAAATCTAGTCTTTCTGATAAAGATTTTGATCTTTTAAAAGAACTTGCTTTATTAAATACTAGTTATACTATTTTTAATCAAAATATTACTTCATTATCAGATTTGAAAGAATTAATTTCAAAGAATAATTTAACTGATTATAATGATTCGTTAATAAGTTTATGGAAAGAAAATAGAACAATAAATCAAGCATTAACAGATTTTCTAGCATCTTATAATTTACCATCAGCATATTTAATTGTATTATTAATATTTCTTTTGCCTGGGCTATGATTTTTGTATTTAATTGATTTTAAAACAATAGATACTAAAAAATTATTTCTTTTTAAATTAAATATAATATTTGCAATATTTTACATTTTCTTATGGAATATATCTGCTTTTTGAATTGTTTGGTATGGTATTGCAATGTATTTTTCATTTTATATATTAATAGCAATTTGATTATATTTTTTCACTAGTTATAATGATGAAAATGATGAATATGATTTTTATTCTAAATTATTTTGAAGT
Source organism: Candidatus Altimarinota bacterium (assembly GCA_030683605.1). Lineage (GTDB taxonomy): Bacteria > Patescibacteriota > Gracilibacteria > BD1-5 > UBA6164 > UBA6164. The sequence continues at coordinate 79,864 of JAUXPL010000011.1, forward strand.
ATAGTTTTTTCACTAGTTTATGTTATATACATAGCAAATTCTGTTTTTCCTCATAGTTTTAATAATTTGAAGTGAGCATGATATATAGAATATAAAAAATGAGAAATGTCAGCTATTGAGGCACCTTATAAATATCATCAAGAATATTTTAAAATATTATTCTATTTGAATATAGATCAAAGTAAAAGAGAAGAATTTTTGAAAAAATTTATAACAGATGACATACAAAAAGCTGTTGTATGAATTGAAAAAATGGATATTCATTCTATAAAAAATATTCTTACAGAAATTGAAAAATCACAACCAATATTGTCTAATTCTGCAAAAATCTCTATTAATAGACTTTATGATAATATTTCTAATCCTGATAATGAATTTAAAAGTAAAGAATGAATATATAGGATATGAACATTTTTGAAATATCATATTTCAGAAAATAATATCAGATTATTAGAAGATTCATTATTATTTACTTTTAATAATTATATTTACAATGATGATGTAAATAAAACTGTTGAAAATTTTAAGAATATGTGAGTTTGATATTTATTAGCTGATTTGAATGCAGCAACTATTGATAAAGATGAAAGACGTAATTTGACAAAAAGGTATGAAAGATTATTAAAAACATTTACAAGTGAAAATGTAGAGTTGATTGATACTGATAGTGCATGTTTAAAAGTAGCTTTAGAAGACTATAATAAATCAACTAAATCTGAGACAGATTTATTAGAATATATTAATATCGCTTGAGTAAATTATGAATCGTATAAAGAAGACTGAACTCAAATAAATAGAAATACTAAGTTATTAGCATGTTTTAAAAGAATAAAAGTATTAATGGATGAATGAAAAATTGATAATAGTAATTATAATTATTTAGTTAATTTAGATAATTATATAAAACAAAATAGTGATTCATTCAAGACGGAACAGCAATTATTTCCATTTATGCAACAACAAATTACTCATTGATATAAGGTTTTATTTAAAGTAAAGTAAAAATTTAAAAATAAACATTGATAAAAATGTTTATTTTTTTGTTTTAAAATAATTATTATGTTAAAATATGTGTATTGATTATTATGCACATATTATGAAAAATTATAGTAGAAATTTACAAAATTTAATTTTATCTAAAAATGAAATTAATCCAAAATCATATAATAAACAAATTTATGATATTTTAAATAGTAATAAATTATCTATTAATGAAATATTAAATGTAAATTTTATATCATTTAGAAAGTATCAATGAAAAACTTATTTAATTTTGGATAAGTCATTTTTTGATGAAATAAATTCTTGAGATTATAATAAAATAATAACTAAAATATTAGTAAGTTTAAAAATTAATAATAAATCTATAGATTATATTAAGTTACCTGATAATTTATCAAAAGAATCCAAAAGAGAGATATATTGAATTATATATGAAAATTTTCCTATTTTATCTATAGACAGAATAGGGAAATGAGATAATTTAGTAAATCTAAATTTTTTTTGAATAAAACAATTAAATGATGATGTATGAAAAGAGATAGTTGATGAATTTATAAACTCACTAAAAAAATATATAATTAGTAATTTTGATAATCATAATAAGAATGGTAGATTATTACTTACTTCTTATAAAAATATATTATTTTCATATTCTTGAAGTGATAATATTATATGAGAATTGCTGTGAGATATTAAAAATATCTGATTTTTAATTGATTTCATTTTTAAAAATTATTTTAATCTAAATGTACTAAATTGAAAAAACATAGAATTAGTTAAAAAATCTTTTTATGATAAATTTAATTTGTGATTTTGATATGATAAAATAAATAATGATAATAATTTTTCAAAGTTGATATCATATTATAAATCAAATATGTGAAGTAAAAAGAATTTTAATAATAAAGATGAATTTATATTAAATAATTATGATATTTGAAAAATAAAGACAATTTCTGATATTATTATAAAAACTAAAGATTTGATTATTGAAAATTTTAATACAGATAAAGTAAATATAGATTGAATTGATTTTGATATAATAGTAAATTTGGATTGAAACTTGAGTATAAATGATAAAATACTTTCATATTATAGAAAATGAGGAAAAAATTTACCAAAAATTCTTTTAGATATGCTTTCATTGTATTTTACTTTATTAAATGAAAATTTTGATTTTTTCACTCCTATAAGTTACTGAAAATCACTTTATTATAAGATTGATATTGAATTATTAAAAGATTGATATATTAATACATTATTTTTTGAACAAAATTATAAATGATTTTATAATATTAATTTTTTTAATGAATATTCTAAAAATACTAAATGATTTAATTGTTTTATAGATGTTGTAGATATGTGAGTTTCAAATATAAATGATTCAATTAATTTGTGTTCTAAAATAAATAATTGAGAATTGGCATGAAAATATATTGATAAATGATTATTAAATTGATGAAAATCTTGAACAAAAAATATTTATAGATTTGCAAAACAAATTCAAAATAAATATAAAGATGTAAAAATTTCTATATGATGAGATGAGATATATTTAGATTTTAATATATCTAATATTAGTCATAAAATTTTAGAAGATATTAATTTATTATGTACTGAAATATGATTAAAAACTAGAATATGTTATTGAAATAATTTAGAAATTTGATATGATTCATTGGATGAATTAACAAAAATAAACAAATATTTTGAAAAAAAACTTAGTAAATTTATTTTTAATTCATGATTAAATAACAAAATAATAGATTTGAATTTTGAATTATTTATTAAACCATCTTTTTCTGAATTTGTAATTAAAAATATTGATGCATTTATAAGCGAAATTGATTCAAAATTAAATACAAATTTATTATCTAATTTATTATTAAAAAATAATACCGATAAAATAATTATATCTGAATTTAAACTTAATGAAATAAATTATTTGTGAATGTATGAAATTAATAATACTCATAATTTTAATATATCATTAAATAAAATAAGTGAAATTAATGATAAGTGAGTAACTAGTATGAAATATAAAATAATCATTGCTTAAAAAAGATTAATTCTATTTAGAATTAATCTTTTTTATTATAGAAGATTTGTATATATTTTTTTTGTAAGCCTTAAGTCTAATTATTTTTATATCTAATTTATTTTTGTAAATATAATTATAAAGTAACTCTGAAAATCATTTTTGATCATATCATAAGCAAATATAATTTGGTTTATATATATCTATCCATATCATTGGATTATTTTCATTTCATCAAATTATTTCATCAGAAATATTTAATTCTTTAATATCATTAATTCTTTTTTCTAAATTATTTAGAGGTTTTTTTCATTTAAACTTTTGTATATTTTTATCTGTTGCTACTATTGTAATTAATTTATCAGAGTATTTTTTTGCTTGAAATAAAAAGTTTTTATGTCATTCATGAACAACATCAAATGTTCAAAATGTAAGTACAGTTTTAGAGTTATTTTTAATATTAATTATATCATTTTCTATTATTTTTCTTAGTTCATCTATATTATTTATTTTTTGATTATCTCTTATTTTTTCAATAATAATTATTTCAATTATTTTTCAATATATATCTTCGTTAAAATTAAAAATATGAGATTCAAATAAATTCTTATTTTTATTATAAGATCAAGCTCAATGATAAAAAACATTGTCTATAATAATATTTATCTTATAAACTCAATCATCAATATCGTTTTTTATATATTCAATATTTGCAGTATTAAATCAAATAGTTCTTCATAATTGTTTTCATTTAATAACTATTCATTTTATTATTTTTATCATTTTCATTATTATTCCTATTATTAGTACCTATACTTGATAAGAAGAGTTATATTTTATTAACTTCATTAAGTAAATTTAACCCAGATAATGCATAAGTATTACTTATTCTAGACTTAACTTGTTCTTCATTTTCACATGTTAATATTCAATTAATTATTGAAGTATTTTTAGATTTAATAGATATATCCATTATTCATCTAGCCGATTCTCAAGCTACCATTTCATAGTGAGTAGTCTCTCATCTAATTACAACTCAAAAACAAATTACTAAATCTGGCTCAGTATTTTTTATGATTTTTTTTAAAAATCATGGAATCTCAAATGCTCAAGGTACCAAGAATTTTTTAATATTTTTAAATCAATTTTCTAATAAAAATTTTTCATTAATATCTTCCAATGATTTAGTTAATTCTCTATTAAATTCAGATGAAATTATTACTATATGGATATTTTTATTTAAATTTTTATAATCATTTTTTACTATTTTATATTTAGACATTTTTATTTATTTATTAATAATTTATTTACATATTTAGCAAATATATCAAACTCTAAGTTAACTTTGTCTCAGACTTTTAATTCTCAAATATTTGTAATTTCTTGTGTAAGTGGTATAACTGAAACTGATAAATAATTATTTCATTCTTCTACAATTGTTAAACTTACTCAGTTAATAGTTATACTTCATTTTTCTATTATAAGATTTTTATATTTTTCATCAAATTCTATGTAAATATTTTTTGATAAATCATTATTTTCTAATATTTTTTCTACAATTCATGTTGTATCAATATGTCATGATATAAAATGTCAATCCATTGTATCTGATAATTTTAGACTTCATTCAACATTAAAAGTATCTCATATTTTTTTTGTTCAGAAATTAGTTCTTTTTATACTTTCCTCCATTACAAAAAAACTATATTTATCTTTATCTGAATCTATAATTGTCATGCAAGCTCAATCATGAGCTATACTTATTCATTTTTTTAATATTTTTGTAAAAATATTCTCTACAGTATATAATCACTTATTTATTTTAATTATTTTTGCTTTATTTTTAACTATTCATGAAAACATTATATATATTTATTAATTAAATTTTAATTATTTTAAAATAAAATAAGACAAAAGCAATTTTTTTGTCTTATTTTATAATATTTTCTATATTTATTTTATTTAATTCTATTCTAATTCTATAAATTTCATTAATCATGTAAAGATATATTTCTTTATTAAATTCTTTAGCTAATGGTAATAAATATTTTTCTGTTTCTATTAGTTTATTTTCTATTCTATTTGGTCTTTTCTCCCATGATTTAGGTAGATCATTTAAATTATGCATTCTATCAGCTAGTTTTATAATAATTGTATTATGAATAATTGTTTTGAAATCTTCTCTTGAGAAATATAAGTCTTTATCTTTTAATATTTTTTTTGCATGCTTTATTAACGAAAATATAGACTTGTAGTGTTCAAAGTATAATTCATTTCTTGCTTTTTTATATTTATCTTCTAGTTCTCAGTATAATTTTAATCAAATTATTTGATTTTGTGTTAATTGATGATCATCATGAAATGTATATTTTATAAGTTCATCTCAATTTTCATATTTATTTTCATTATTCTCATTTAATTCAATGTATTCAATTATTTTAATTTCTTCGCTTATTTGTATTTTATTTTTAATCAAATCTGATAATAATCATTTTTCATTTAATATTCATGTTTTTCTTATTTCAATGTAATTAGTTCTATCTACTTCATTTTCAATGCAAAATGAAAAAGGTTTTTTACTAAGTAATAAAGTTGTAAATCAAACTAATTTATTTATAGTGTATCTTTCATTTAATCATTCCATTGTAGCATCAGTATCTTCTATAGAATCATGTTCTATAATTGTTGCAACAATACAAATCTCATTTTTTACATATTCTATAGCTTTTTTTCTATCATCTTCTTTATTATTATCCAAGTTATATAATTTTTCTTTTAAATTATATAGTTTATTTATGTATATATCTAGTACTCAATTAATATGAGTTATATACATTTCTCAACTATCTCTTTTTCTATACTTGAATTTTTTTTCAGTAATTGAATATGCATCATATATCTCATCAAATCGATCATTTAATTTTTCTATTATTCATATTTTAGTATTATAACTAATTTTTGTATCCAAAAAATTTAATATTTCTGATAAAATATTATTCTTAAATTTATTTATTGATATTAAATTTGCATTTGAATTTACATCATTACTTTTTTTATTATCAATTTTATCATCTTTTATTTGAATAGTTTCCATTTTTATATATTAACCATATTTATAATTAATTTTTATTATAAATATAAAATAAATAAAGTCAAAACTTTATTTATTCAATACATCTTTTGGATATTTTGACCAAAAATTATTTCTGAATTCTTCATATTTATTTTCTAAAATTGCCTTTCTAGCATTTTTTCAAAGATTAATTAGGAAGTATAAATTATGATAACTCATAAGTTGCATTCATAGCATTTCTCATTCTTGAGTTAAATGTCTCAAATATCATTTAGTATAGTTTTTACATACTTTACAATCACAATTTTCATCCAAAGGCTCTTTACTAAGTTCCCATTGCTTATTTTTGATTCTAATATTTCAAGTACTAGAAAATGCAACTCAATGTCTTCACAATCTAGTAGGTAATACACAATCAAACATATCAATTCATCTATATATTCATTCTACTAAATCTTCAGGAGTTCATACTCACATCAAGTATCTAGGTTTATTTATAGGAAGATTGTCTTTTAATACATCTAGTATTCTGTACATATCTACTTTTGGTTCTCATACAGATAATCATCAAATAGCTATTCATGGAGTATCAAGTTTTCATATAAATTCAGCAGATTCTTTTCTTAAATCATCAAATGTAACTCATTGAATAATAGGGAATAATGCTTGAGGATAATTTCATTCTTGTTCTCTTTTTAAATTATTTTCTTTCCATCTTATTACGCATCTTTCTGCCCACCTATGTGTTCTATCCATTGCTGATTTAGCATATTCTTTTGTTGATTTTCATGGTGCACATTCATCAAATGCCATAATTATATCAGCTCAAATATTTGACTGAATATCCATAACATTTTCTGCATCAAAATAATGTTTTGATCAATCAATATAACTTCTAAAATGTACTCACTGCTCAGTTATTTTAACTAAACTACTATTTTTATTTTCTTCATTTTTTAATGTATTTAATTCAGAATTTATATTAGAACCTGTGAATTTTGTATACTTTTGTTGTCACAATGAAAATACCTGAAATCAACCTGAATCTGTAAGTATTGGTTTATTGTAATTCATAAATTTATGAGCTCATCAAAAATCTTTTACAATTTTATCTCCAGGTCTTAGATATAAATGATATGTATTATTAAGAATAATTTCTGCTCACATTTCATCTAATTCTTCTGGATGTATTCATTTTACTGTTGATTTTGTTCACACAGGCATAAATATAGGTGTTTTAATTTTTCAATGTGTGGTATTGAATTCTCAAGCTCTAGCATATCAGTCAGTGTTTTCTAATCTAAATTCAAACATTTAATTGTCTTATTTTATAAAATTTATTGAAGTATACAAATATATACCAAATTGCAAGTAAAATTTTTTGACTTAATAATAATAAAATATATAATTCTGCTACAAATTATATTTTAACTTAGATAAAAAAATGAAAATAATATATTTATTGATGTTTACTTTATTATTAGCTTCTTGTGGAAATTCATGAAGTACTGAAAATGAATCAATAGTAGTTGATGAATCTGCTATGGAAGAAACAACTAATCAAATAAATGAAGAAATTGACAGTTTAAATACAGAAACTGATTCTGATTGAATTGCTCTTACTGAATCTAATTCAAATAATTGAGAAGTTGTTAAATTAGATGCTAAATATAATAATCCTAAGGGTGAGGTTGATATGTCTATATCATATACTTTGTCAGAAAGTGGTACAATAGAAACAATTGAGGTTACTGCTACTACTTATGACTTAGAAGATTTTAATACAGCTGCTCAAGATTTAGTTGGTAAAACTTTAGAAGATGCTAAGAATTTTGAAAAAGCAGGTGCATCTTTAACTAATGAAGCATTTAAAAACGCAATAAAATAATTATGAAATACTCTAGAAATTTATTTTGATCAAATTTAACCATAAATATAATATCAAGTTATGTAAATAATGATATTATAGAAAAATGTTTTTTTGAAACACAATTATTTGAAAATAAATATTCTAGATTTATTAAATGAAATTATTTACATAAATTAAATAAAGAAAAAAGTTCTCAAATAGATTGAGAGCTTTTTTCTATTTTACATCTTTGTAATAAAGTTTCCAAAATTTCTAAGTGATATTTTGATATTACTATTTTGCCTTTTTTGGAAAATATATGATATTGAATAGAAAAAAATATTATGGATACAAATATTTGATATGAAAATATTGAATTATTAGATTGAAGAGTTATTTTACATAATAGCGTATCAATTGATTTATGATCTGTTTGAAAATGATATATTGTAGACAAAATTTTTAATATTTTAGATAAACATTTTGAAGAATTTATTATTAATTTTTGATGAGATATAAAAGTAAAATGAAAACATAAAATATTATTGGAAGATCCATATGATTCAAATAAATTCCTATGAGAAATAATACTTAAAAATTGTTCAATTGCTTCATCAAGTCCATTTAAAAGAAAAACAAATAATTGACATCATTTAATAAATCCAATTAATTGAGAATCGCAAGATGATAAAGTGGCAATATTTTTAATACATAGATTATCTAGTTTTTCTGATATTTTTTCTACAGCATTATTTGTTACACCATTAGAAGAATCAGTAAAAATATTATCTGAAATTAATTGATTAGAATGATTAATTATTTCACAAAAATGAGAAATATTTAAAAGTAAAAATTTTAATTGTAAATTATATTTATAACTCTATAATTGTAATATTATGGAGTTATTCTTTTTATTAAGCCAATATCGTTTTATTTTTAATAGAATATATTTTAAAAATTGTATCAAAATATTAAGGTTGTATTAAGGTCTTGTAATTATAATAAGATTTACTTTATACATTTAATATAAAAAAAATGAAAAAAACATTACTAATTATTTTATTTATTTTAATAGATTTTACTTTTGTAAGTGCTGATAGTAATTTTATTAATGATTATACCTTAATTGATTGTGTTAATTGAAATAATTCAACTTGAGTGGCATTTGATAGTTCAAAACCTTATTCCACTTTGAAAGAATGAATAGAAAAAACTATAATTTATATAAATACTAAAATAAATATTCCTTGAAATGAGTCTAATGCAACTTGAAAGATATTTAATATTAAAGTTAATTGTAGTTTTTATGATTTTCTTAATCCAAATATTAATTTAAATTATTTTTGAGTAAATTATAATAATGAATTAATAATAGAATGAATATGAGATAATTCACTGATAATAAAAGATACAAGTTTTAATTTATGAAATAATGCTTGAAATATTACATTTAAGAATGCAATTTTTTCAAATGAAAATAAAGCTTATTTTAATGATTATTTATTCAATGATATTTCTAGAAATTATAGTATTCCAAATTCTAACTGAATTAAAATTATTTATTCATATATTAAATTAAATAGCTCATATAATATTTGATTATTATGAACTTATAGAAATGTAAAATATATAAATAAAAATTGAATGATTGATTATTTTTATTATCAAAATTATACAAATAAGCAAATGATAGAAAATTCAAGAATAGATATTGAAGTATGAAATGATTTTGATTTTAGAATGCCAGTATCATTAAAAAATTCAAAAATTAGTTTTTATAATTCATGATCAACTTCTAACTATAATATTACATTTTTGGAAGATTGAAATACCAAAATAAACACAGATCTAAATTATTCGGTTTTATCATCTAATTTAATTGATTTGTGATGAAATAATTTATCTATTGAGAATAGCGAGAATATTGCATTTTTAAATAATAAAATCACAAATTTTAGTTCTTTAAATTTATGATGAAATGGAGTATTTATTAATAATTTTATTGATAATAATCAAAGCATTGATATTTCTAATAATCATAATATGTTTAATAACTTATTCAAATCTTGATTCAATGACACTTATGATTTAAATAACTTTAGAAAAAATTATTCTATAAATAATGTATTAAATACATGAATTTTATGGGTTTATAAAAGAGTTAGAGATAATAAATATTTTAATGTAGACATTAGTAGCTCTTGATTATATAAAGAATTTACATGACAAGATTTAGTAAAATGATTATGAGAAATATATGTAATTTTTAACTATTAAATCATGAAAAAAGTATTAAAGTTTTTAATTATTTTAGCAATATTTATAAATTATTTTTCAGTTAATGCAGATTATGTTTTATGTGATACCTTAAATATAAATGTTAATTCAAATTATACAGATGAAATATGTAACTGATGAAATAAAGCTAATAGTTTTTCTTGAGAATTTGTTTGAAATTTCATTAATTATATTCCATGATATTGGTGAACTAATAATTATTATCAAAATTTAATTGATTTAAATAATAATATTTCTTTTTGATTTTTTGACTCAAATAAATTAACTGTAATATCTAAAAATAATCCAGAATATTCAAATATTATTTGATATATATGAGCAAATAATATATTGGAAAAAAATATTAATCTACTTGAAAATTTATCTATTTGATTTTTTGATAATATAAAATCAACTATTATTTCAAAAAATAATCCAGAATATAGTAATTATATATGATTTTTAAGAGATATAGATTTATATTTACATAATACTTGAAATGATGATATTATAAATAATACTTGAAGTTTGAATAATTCAGAAAATATAGCTATTAATAACATAACTAAAAAAGATTTTTATCACAAATTATTTACTTATTATACTATATCAAAGATTGAAATTTCTGATAAAGATTATAATTTATTCATTAATAATATGCTTAACTTATTATTAAGTAAAAACGAGTTAAGTGATTCTTGAACATTTATATCTATAGATTTACAAAATAAAATATTTGATAATATATCAAAATCTAATTTTGATAAAAATATTATTAAATTGTTAAATAGTTATGAAGATATAAATTATATTTTTGGTAATTATGATATTAATGTTCAAATATTTTTAATTAACTACATAATATCAAATTAATTTTAACAAAAAATAGTTCAATTTTATTATTGAACTATTTTTTGTTACTTACCTCATTCATCATTATTTTTAAGTTTTCTTGCTTTGTTACTTCTCTTTCCATTTTTTGAGTATGTGTTTGGTATTGATGTTCTTTTAATAAATCTACTGATCAATGATTCCAATCAGGGTCTCTTATTTTTATATTTTTTATTATTTCAATTTCTTTTTTCAATGAATGTCATTTTTCAAAGAAATCTTTTCTACCAAGATTATCCAAATCTGCGTCTTTAATTATTTTTTCATAAATATCTACTGGATTTCTATAGCTTGGTTTAGTTGCTAAAATAATTCTTTCAATTATTTTTATTTTATCTTCAGGATATAATGCACTTCTAAGATAGTTTTGTGCAATTTTTGCTCATATCGGTTCATTATTATCATATTGAATTATAAATCATGTATCATGAAAAAGTCCTGCTAGTCAAAGCATTTCTATTTCTGTTTCTGATAATCATTCTTTTTCTCATAAATAAATTGCTCTTTCCATTACTTCTATACCATGTTTATAACTATGATAATAATGTTTTTCAAGAGGAACTAGTAATTTATTTACATATTTTTTTGCTTTTTGTAGTACTTTATTTTTATCCATAATATTTTATTGGGAAATAATTTTATTTATATCATTATATGCTATTATTACACTTAATGCAATTAAAATAATAAAAAATCATACATGAATTAGTCATTCTACTTTTTCATTAATAGCTTTTTTTCAGAATATTCTTTTTATTAAGCCATTTATTGTTATGAAAATAAATCTTCATCAGTCTAATGCAGGGATAGGTAATAGATTAAAAACTCAAAGATTTATAGATATTATTGCTCATAATATAAATAGAAAAGTTATTCATGCTGATAGGGAACTACTTACAAAATCTACTATTCAAATTGGTCAACTTACTTCAGAAATTGCTTCTGTTCTTTCTTCAGCTGTTTTAGGATTAAATATTTTTTTAATTAGAATTCATAATCATTTAAATGTTAATAGAGATTGATTATAAGTCTCTAAAAATCAATATTTTAAAGAATCAAACAAATCATATTTATATATAAAATTTTTATTTAATACTACATTTTCTCATATATATGATCATATTTTTCATTTTTCTCAATTTTTTTCAGTTCAAATTGATTGATTATTTACAAGAGGTGTAATTGGTATTTTTATATTTTCTCAGTTTCTTAAAATATCAAATACTAATTCTTTATTTGCATTTTCTCATATTATTTCAATTAATTTCTCTGTTTCATTTATGTTGATTATTATTCAATCATTATTAATTATTCATTTAACTATATCTCATTGTTTTATTCAAGCTTTTTCTGAAATACTTCATTCAAGTGGAGAGAGTACAAATCAATTTTCTTTCGATAATAATCAAGATTTTATTGATTGTTCATATGTAGGAATAAGCTTTAAATCAAGATTAGTTTCTATCTTTGTATTTATTCAAATTGGTTTAACTCATATAAAAAATAATATTGTAAAAATTAATGATGCTAGTAAAAAATTCATAAAAACTCAAGCAAGAATTATGATAGCTTGTTGCCAAGCTGGTTTATTCATTAGATTATATCCTGCATTATTTTCTTTTAATTTATCTAGAATCATCTTGGAATCTTCTACTGATATTTTTATATTTTCTGAGTTATATACTGCTATTCATTTTTCTAAATCATTTTCTAAATTTTCGTTATTATATAATTCTCAATTAGACTTATATACTAAAAAAGAGTTTGGCATTTCTCCTGTTAATTTTACAAATCATCAAATTGGTAACCAATTTAATGAGTATAGAGTTCATTTTTTATCAGTAAAAAGTTTTTTTGCTCTAGGTGGAATTCATAATCAAAATTCTTCTACTTTTACTCAAAAAAATCTAGCAGTAGAAAAATGTCATAATTCATGTACTATTACAATTACTGAGAATAAAATTATAGAAACTATTATTCATATTATTATCATTTTTTTATTTAATTATTATATATATTAATTTATATTTTATATCTTACTAATCATAGTTGTTTTGTCTAATTTTTTAATGAAAGTTTTTTTGCTTTTTTAATGATTTTATAGTATAATATAAGTAAATAATATTTAATATAACAATATATGGCAATTAATTGAAATAATAATGTTAATGAAAATAGTGAAATACCTAATAATACATCAGAAGATTTAAAAAGTAAATTTATAAAACAATTTGTATCAGAGAAAATATCAGAAGATAAGATAACTTTTATTAATGATATTATGAATAATAATACTTTAGCTTCAGTTACTAATTTGGATTCAGATATGAATAGATTTAAATCTATGAATAATGATTTTAAGAATTTCAAGTTAGAAGATATTAGTATTTTTGATTTAAAAAGAGCTATTTGAAAAGATTACTTAAAAGTGAAAAATGCTAGAAATAATTTATTATGAATTATTAGTCAAGAATATGATTATAATAATTCAGAAAAAGATAAAATATCTAAAAAAATAGATACATTGACCATAGAAGAATTATATTCACTTATTAATTCTGATAAAAAAATTAATGTATTTTTAGAAAAAATAATAAATAATATAAAATTAAGAAATAAAAAAAATACTTTTAATTTTCTTAATTGATTTTCTGAGTCAGAAATTAACAATAGATTGGATAAATATTGAATAGATAAAAGAAAACAAGTAGAATGAATTTTGTATGATATTTCTACATTGAGAATAATTGATAATGATATTAGAATTCTATTTGAATTAAATTTTTTCAACGATTCTGAAAAGAAAGAATTAGTAGAAAAATTTATTCCTACTATTGATCTCCAAAAAGCTTCTGATATTTGAATATTAACTAAAAGTGATGCAACAAAATTAAAAGAAAAATTAATTAAAAGTAATTTATTATCAGAATGATTAACTGATTTACAAATAAATAGTATAATTGAAAATACTCCATTATCAGATATTACTCTCTTATCTAAAGATTTTTTTGCATATAATAATTCTATAGATAAGTTGGCTACTGAAATATGATTTAAAAATTTAGAAAATGATTTTAAGGATATTTTAAGTGATATAAATACAGATATACAAAAATCGTGACCTCAAAATTTCCAAGAATTATTAAAATCAATTAATGACTTGAATAAAAATAATAATTTTAAAAATATAGATAAGTTTAAAAAATGAAATATTTTTACTTATACAACAAAAGATATTCAATGAGATAGTAAAACCACATATTTTCAAATTAGTTCTATAGATGATAATTCTAAAACTTTATGAATAAAACTTTTATGAGATTGAAATAAAATAATTACCAATTATGAATCTGTAGAAACTCAGAAATTAACATATAAAGATTTTTTAACAAAAATAACAAATACAAAAGAGTTATTTTTAGATTTTTTTAGTCCAGAGCAAATTGAAAACAAAATTTCTAGTACAGATGATAAATTAACCGAATTTGATTATAAGAGATTAGATACTACAGATTTGCAAAAAAACAAAGCCAGTCTGACTAAACAATATATAGATTGATTAAATAAAGAAATTAATGATTTAAAAAATGAATTTAGCACAAAAAAAGATGATAAACAATTAGAATCATTAATAAAACAAAAAGAAGAAATAATAAAAAATTATAATAATAATCAAAGTGATGAAAATTTGCTTGAGTTGATAAATTTCAAAAAATTTATTGATAAGATTGATGAAATAGATAGTGATTGAAAAAAACTGTGATTTGAAAAATGAACAATATTTGAATCAAAAAATTCGATTTACGAAGTAATATGAATAAGTGATAATTATATTGATTTAAAAAGTCTAGCTTGAAAAGAAAAAATAACTTATGAAGTTTTCTATGATTTATTTAGTAAAAATAAAGCAAAAAGAAAAGCACCAATAAATAATTTTTGAGACTATATAAATCAAATTAAATCTAAAGGAAATGATTTTAATAAAAAGTGGGATAAACATGAAATTATTAATTGAGAATTAATAGAAAAATCAGTACAATACTTAGAAAAAACAGAAGATAAAAAAGTTGAGTTCTTAGTATCAAGTGATAATAATGAATTAATTAAAATAAATAAAATTTCATGAAATTCTGTAACTGTTCAATTTTGAGAAAGAAAAGATTATTCAGATTATAGTAAAGGTGAAAGAAAGAAAAATAATATTCCAACAAATGCAAAATGAGAAAAAATATCATTAGAAGAAAAAGAATACAATCTTACTTTATCAGAGCTTGATTTGTATATAAATAAATTTAAGTTTTATCCAAATTGGAAAACTTGACAAACTATTGAACCTGATATTATCAAAGATAAACAAAATAAATTTGAAAATTGATTTTTTACTTCGTTTTTTAATAGAGTATCAATTAATGAAATAATTTCAGGATGAAAAATGTTAGTTGAGTGAATAAAAGAAACATTAAAAAAATGAAATGATTTACATGCTGCTAAATTTGCTTCAGGATTATGAGGTTTTTTGCCAGATGAGATTAAACAAGATATGTTAATAAAGGTAGAAAGAGCTGAGTCGGAACAAATGGATAAAGAATTAGATAGTTTATCAAAGGTAGATTCACCAATTGCTGTACAAAGAATTGAAAAATGGCTATTGAATAAAAGTACACCTGAGTATAAAAAAGAGGCATGAATATTATTTATGCTTGAAAAATACTGACATTTAGCTTCAAAATGAGCTTTATTTGAATATAGATGAAAACGGTTATGGTATGAGGCATTATGATGAAGAATAAATGATAAATTATTTATAGAAACAAAAGAAGAAGCAGAAAAATCAAATATTACATTTTCTGAAGAATATTTGGTACATTTGTTATTAAAAAAACAATGTTCTAAAAAATTGCCACCTTATAGAAGATCTAGATTACATAAAGAATATGAAAATAAGTGGAAATCTTGAGTAGAATGAGAATTAGAAAAATGATATAAAGATGCTAGTAATAAAAGAACAGCAAAAGATATGCTTAAGTCTTGATTTGATGAAGCTTCTTGATGAACTTCTTCAAATTCTATATGATGGTTTAAAAAATCTATTGAAAGATGATGAACACTTGAGGATATGAGTGAATGATTTTTTTGTTTAATATTCTCATGATCTTTATATAATATTGATCAGACTACTTTTAATAAGATAAAAACTTTATGGGATTGAGATTGAATGCCTATGATTATTGCTAGAATGTCATCTACTTATTCAGATATGATTTTGTTTAATAAATTAATTATTGAATTATCAGAAAAAATTACAGTAGCTTATTGAGGTAAATATTCATCTATGGGAAAAGAAGCTAAAGAATTATTTAATGATTGATTAGAAAAAAAATGATTAGAAAAAGATAGACTGGAAAGATCTAGAGAATTTTGGAAAAAATATAGTACTCCTTTAGTAAGAGCAATAAATATAGCAAATACAGATAACTGAGTTTTTTCAAAAACTGATAAAATAATATTATTTGAAAAAGATAAAAATCCAATTTTTAAAGAATATTATTCAAAAATTAGATCGTTTTCAGACGAAATAGAATTCAAAGAAGAATTCATGACTGATTGATTCAAGGAACAATGAGTAACTTGACTATGTCCATACCAAGTTGCCAGAAAAACTTTAAAGATGCATCAGTCAGGATGATTTATAAAAGATAAAAATGGTAAAGCTACTTGGGATGAATTTTCAAAAGATATTAATAGTGTTAAGAATAAAATTTTTGATAATAATAGTGATAAAATAGATAGTTCTAAAAATATTGAATTACAAAAAAAATATTTATTAATAATCTTAAGAGATATAATTAGAGCTTTTATAGAAAATTCTTGATGAAATCCAAAGATGTTAGAAGCTCATAATTTACTTACAACTGATATTTGACAAGATTTAAATAAATGGTGAATAGACTTAAAAAGAGATTTTTGAGATAAATCTCCTACTATGATATCAAATTGAGAAGCTGATAATGATATATTAAAAGCAGCTGAAAAAATATTAGCTTGATGAATATCTAATACAAATATTAATTTTAATAATCCTTTTAATGATATTCAAAATAATTCTAAAAAAGCTATTGATAATACTATATGAGAAACAAATGATTATTTTAATTAATATTATATAAAAAAGTAAAAAATAAACCAAAGCTTAGCTTTGGTTTATTTTTTACTCTTCCAGTTAGTTAAAGTTTGTTCTATTTCTAGTTTATAAGGAACCGTAGAAGAACTATCTGACCATTGTACAACAGAAGTAATTTTTAAACTTGATTCATTTGAGCTTCATGTATTTGGATATTCTACTTTTATTTCTCTAGTATATAGTGGTTTTGTATCAACTGTTCATCCAGATTGTGTAAATATTCAGTTATCTAATCATACTTTGAAAAAATTTCTGTAGTCATTATCAGAATAATTAAATGTAGTTACTCAGGTATCTTCTTTTAATTCCCATCTATTTTCATTGTTTAAATATATTTTATAAGTATCTGTTGATTTAATATCTGTATCCTCTAAATCATTTCATATACAATCTGAATCATAATTATATGTATTCCAACAATTAGCATAATCGCTAGAAAAAAGTATCCAGTTTGTATCTCTGATATTTGTAAATCATTCTATTCATTGTCTAGCTATTTGTACGGCTTGTATTTTATTTTTAACAGAAACAGTAAGTTTATTAGATTCACTTAGCAGTTTATACATTCAAGTGACTCAAGTAACTATTATAAGCATTACTATCATTGCTTCAACTATTGAAGTTGCAGAGTATTTTCATTTATTTTTCATATATTTTTAGGTTATTTTTATTATTTTAATACTTTTATTTTATTTTTCAAGAATTTTATCTTTACAAAACAATAAAATAGGTTAAATTATATATAAATACAAAATTATTTATTATATATTTATTAAAAAATTAATGGACAAAATTTCAATTCATGATGAAAAAAAAGTAAAAGAGTTATTAGAAAAAAATTGAGAAAAAGTTTTTAGATATTCTCAAATAGAAAATGCAATTTATAAAAATTTTATTGTAGATTTTGATGAGATGAATACTTTATCAATTAAGCTTAGAGATTTATTAAAAGAAAATTGTTATTTCACATCTTTAACTGTTGATACAGTAAATACAAGTGAAAATGGACAGACTACTAAATTATTATTCAAGACTAGTACTTGAGAGTATATAGAATCTGTTATCATGAGACATTTAACAGGTAGGGTAACATTATGTATTAGTTGTCAAGCAGGTTGTCCAATGGCTTGTTCTTTTTGTGCTACTTGAAAACTATGATTACTTAAAAACTTGTCATTCAATGAAATAATTGAACAAGTTTATTATGCTGCAAAATTATTAAATGATGAATGAAATAAACTTAGAAATATTGTATATATGTGAATGGGTGAACCTATGTTAAATTATGATATAGTTCGTGATACAATAAATTTCGCAACTGAACAAAAAAAGTTTGATTTAGCAAATAGGAGAATAACAGTATCTACATGTTGAATTGTTCCATGAATTAGAAAATTTACCAAGGATTTTCCACAAACAAGTTTGGCAATTTCACTTCATGCACCTAATGATGATATTAGAAAATGAATAATGCCCGTAGATCATACTTATCCTTTGGTAGATTTAATGAAGTCTCTTGATGATTATGTAGCAGAAACTAATAAAAAAGTATTTTATGAATATATAATGATTAATTGAGTTAATGATCATATTAAACTAGCACATGAATTGGGTAAATTATTAGAATGAAAATTGGCGCATGTTAATTTTATTCCATATAATGCTTGAGAATGAACTAGTTCTGATTGATATACAACAACTCCTAGATTTATAATTGAAAAATTTCAAAAAATATTACAGCATTATTGAGTTGTATCTACGATTAGAGCAACTATGTGAGATGATATTGATGCAGCATGTTGACAATTAGCAAATAAAAAAAAGTAAAGAAAAACTAGTTTTTACGGCTCTTTTCTACCTAGCAGGAAAAAAACTATGATAAAACAAGCTTGTTGAAGCAAAATTTTGCGACAAGCTTTTTTAAATACATAGATTTCAATTTGAATCAATGAGATTGTCTTTTAGCAACCTTACATAAATTATTAA
>JAUXPL010000035.1 GCA_030683605.1 Candidatus Altimarinota bacterium
TTAATAATTTATGTAAGGTTGCTAAAAGACAATCTCATTGATTCAAATTGAAATCTATGTATTTAAAAAAGCTTGTCGCAAAATTTTGCTTCAACAAGCTTGTTTTATCATAGTTTTTTTCCTGCTAGGTAGAAAAGAGCCATATTAATTTGACAAAAAATAAAAAAAGATTATAAAAAATAAGTATTATAACTATTAAATACTAAATATGCAAAAAAATAATGAATTAAATATTATGGATTTAATAAATAATAAAATAATTTCGGTAGATTGAGTTGGCGAAAAAATTACACAAGATATATCAATTTTAGTTAAATATACAAAGGATTGTTGTTTTAATTGTTGCAATAAGGAATGATTAGAATGACCAGATAAATATAAATATGTTACTTGTGTGCATCCTAATTCTCATTTTAAATGATTAGACTTGGTTGCTGAATTACCTGCATGTGATAGATTTGATCCATTATAAAATAGAACTTATTTATTAAGTTCTATTTTTAATTCATGAATTATTTCATTTTCTACTTCTTCAATTGATTTATCACTATTAAATCAAGATGCTTGCTTATGTCATCATCAAGCAAATTTTTCTGCAATAGCTGCTACATTGTATTTTTCTGTACATCTAAAACTAGTTTTAATTTGTCAATTTCACATTTCATAGCTCAAAAAGCATATTTCTACTCACTCAATGTTAGCAAAAAATTCAGATATTATTCATGCTAATTGTCTATCGTCCGTATTAGTTTTATCAAATGTGTTTTGTTTAACGCATGCATAAACTACTTTTCAATTTTCTATATTTTTCATATGATTTGCTAGTATTTCTCACCATAATTTTGATTTTTCAAATGTTCTTTTCATATAAAATTCATAATACGGTTTTCTGAAATCTGCTCATAATTCTATAAGTTCTCAAGCTACGATATGAGTGTTTTTCGTTGTATTTGAATTATAAAATATATTAGTATCAGTATATATTCAAGACATTAGTGAAGTAGCAATTTTTGGTGTTATATATTTAACTAGATTTAATTCTTTTAAAATATCAAAAGTTAATTCACAAGTAGAAGATGAATTCGTATTTATAATATTAGTTTTTCAGAATCATGGATTAGTGATATGATGGTCAATTACATAAAATTCTGTATTATTAAATACTTCTATATTTTCTGTGTAAGATTTTCATAATTGATCCAAACTTGCTGCATCGAAACTAATGATTAATTCAGGAACTCACCACCCCCTAGCCCCCTCCTTATTAAGGACGGGGGAATCTAATATTACATTAGTTTCTATTATATGATTGTATCATGTAAAAGCATATGTTTCTAAAGGAGTTTCATCATTTATTGCTCTTACTTCTTTTCAAAGTTGTTTAAGTATATCATACATAGCACACAGACTTCAAAAAGCATCCATATCCATTCTAATATGGTTTATTAATAGTATTTTATTAGATACTTTTATCAATTCTCACAGTTTTTTTATATTTTCGTTCATATTTTTAAAAAATGTAGCCTCCTTCCATTAGTATTAAGGGAAGGAATTCAAGGATGGGTTAATTAATTATTTTCCTTAATTGGTTTTATTCTACCTCCAATCCATTTTTTGTAAAGAAAATTAAACAACAAAAAAATTGAGCTTATTTGGTAATAGTGGCTCAATTTGATATATGTCTAATATTCACATCCTAAACTAAATTTTATTTTTTTGTAGTTGTTTAGGGGAAAATAGAGCGATTGTGAAGTTCTAATCCTTGTACTTCATGAAAGTTTTTAACTTTCTCTAATTTAAACCCTGCTTGGGTAATTTTTTTAAAGCTATTCACCATGCTTTTTTGTTTTTATTTTTTTGGATTTTAAAAATCCTATTTTTGTGTTTTTTTAATGGTAAAATTATATAAATATATAATTTGTGCTACCTTTTTTGTTTTTATTTTTGTTTGCTTTCGCATTTTTTTGTGAGGCTTACTTGTTGGATATTTACAAGGACCGTTCTGGCAGAGAAAAAATTATTTTAAAGAGCGATAAGCTACATATGTAACTTACATATATATTCTAACATTTATTAAAAATAATTTCAAAAAATTGAATTAGTTTTTCATTAAAATACCATATATTGAATATATAATGGCTATGTAATCAAATAAAACAATGTTTTTTAAAAAAATATATTTAGTAATTTTGTACTAATTATGTGTACATAAAGCTGTTTTTTACACAAAAAAAAGAGTATGTTTTGTAACAATACTCAATTTAATATAGGTATCTTTTTTTCACAAGCCTAAAATAAAAAATTATTTTTATAATATTAGGGGAAAATAGATAGATTTTGAAGATCTAATCCGGATTCTTCTTGAAAGTTTCCAACTTTCTATAACTTTAACAATGCTTGGGTAATTTTTATTGAGCAATTCACCATGCTCATTTATTTTTATTTTTTTGGATTTGAAATCCTATTTTTGTTGTTTTGTTCTTTTTTTTTTGGAGATAGTTGCATTAATACAAAAATTAATTTGGTAATTAATTTCTAAATTAATACAACTATACTGCCGTTTTTGTTTTTATTTTTTCAGCATAAGCTGGATATTTTTTGTTAGGTTATCTTGCAGGATTTATGCAAGTACCATTCTAGCAAAGAAAAAGTTATTTTAAGGAGCGATAAGTAACTTGTAGTAACTTACATAGGTATTATATCTATTTTCTAAATAACGTGCTAATTATTTTTTTATTATTTTTTAGTTAAATAATATAATATCCTATTTTATAGCTCAAAATAGACAATATACTAGTTTTTTATAAATACTTTTTAACAAGAAAAACTTGTATTTTTGTACTAAAAATGTATACATAGAGTAATGAAAAAATCATAGTAAAATCCTAGTTTTGTTTCATTTTTTTATACAAAAATATTATAATATTTCTAAATGTTAATAATTAGTTATATTTGATTTTTTCTCTTATAAATGCTTTTAAAAATTAGTTTTTAACTATTATAGATAGGGTAAGCTGTGTAAAAATTTATTTTTTAACAATAAAAGTGTGTTAGATTTATCAAAAAAATACCTAAAAATGGATATTTCAGAGTTTTCTACTCAAGATGTAGATAAACTTCAAGATCTTATTAATTATCATTCTGACTTATATTATAATAAAGATGAGCCTATAATAAGTGATTTTGAGTACGATGAATTATTTAAAAAACTCAATATATTAGAGAATAAATATCAAATTACAAAAAAAACATCAGAGAATGTATGATCAGAAATACTTGAATCAACTTTTCAAAAGGTAGCACATTCTAGACCAATGATAAGTCTTGATAATACTTATAATGAAGAGGATTTGAAAGATTTCGATGATAGAGTAAAGAAGAATATAGCAATAAATCTTGTTAACTACTTAGACCAACCTCACCCTAACCCTCTCCTTAGAGGAGAGGGGACTAAAGGAATAATTATTGAATATGTTTTAGAATTCAAATTTGATTGATTAGGAGTAGAATTGATATATAAAAATGGTGAATTAGTACAGGCAATTACAAGAGGGAATTGAATAGAGTGAGAAGATGTAACTGTTAATGTAGAACAAATAGCAAATATTCCAAAAAAAATAGCTTTTAAAGACCAATTAGAAGTCAGAGGGGAAGTAGTAATGCCTATTTCTGTATTTCATGAATTAAATGAAACAGCAAAAAAAGAGGGAACTAAGATATTCTCAAATCCTAGAAATGCAGCTAGTTGAAGCCTAAGAATGAAAGATGCAAATGTTACTAAAAAGAGAAAATTGCAATTTTTTGCCTATGATTTGGCAAATTTCGATGAATTTGTAACCTGATCCCTAGCCCCTCTACTTAGATGAAAGGGGGATAATGTTGAATATTATAAAGTTATACTTGAATTACAAAAACTATGATTTAGTATTTCAAGTTATTTCAAAAAATTAAATTGAATAAATGAAGTAATTGAAGCTATTGAAAATTTTTGAAATGTGAAAAAAACTATAGATTTCGAGATAGATTGATTAGTTTTAAAAGTTAATGATATAAGTTTATGGGAAAGTATCTGATGGACAGAGCATCATCCAAAATATGCTATTGCTTACAAATTTCCAGCTGAAATACTTACAACAAAAGTACTAAGTGTAGAACATAGTGTATGAAGAACAGGTACAATTACACCAGTTGCAAACTTGGAACCTATAAATATTGGTTGAGTAATAGTAAAAAGAGCTACTTTGCATAATTATGAAGAAGTAGAAAATCTAGATGTTAGAATAGGAGATACAGTTTTCATAAAAAGAGCAGGAGAAGTAATACCAAAAATTATATCAGTAGTAAAAGAATGAGATAGAGATGATTTCGAAAAAATTGTTCCACCTACATATTGTCCAAGCTGTAAAACATTAGTTAAAAAAGATGATGAAAAAGTCAGATTTTATTGTCCTAATGATATAGATTGTCCTGCTAAACATAGCGAAAAATTGACTTTTGCAGTAGGGAAGCAATGATTTAATATTGATTGATTCGGAGAAAAACAAGTAGAGTTATTTTTACAAGAATGAATAATTCATAACTTGGTAGATATTTTCAAAATTTCAGAAAAAAGAGAAGAAATTTTAACTTTAGAATGATTCAAAGAAAAATCTGTAAATAATCTAATTGAAGCAGTAGATAATGCTAAGAATCTATCTATAAATACATTACTTACAGCTTTATGAATAGCTGGAGTAGGTAAAAAAACAGCAAAAACTATTTCTAAATTAATAACCTCACCCCTAGCTCCTCTTCTTAGATGAGAGGGGAATATAGAAGAACTAGAAGAATTAGAAGATGTATGACCAGAAATAGCTAAAAATGTAATAGAATATTTCCAAAATGATTCTCATAAGTTATTATTAAACGAATTAATAGAAATATTGAATATAGAATATTATAAAGAAAAAGTAGTAGAAAATGATTCAATCCTAAACTGAAAAAAAGTATGTATAACATGAAGTTTTGAGTGATATTCTAGAGAACAATTAGTAGAAAAATTAGAATCAGTATGATGAACATTTGTTACTTCTGTTAGTAAAAATACCGATTATTTGTTAGCTTGAGAAAAGGCTTGAAGTAAGTTAAAAAAAGCAAATGAATTGTGAGTAGAATTATTAGATTTAGAATGATTTTTACATCTTATTTATTAAATTTTTCATATGAGTATTAAAAAAATTATTAGTTTTATTATTACAGTATTATTACTTTTTATTTGAAATAATTTATATGCAGATAATTATAAAAATATATCTCCAGTTGTACAAATTATTTCATTCTCTGATACAAATTGAAAGCTTCCATTTATGCTTGGTTGGTGAAGTGCATCTATAATAAATGATAAAGGAATAATTATTTCAAATAATCATGTTGTAGAAAATGAAAATTCTGTTTTAGCAAGCGCTTTTTCTGTATGTATTACTACAAATGAAAATGAAAAACCAAAGTGTGATTATACTGCAAGCTTAATAAATAGAGATGATAAATTAGACATTTCTATTTTAAAAATTGATGCTGAAGATATTTATTGAAATACTGTTAATTATAAGTCTTTTAAATACATAGAAGTAGATTTTGATTATCTACCTACTGTTCAAGATGAAGTAGTTGCTATTTGATATCCTTGGATATGAGCAGATACTATTACTCAAACAAAATGAGTAGTTAGTGGTACTACTGAGTATAATTATTATAAATATATTAAAACTGACACTACTATCGCATGATGAAATTCTTGATGAGCTTTAATTAATTCTAGATGAAAAATTATTTGAATTCCTACATTTTGAATAGGTTGATGGTGAGATAATTCTATGTGATATGCTCTATTGATATCAGAGGCAAAAGATTTTATTTTAGAAAATATATTAAAAGATTCACAAAAAAATAAAATAACAGAAATAATTGATTTTTGAAAATATAGAAACGATTTAGAAACTATAAATAAAAGTGGAAAAGTAGTAGATGATTTATTTACATTTATTATCAATCCTAATTATGAAATTTTTAATTACTATAAAAATACAAATTTTGTATTAAGTCAAAAAAGATCAGCTGAAGATTTGATTAAAAAGCTAGATTTAAGTTTTAAAAATATTAGAGAATTTAAAAATGATAAAGAATTCTTCTATTACTTAGAAAATACTTGATTTTATAACAAAGAATATCAAAAATTATTAAAGAAAAATATTTGATGAGTAGATTTTTATTATCCTGTTAACAAAGATGATTTAAATAACTGAGATTACTGGGGTAATTTTTATCAATGATATTATAATAATAAATTAGTAACTATTAATATAGAGGCAGACTTATATAATGAAAAATTAAAAGAAAAACTTAAAAATGAAATAAATAAAATTCTTTGAAATATTACTTTAAATAAAGAGAATTTTGAAAAAGTTAATTATGAGTTTTCTACTAATATTCCTAAAATAGAAATAAAAAGTTTAACAGGTAAAATATCAAATATTTTTGAGTATGGATATTATTTTTGAGATAAATTATATGAATCAATGTCGTTAAATATGTGACAAATATATTTATACGATTGAAAATGAAAAACAGCAAAAGAGATATATGATGTTGTTTTAAGAGATAAAGCTGATGAACAAAAAGACTTTTTTAGTTTTAAATGATTAGAATGATATTACTATTGTAATGATTCAATAAATGAACAAAACTATGGTGATTATTATTTCAATTATTATTATAATTATTTTTTTACTACAGATGAAAATGGTAATCCAATTAATTTAAGTAAATGTAATTTTAAAATATTCTATCCATTAGATAAAGAATTAAATAGACATAATTACATTAATATTGAATTAATTTCTAAAAAGGAAAATATCTTAAAGAATCTAGATAATGTATTAGATTTTTTAAAACAAAACTTAGAAACTAATACTATATGAGTTACAAGTATTAAAAATATTTATAAAGAACAAATAAATCTCAAATTTAAAGATATATCATATCAAGATGACTCATATGAAAAATTTTTAAAAATTTTAGTTAAATATGGTGTAATCAAAAATACTAGTTATTTATCTTGAGATAGAGCAGTGAGATGGTGAGAATTCGCTTATATGTATACAAAATTTGTTTATAAATATAGTTTTGATGAAAAGAAATGTAAAACAACAGATTATAAATGTTTATTTAATTCAAAAGTTATTAACATAAATTGACAAGAAAAAACTCTTAATTCTATATTAAAAGAAATATGAATTTCAAATTATGAAGAATATGTAGATTATTCTAAAGCAGTAAATTTTTGAATATATATGAATTATAAATTAGCTTGATTAAATGTTTGAAACTTTACATCAAAAGATTTAAATAAAATTACTAGATTAATAGATAAACCATCATATGCCAGTGAAAAAGATAAATTAAATAATTTTATTAATTCTATATATTGATTAAAACAGGTTACTTTGTATGAAGTTTTGCCTAGTGCTAATAGTTATTATGAAAAAGAACATATATTGTATTTTGATACATTTAGTAAAAAATTATTTACAGATGATTTATCTATAAATAATGTAGTTTCTATGTCTTATTCAAATGATATTTCTTATAAAAGATTATTAACATATTTAGAATTAAATGCTCAAATATCAAAAGATACATTTTCTTCTGAATGTTTAAATAAATCAGATTTTTATTCTTATAAAATATGTGAGAAAAGTCATTTATATAATATTCAAAGAAATATTGCAAAACTAAATGAATATACTATATGAACAAGTAATGATAAAAAAATATTTTCTTCATATGAAGTATTACAAAAATGAGAAATGTTAGATATAATTTTTAAAAATGTAGATTTTGCTTTGTTTGATAAAAAATTCGAAGATAAAAAGCAAACAATTGTAGAGTAATAAAAAATCAAATATTTTTATTTGATTTTTTTATCTTTATATATAAACTATCCACACTTTAAAATGGATTTATAGCTCAGTAGGTAGAGCACCCGCCTCTTAAGCGGTAGGTCCCGGGTTCGATCCCCGGTGAATCCACCAAAATATTGATTAAAAATAAAACTAGAATTAATTTCTAGTTTTATTTTTGTAATTATAATATTATTCTTACTTAATTCTTAATTTAAATAATTATACTCATATTTATAACTAACAGAATCCTTTTTTTATTCATAGGATAAAAAGTAAAGGCTTGTTTTATGGATTTTGTTAGTTATACTATTATTAATTTAACACAAAAAAACACTTTTAAAAGTGTTTTTTTGTGCTTTTAATATTATATTTATTTTTTTCGTTTAATATATATTTTTTTATAATCATAATATTATTATTTTGATAATAAATATTATTATGATAATATATTAATAATATTATTTATAAATTATGAATATGGGTAAAATAGTTAATTTCAATGAACATTTAAATACAAAAAAAGAAAAAAACATAACTAATAGTGTATTAAATGATTTTTCTATAGATTGATTAAATAAAAATGTATTATTTTTAATAGATAATACTAAAAATAAAATAAATGATATATATCTACTTTGAACCCCAGACAAAAATGATTTAAATAAATTTAAAGAATTAAAAAATAGAGTATGAATAATTAATTGATATGAGTATTTAAACGATTTTATACTAAATACCGCAAAAAAGAATTATGATTTAAATCCGGATATTTTACCATTTTTTATAAATATTAATATTGAAAAATGTAGTAGTAGTGAATTAAATGAAATAATTACTTTAATTAATAATGAAATTAAAAGAATAAAAATACCTATAAATACAAAACAATTCCTTTTTAAAATAAGGAATTTATGTATTCAAAAAAATAAAGAAACAATTTCTTAATTATTTCTTACCTATTGTTATTATATTTACATATGTAACCTCGATTATTACATTTTTTAGTAATTACTGAAAAATATTAAACAATTTTATTTTAACAATTAAAAAATAATTTATAAAATTCTTAATCTATTCTTAACATTAATAGACATAATAAAAAGTGTAACATCGAGGTTACACTACAAAACAAAGTTTCCTTTGCAAACTAATAATATTTATTTTTACTAAAAAGTAAAATTAATAATATAAAAGTAATAATTATATAAGTTAATAATGGTAAAAAAATATATTATTTTATTTGCATAAGAAAAAATTCTAATTTTATTTTTTAATTTATAGAAAAATTTTATGATAAATAAAAAAATTCTTGCAGGACTATTGCTTGTGAGTATTGTTACTGCTTGAATTTGAAGTACTTTTGCTAATGATACAAATACCTGAACTACTAGTACATGAAGAATAATTAAAGGCGAATTTAAAAAGTGACTTTGATGATTTGGTTTTTGAAAACATTTTTGAAATAAATGAGGATATTATAATTTAACAGATGCAGAAAAAACAGCATTAAAATCAATGACAAATGATGAAAAGAAAGCATTTTATGATAAAAAAGGATTAGAAAATAAGAAAATAATGGATGAAAATTTTGCAAAAAAGGAAAAAGAAGAAGCTGTTATAGATGCTTTACTTGCTTGAAATAAACTTACAGATGAACAAAATGCATTAAGAAATGAAATAATTAAGGAAAGGAATGAAAGAAAAATAGAGATGCAAAAAAGAAAAAATCAAATGGATGAAATAAAGAAAATAATAGATAAAAAAGAATCAGGAATTGAGTTAACAACAGAAGAGAAAACTAAACTAGAAGAATTAAAGTGAGAAAAAAGAAAATGAAGACATTGAAGATAAATAATAACTTAAAATATATGAAGACTAGAAAACTAGTCTTTATTTTTTTGGAAAAAAAGTATAATTATAATTTTTATCCATTTTTTTTACATGAATTTTTATTTAAATTTGATTTGGTTAGATATATAATTATTATTA
Source organism: Candidatus Altimarinota bacterium (assembly GCA_030683605.1). GTDB lineage: Bacteria > Patescibacteriota > Gracilibacteria > BD1-5 > UBA6164 > UBA6164. The sequence goes on from JAUXPL010000035.1 coordinate 9,930, forward strand.
AAAAAATAAACTGTAAATCTTAAAAAATAATGAATAAATTATCAATTTTTTGCTTTAAATTAAATAATATTGTATAATACATATATTAATATTAACATTATTTTATGCCTATTATAAATTATATCAAGGATAAATTATTAATTTTTACTTTTTATTTTACTATTATTTTACTATTATTGGTAATATGAATTAGTCGTTATCATGAATTATCTTTTTTAAAAGATTTCATACCTATTTATTCAGAATTAATAAAAATTTTAAATTATCAATTATTTTCATGATTATGATTAAAAATTAATTTACTAAGTATTTTTATATTTGTTTTTACAGTATATTTATGAATATCAATATGAAAATATTATCAAAAAATAATTTATTCATTGAAAAAGAGAAATAAAAATATATCAAATTGAACAGTAACTATTTTAGCTAATATATGATATTATTTAATAATTATATTAGTTGTATTATCTTCTTTGAAAGTTATATGAATAGATTTATCAAACATTACAATGATAGTATCAGCACTATCAGTAGGTATATGATTTGGTTTACAAACTATTGTATCTAATTTTATATCTGGTATGATATTAATGTTTGAACAAAGTATTAAAACAGGTGATTACATTGAATTGAGTGATTGATTGAAATGAGTAGTAATTAGTATAAATATGAGATCTACTACAATTAGAACAACAAATAATGTTAATATAATTGTTCCTAACCAAAGTTTTGTACAAAATAATATTATTAATTGGTCTTTAGGTGATAATAGAATAAGATTACAAATACCATTTTGAGTATCTTATTGAACTAAATATGAAAAAGTTGAAGAAGTAATATTATGAGCATTAATAGTATCTGATTTAGATTTTATCAGAACTGATTCATTATTTCCAACAATTGTAATGATTGAAATGTGACCTAGTAGTGTAAATTATTTGTTGAATGTATGGATAGACTCAGATGACTTAACTACACCTACTTCAACTAAATGACAATTTATAAAATTGGTTTATAAGACATTGACAGAAAATAATTTTACAATTCCTTTTCCACAAACTGATTTACATATTAAAGAAAGTATTCCTTTGGAAATAAGATTAATATCGGATAAGTAGTTTTATAAAATAATTCCAGATTATGATTAGAGAATTAAAAATAAAATGAATAACTTGGATAGATGGTTATAATTTGGATAAAAAAACTATCTATAATGTTTTAAAAGAACATGATTTTCATGAATTAGATATTGAAGCCTGTATGGAAGAAAACCAAAGAGCAAGAATCGATTCTTATGAAGATTATTTTTTCATGGTTTTACATTTTCCAAAATATTTAGTTAATTCAAAGATCTATGAATTAAATGAATTTAATATATTCTTAAAAAAAGATTTACTTATAACATTTAGAAATTTCTCATGAGTACATGTAGATAGAATATTTACAAAATATGAAAAGCAGGATTTCTATGACAATGAAAATACAAAAATATATTCTTGATATATATTGTATGAAATAATTGAATCTATGTTTGAAAAAATATTTAAATCAATAAACAATATAAAAAAAGATTTACACAAATTGGAAAAATTTGTATTTGAAAAAGTAGATTATAAACTCGTAAATGAAATAATGATAAAGAAAAGAAATATTATTTTCTTGAAGCATATGTTTTTACCGCAAGTAGCTGTAATGAGATCTACAGAATCAAATATTAATAAAATATTTAAATGAGAAATAGAAGAATATTTCGAAGATTTAGAGGATAAAATATTATATATAGTAAATAGTATAACTATATTAGAAGAGCATATTACAAGTATCGAGGATGCATTTAAATCAATCGTAGATATGAATATGAACTATGTAATGAAAATACTTACATTTTTCTCAGCTCTAATATTACCACTTACATTAATTACTTCATTTTATTGAATGAATGTATCATTACCAAATGATTATGTAAATTTCGTATATATATTAATGTGATTAAGTATTGTAATAATGTTACTCATGTACTTATTTATGAAGAGAAAGTGAAAGTTTTAAAAAAATAACCCATCCTTGAATTCCTCCCCTTAATTCTAAGGGGAGGAGGCTCAAAAAAGTAGTACTCTGGTTTTTACCTCTAACCCCCCAATACCATTAACTTAAGGAATAATGGTATTTTTAATAGAAGGATTTTACTAAAAATTAGAAAAATAACAAATTTTAAGGACAATAAAAAAGTCACACTTATTAAAGTATTAAATTTTACAGCTATTTTATAAAATTA
>JAUXPL010000024.1 GCA_030683605.1 Candidatus Altimarinota bacterium
ATAAAAGAATAAATTATATATTTAAAGATTTCATAAGTTCTTTTATCAAATATTTGATAAAAATGTTTGATTTTTGTAGCAATTCAAGTAAATTTATTCATAAGTATACTAAGTTGATATATAATATACTTCGATTTTGGAGCTTTATCGTTTGTCAAGTTTTTTTGACAAAAAAGTTCAACAAAAAAACACGAAAAAATCGTGTTTTTTTGTGTTTACTTGAAGTCTTGTTTATGGCTTAGATTAAAGATTATTCAATTATAGTTTTGTGAAAGTTTTTAGAATGCGAGATACAAGTATTTTTTATAGATTCTATTTGATATTTCCTAGTTCCGCATAGTTTTTCCAAGAAATCATCATATTTATTTGGATTAAAATTTGATAAATCATAAGAAGATGAAACTTTTAATACCAAGTCTTCATTTAATATTTTTATAGGCATATTATTTTTGATTAAATGTTTTTAAATTAATTTTTTCTCTTTTTTCATTTCAGAAAATATCTATATAAACAATCATACAATCTGTAACTAATTTTGATTTATTTAATGTAATTATATAATCATTTTTCTTTATAATATCAGCAAACAATACTTCTTCAAAATGAAGATATTCTCAATTGTAATTATAATCAATTATTATACTTGAAAGTGTTTCTAAGTTTTCAAAATCTGTTTGTTTATTAAAAATAACTTTTGATTTAAATGTGATTAATTTTATATAAGCATTTTGATCATCTATAGTATATTCTACTTCTACTTTTGGTGATCTAATAAAATCAAATCATACAGCTTCAACTGTATTATTTACATCAGCTTCACTTTTTGGCTGAATAATTTTCTCGAAATCCTTTTTATGAAGTTCATTTATGATACTATAAGGCACTCTCAAAATGATATATTCTTTTTTATTATAATTAACCGTAGTTTCTAAAAAATCTACTTTCGTAGCAGGAACAATTATAAAAAATTTCTTTCAAATTTTATTCCCAATAATCTCATCCAAGTGATGAATATAACCATAATCTAGTGTTTTTCACTCTACTCAATGATTGAAATCAAATACATTTACATAATTAAGTCATAATTTTCAATCAACAGTAAAACTATTTATAATTGTTTCTTCTTGCTTACACTGAAAAAGTGAAAGTACAAACCATTTATAAGTATCAAAATCTAAGTTTGAAAGGATTTTGAAATCATATAATCAAGCATTATAAACTGCAAAAGGTTTAGGTACTAGTTTATCTCACTTGTTTCAAATCTCTTTTTTTAAGTTCATTAATCTATTTTGAATAGTATAAATTGCTAATTTACCACAATCAATACCAATCCATTTTCTTCATAATTTTTCAGCAACTGCAATTGTTGTACCACTTCATCAAAAAGCATCTAAAACTATATCTCATTCATTAGAAAAAATATTTGTTAAAATAGCTAAAAGTCATTCTGGTTTTTGAGTTGGATATCAAATTCTTTCAACAGAAACATTTAATACAGGTCTAGTACTATAATCTTTGACTTTTCAATCTTCATTAATATTAATAACTCATTCAAAAACATCTCTTAATAAATTATCTACATAAAATCTTCAATTTTCATCAACTGATGATCACATAAAATCTTTTTCTAAATATTGTCTTTCCTTTAATGAATTTATTTTTATATTTCAATCTTTATTAAAAACAAATAAATTATCATGTTTTTTAGGTAATGTTTTCTTTCAAGCTCATCAACTTCTATAACTCCAAATAATTTCGTTAACAAAATTATTTTCTCAAAATATTTCATCCATAACAACTTTAATATATTGAGCTTTCTTTTGGTCTAAATGAATTATTAAAAATCAATCATCAGCTAAAAGTTCTCTCATCAAAATAAGTCTTTTCCTTATAAACTCTATAAACTCTGCTCCTGCTATCTTGTCTGTATATGCTTTTTCTCATTTTCACTTTGCAAAATCTGATTTTGTCGCAAATGGTGGATCTATATATATCAATTTAATCCCTCAGTTTTCTTTGATTTGTTTTTGAAGTAAAGTATCAGTTAATAGTGTTTTTAAAACTTGTAAATTATCTCAAAATATAAGTTTATTATTCCATCCATTATGAAATTCTTTTTTAGTATCTTCATCTCTTATAAATTCTTCATGATTTACTATTTTATCAGGTTCAAATGTACGAACCTTTTGTAATGGACAACTATATGTTTCAGCTATAATATCTTCTTCCCTTTCTTTACATCCGTATTTTAACTCATATTCTTTTTTTTCAGTTTCTTTTCAAAATAACAATTCTTTATATTTGGCTGGAAGTTTTTCTCCAGATTTAATTATTTCACATAAATATATTAACTCTTCTTCACTTATATTTAATTTATTTTTATTCATAAATAAAAAAGGTAACAAAATAAATTGTTACCAAAAAACGAGCTAGTAATTTAGCTTCGGACGAGACGGTTTTTTGACAATACAAAAAGGAGGAAATTAACTACCTGATTATATTGCCAAAAAACCTTATGTGCTAAAAAAAGAACAAGAAGGAGAGGAAAAGCTAATTTCCTCCTTAATATTTCTTTTTTTAACATCAACACTTTAAAGTTTTTTGGCTTTTTAAGTATAGTTAAAATGTGTTTTATGTAAAGGTGATTTTTGGGAAAGAAAAAACAGCTAGGATGTGCTGTTAGAAATGGAGTAAAAAGTTTTGATTTTTGGGAAATGTTTGATATAATAATAATGTTCACGATGAGATGTCCAAATTAAGAGAAATACTTAACTTGTCCTCTCTACCAAAAATAGCTAAATATATTAATATTTAGCTATTTTTTTGTAATTTATTTTTCATAGGTATTAAATCAATAATATTTTGTTTTGCTACTTTTTTTAATAATACAGATGAATTGTTAATTCATGGTACAAATACTTTTCAAAATACTCATTTTTCAATCCAAAATAATATTAAACTATTATAATCTCAATCTCAAGTTACTAAATAAGCATTAGATACTGAATATTCGTAAAAATCTATTAATGCAATTATAGCTATATCAATATCAACATTTCATTTTATTTCTCAATTTGGCAAAACTAAAGTTTCTTTAAAACAAACTTCAAATCATATTTTTCATAAACTTTGATAAAAAAATTTATGTTTACAAACATATCAAAAAAATATTTTTACCTTATCAGCCTTATACTTTTCTTTTAAATATACAAAAAACTTTTTCCAATCAATAATCCAATTATGATAATTTTCTAATGCTTTATGAACATTTTGGGAATCTATATAAACTATTTTCATCTAAAATATAATTAAATTTAATATACACATATTATATACAATAATAAAATAAATCAAATTTTAAAATTATTCAATTTGCTTTAAAATAAAATTATATTAATATATATCATATATGCTATATTATTTATTAAAAATAAAATTATGACTTATACTTTTGATGAATATCAAAAAGAAGTATTTGAAAGAAATCCTAAAATAAAAGAGCTTTGTGAACAAGAAATGATTAATTACTTAGTAGCTCAAAGAATTAAAAAAACTCGTGAATTTAAGTGAATATCTCAACTAGAGTTAGCAAAACTAGCAAATACAAGTCAATCTGTTGTAGCTAGAATAGAGGCTTGAAATCAAAATCTATCATTAAATACTCTACATAAATTCTTAAAAATACTAGGTTTAGAACTTAAAATAGAAGAATCCCCTCTATCGCAATGATAGAGGGGATAATTTTTTACTTAAAAATTAAATTAGACAAAAAAAAAATAAAGAGTATTATCGGAACTTGGTTACACTAGTTTTATTTCGAAAACAAGAAATTATGAAAATAGATGTAAGGAATTTTGTGTATGAGAATATTACACCATTTACTTGAGACAGTAGTTTTTTAGTTTGACCTACTCCAAAAACTAAAAAACTATGGGAAAAATGCATGGAATTGTTGAAAAATGAGAGGTTAAATAATGGTTTACTAGATGTAGATAATGAAACTATTTCTACTATAACAAGCCATAAACCTGGATATATTATTTCAGACTTAGAAGAAATAGTCTGATTACAAACAGATGCAGCTCTCAAGAGATCTATTAAACCTTTTGGTTGAGTTAGAGTGGTGGAATGAGCATTAAAAGAAAAATGATTTGAATTACCAGCAAGAGTTAATGATATATTTAACTATGCTCAAAATCATAATGATGCTGTTTTTAGTGTTTATGATGATGAATCTAGATTGTATAGATCAAATCATATAGTTACAGGATTACCAGATAATTATGCTAGATGAAGAATTATATGAGATTATAGAAGATTGGCTTTATATTGAGCTGATACATTAATAGAAGCAAAAAAAGAAGATTATAAAACTATTAAGGATCCACTAGACGATGAAAAAATCAGAAAAAGAGAAGAAATAAGCAAACAAATATGAGCATTAAATGATATTAAAAAAATGGCTATTAGTTATGGATTTGATGTATCACTTCCAGCAACTAATGCAAAAGAAGCTGTGCAATGGGTGTATTTCGCATATTTATCAGCTATCAAAGAACAAGATTGAGCAGCAATGAGTCTATGAAATGTATCTAGTTTCCTAGATATTTATATAGAAAAAGACTTAAATTCATGACTCATAACAGAAGAACAAGCTCAAGAATATATAGATCATTTCGTAATGAAATTGAGATTGGTTAGACATTTGAGACCTGGAGCATATGATGATATATTTGGTTGAGACCCTACTTGGGTAACTGAATCAATCTGAGGTATGTGGAAAGACGGAAAAACAAAAGTAACTAAAACTTCATTTAGATTTTTACAAACTCTTTACAATCTATGACCAAGTCCAGAACCAAACTTAACTGTATTATGGTCTGAAAATTTACCGGAATGATTCAAAGAATTTTGTGCAAAAGTATCTATTGATACTTCGAGTGTACAATATGAAAATGATGATGTTATGGTTCCTTGTAGATGAAGTGATGATTATGGAATAGCTTGTTGTGTATCTTATCAAGAAATATGAAAGAGAATTCAACATTTTGGTGCTAGATGTAATGGTCCAAAAGCCCTACTTTTAGCTATCAATGAAGGTAGAGAAGAATCACATGGAAAACAAATAATCCCCCTACTTAGTTCAAAAACCCCTCTCAATTCTCCCCTTGTCATGGGAGATGAGGACCAAGTTAATACTACAGAAGAATATTTAGATTATGATCAAGTGTATACTAATTTCAAAATCGCATTAAGTGAAGTAGCTAGAGTATATGCTAAAACTATGTATTGTATTCACTATATGCATGATAAATATTACTACGAAAGAGCTCAAATGGCTTTTGTAGACAGTGAATATTGAGTTGATATTGCTTATTGATTAGCTTGAATTGCTATAATAGCTGACAGTTTATCTGCTATAAAATACGCTAAAGTAGAAGCTATTAGAAATGAATTGTGAATAGCAACAGATTTCAAGATAGAATGAGAATACCCTAAATATGGTAATGATGATGATAGAGTAGATAATATAGCAAAAGAAGTAACAGAGTATTTCTACAATGAATTAATCAAACACAAAGCATACAAAAATGCAAATCCAACTCTTTCACTACTTACAATTACTTCAAATGTAATGTACTGAAGTAATACATGAGCAACTCCAGATGGTAGAAAATCAGGTGAAGCATTTGCTCCATGAGCAAATCCAATGCATGGAAGAGACCATAACTGAGCTATAGCATCGCTAAATTCAGTATCAAAACTAGATTATAAATATGCACAAGATGGTATTAGTAATACCTTTTCAATTGTGCCTACAGCATTATGAATAGATGAAACTGAAAGAGTAGAAAACCTAGTATGATTGATGCAATGATATTTCAAAAAAAGAGCACATCATTTGAATGTAAATGTAATGAACAGAGAAATGTTAATAGATGCATATAATAATCCTGAAAAATACCCTCAACTTACTATAAGAGTTTCTGGATATGCAGTAATATTTAACAGATTATCAAAAGCACATCAAAAAGAAGTAATTGAGAGAACATTTCATGAGAAGATGTAAAAAAATTTAAACAATAAAAACAAACTATGGATAATTTTTATTCACAAAAGGAGACTTTTGAGAAGATGGTAGAAATTTGAGAAAAAAAAGCAAATAAACATATATATGATGTATTAATTCTTTGATTTTTAGCATGAGCATATATTTGATTTGGATGACAAGTAGCAACAGTGGTGGCTACTTGAACTATGGATGTATTAGGTTATTGAATGACAAAATTGCTTATGTGAGCAGTTTTTAGTATAGCTTTGATGTTAGTTATAATTGATTGAGCTGAACTTTTTACTGGTAATCATTTGATGATACAAGCAAAAATGAAAGGCAAAATATTATGGAGTACAATGATAAAAAACTGGACTATTGTATATATTGCAAATTTAATTTGAGCTATATTTGTAGCTATTTTGATATATTATGCAGGTTTATGGAGTTTATCAGACAATAATTTATGAATAACTGCTCTAAAAATAGCTAATGATAAAGTAAGTTTATGATTTACGGAGGCTTTTATTAGATGAATATTAGCTAATTGGCTAGTATGTTTAGCAATTTATATAGCTATTTCATCAAAAGATATAGTAGGTAAAATATTTGGAATATTCTTCCCTATTATGACGTTTGTAGCTTGTTGATTTGAACATAGTATTGCAAATATGTTTTTTGTACCTATGTGAATTTTTATAAAGAATCAACAAGTAGTAGTTAATGCTTCATGACTAGATGTTTCAAATATAACTTGGTATAACCTATTTTATTCAAATTTATTACCAGTTACAATTTGAAATATAATTTGATGAGCATTATTTGTATGATTCTTATATTATATGGTAAATAGAAAGGCTTAGAATCTGGAATTTAGTTCTAACCCCTCCCCTCGTTCCTCGGGACTCCCCTTGAAAAGGGGAGAAAGTTAGTATTTAAAAACATTTTTTATTATATTTATTACTTTATAATAATCCCACTTTTACATGAATCCATAAATGTAGAGGAATTAAAATTTTATAATAACTAATATATATGTTAAAAATCCATTCAATAGAAACATTTTGAGCACATGAATGACCTGGAATCAGGACTGTGTTCTTTTTGCAATGATGTTGATTTAAATGTCTATATTGTCATAATCCTGATACAATTTCAATGAAATGATGAACTGAAATGTCAGATGAGCAACTACTAAAAATAGTAGAAAATAACAAAATATATTTCGGAAAAAAAGGCTGAGTAACAGCTTCAGGTTGAGAACCTACACTACAAGCTAAATGACTAATAACATTATTCAAAGAATTACAAAATAGATGAATAAATACAACTCTAGATACTAATTGATTTGTATTAAATGATGATGTGGCAGAATTATTGAAATATACAGATTTGGTATTGCTGGATATCAAGCATATCGATGATAAAAAACACAAATTATTAACATGACAAAGCAACAAAAACACGCTTGATTTTCTTGATTATATAGAACAAAATAATATTAAATTTTGGATTAGACATGTACTTGTTCCTGATTATACTGACAATGAAGAAGACATAGAAAAATTATGAAAATATTTACAAAAATATAAAAGTCTCGAAAGATTAGAGATTCTACCATACCATACGATGTGAGTATTCAAATGGAAAGAATTAAAAATGAAATATGGACTAGAATGAATAGAACAGCCAACTAGAGAAAGTATAGAAAAATGTGTAGGTATTTTGAAAAAATATTTGGGGAATGTGTATGTAAGGGGCTAACCTCACCCTAGCCCTCTCCTATAAGGATAACTGAGACAGGAGTGCTTGCACGACTATCTTCGATTTAGAACGGAGTAGAGGATTGAGGTGAGGTTGGTTTATGTAAAATTAAAATTATTATTAAATAAAAACAATGAAAAACAACTTTTTTGATATAAACTCTGTTGCTATTATATGAGCATCTGAAGCAGCATGAAAAATTTGAAATGATTTACTTAAAAATCTGAAAAATTTCAAATGAAAAAAAATGTGAGTAAATCCTAAATGATGACACTTTGATGATATCACATTTTATGAAAGCATAGATAAACTACCTTTTGTTCCAGATGTAGCAGTAATAACAATTCCTGCGAAGTTAGTGCTTGATTCTCTAGAACAATGCTGACAAAAATGAATAAAAAGAGTAATAATTATTTCTGCTTGATTTAAAGAAGTATGAAATATAGAAGATGAAGAAAAGATAAAAGAAATAGCTAAAATATATAATATAAGAGTACTTGGACCAAACTGTCTAGGTTATATTGATGCTTATAAAAGCTTAAACTTGTCTTTTTGATGAAAAGAAATAATGACTTGAAATATAGCTATGATTTCTCAAAGTGGAGCTATGGCAGTAGCTTTGACTGACTGGGCTATAACTAAAAAACTATGATTTTCAAAGATTATTTCTATGTGAAACAAATCTGATTTAAATGAAAATGATTTACTTGCAGACTTAGAAAATGATGATAAAACTGAAGTAATAGTTGTGTATCTAGAAAGCCTAGAATGTGGTAGAAGTTTTTATGAAATATCTAGAAAACTTACTAAGAAAAAACCTATTATTCTAGTAAAATCATGATTATCTAGTAGATGACAAGTAGCTGCTAGTAGTCATACTGGAGCATTATCAAGCGAAAATAAAGTAATAGAAACAGCTTTTCGTGATGCATGAATACATACTACTACAGCCTTAGAAGACTTCTTTTTATGGGCTCAAGCATTTTCAAAAAATATATGAAAAGACATACCTGATAGTCTAGCTATTATTACAAATGCAGGTTGACCTTGAGTAATGGCTACTGATCACTGTGAATATAATAATGTAGAAATGAAAAATTTTTCAGAAACAGAGCAAGCTATTTTGAAAGTAAATATGCCAGATGCTTCAAGTATGAAAAATCCTATAGATATTATATGAGATGCTAATTCTATGAGATATAAAAACATACTAGAAAATATTACAAAACTAGATGAAAAAGTAGGTATATTGGTATTACTTACTCCTCAAACAAGTACAGATGTAGATAATATAGCAAAAGAATTGATAGATTTTGAAGTGAAAAATCCTGAATATTTTATGATGGCATCTTTTATGTGATTTAAATCAGTAATAGATTCTAGAAGGTATTTGAGAGAAAATGATGTAATTGAATATGATTACCCAAAGAAATGAATCAGAGCATTTTGAGACCTAGTTAAACAAAAAAAATGGCAATTAATTCCTATTCAAGACGAAGTAATTATTCATAACATATCAGAAGATAAAAAGCTAGAAATAATAAGTGATATTAAAAAACAAGAAAAACTATGTAATTATGAACTAGTTTCAAAAATATTAAAAGCATATGATGTAGCTTTTTTAGAAGATAAATTGGCAACAAGTGTAGAAGATGTAGAAAAAATATTTGACGAAGCAAAAAATAAACTAGTAGCAAAAATAGCTAGTAAAGATATAGCACACAAGACTGATTGTGGTTGAGTTGTAGTTTGATTAGCTACAAAAAAAGATGCAATTGATGCATACGAGTGAATATTAAAAAGTGTAGCATCATTTCATCCAGATGCTCAAATAGACGGAGTAACTTTTCAAGAAATGTTACCTAAATCAAAAGAAATATTTATCTGAATGAAAAGAGATACAAGTTTCTGAGACTTGTTAATAATTGGTATGTGATGAATATTTGTAAATATTTATGAAGATGTATATATGAAACTTTCTCCAGTGAATAAAACTGAAATAAGAGATATGTTCACTCATCTGAAATGATATCCAATACTGAACTGAGCTAGATGAGATACTCCTATAAATTTTGATAGTTTAGTTGATATTATATTCAAAGTAATGTCTATATTTAGCACTTTTAATGATATTAAAGAAATAGATATAAATCCAGTATTTTCTAATGAACATGATAGTATAATAGTAGATGCAAAATTTTATTTGTAATAAAAAAGGAATGTTTTTACAAACATTCCTTTTAATTTCCTCCTTTTTTAAATTTTATTTTTATTTAAATAACGAAAATTTAGAAAAATCTACATTTTCACCATATGGTGGTTGACCAAATTGTTCAACCCATATTTTTCCTTTACCCAGAACAGTGTTAATTTTTTTACCTGAATTTAACAAACTAGGATTGACTCTAGGATCAAAACTTTCCATATCTACACTTAGAAAAGGGTAAAATTTTTCAATTCCCAAATCTTTAGAATTGTTATTTCCCCTATCAACTAGGCAAATTACAGAATTGACAACATCAGGTAATAATGCTGAAACTTCACGAATAGTTGTTCCCTCATTTACTATATCCTCAACAATGATATATTCATCAGCCATCACATATAATTGATTTAGCTTTTCAGGTATAAAATGCCTACCATAAGAATCCACTTCAGTGCGAGAAGTTACAAACTTAACACTTGGATACAAAGCTCGCAAGTAAAATGCAACAATTGGCGGGTAAGAAATAGCACCATAAGCAGGACCAATTATCAGAACTGTTTTGGTATCAGGTTTAAAATTCAATTCTTTATCCAATGCATTCTGAGTCATACTACACAAACAACTATTTACAATATCTGCACCAAGTGGAGCTAATGCTTCCTTGTTAATGTATGCCGTACCAATAAATCCAGACTTGTATACAAAAATACCTTCAGTTACTACAATGTTATTTTCAGATAACAAGTTACGAAAATCTTTTTGATTAAATATATTCACAAAAACCTCCAAAAAATTACATAACAGATTGAATTAAATCACTAATTTTTCTAACTGCATACAGTTGACCGTTAGTATCTAAATCTTCATAAATAGGACGTCCAATGACTTGTAGTGTAGATCCGGCTTTGTAAGCAAAATCTGGTGTAGCTATTCGCTTTTGATCGCCAGCATTACCACCAATCATTCGAATACCAGGAGTCACATAGATGAAATCATCAGGCAACTCTGGCTTTATCTCTTCCAAATCAAGTGCACTACAAACGATACCATCCATACCAGCACTAACTGCATCCAAAGCCAATTTCAAAACTTGGCCTTTTTCAGCTTTCATGCTTGTCAGTACTGTTACAGCAATTATTTTAGGTCTTGGTATTCCCAATCTCTGAGATGCATCTTCAGCACCTTCAAGTGCAGCTTTCATCATCTCAATTTGCCCTGTAGCATGCAAATTAAATATGTTTACACCTGGTTTTGCTGCCAAAACTCTTGAGGCATTTTTGATAGTTTCAGGTATATCAAAAATCTTCAAATCCAAAAATATATTTATACCATAGCTATTTAATAGCTTGAAAACATCGAATTGACCATAAGTAGAAAAATACAATTCCATACCAAATTTGGCATAACCAATATATGGGGAAATAGTATTCAATCTAATCCTTAATTCCAACTCTAATTTGCTAGAATCTGTAGATAAATCAAAACCGTCCAAAGCAGCACAAACATAGTCTTTTGCTAATCTTTCATTCATAGTAACTCCTTAATTTTGAAAAGAAATGCTAAAAAATTGCTTCAAAAGCATAAAATAAAATATCAAAAAGTCAAACTGAAAAAAATTTTTAATTTGATTTAATTTTATTTTAAATAATAATTTGATTATTTTTACTAAAAGAATAAAATTCACGAGTATTTTGAAAAATACACTTATTCATTAAAAAATAAATGATGAAAATTTGGATAATTGATAAAGAAAAAAGCAAAGAATCAAATTGAATAAAAAAACTACTAGATGAATGATTAAATAAATGATTAAATATTGAATTCGTAGCAGTTGAAGATATAGAATTAGTTATTAATGCTGATTTAGATGAAAAATTATTTATTAAAAATCAAAAAGTAAAACTTCCAGATATAGTAATTCCTAGAATGGATAATTCATATCAAATAAAATCAATAATTGATTTTATGGAAAATCAATGAATAAATGTTATTAACTCAAATAATTCAAGACTACTAGCTAATGATAAATTTTTATCATTACAAAAATTAGCCGCAAACAGGATTCCTGTACCAAAAACTATGTTACTTAAATGAATACCAAGTATAGAATTCGTAGAAAAACAATTAAGTTATCCAATTATAATTAAAAAACTTGATTGACATGCTGGTAAATGAATAATAAAAGTAAACAATAACCAAGAATTAGAAGATATTCTAGAAATGCTTGAAGAAAGTTTATCTAGACTAAATAATAATCTAATAGTTCAAGAATATATCTGAGAAAAAGCAGGTCAAGATTTGAGAATATTTTTAGTATGAGGTAGAATAGTATGATCTATGCTGAGAAAAGGTAAAGAATGAGATTTCAAGGCAAATTTTTCATGAGGAGGATCAGTATATGCACATGAATTGAATGAAACTGAAGAAATACTAGCAATTGAGGCTGCAAACATTATAGGACTAGACATTGCTTGAGTTGATTTATTATTTGATAAAGATAGTGGTTACAAAATATGCGAAGTAAATGCATCTCCAGGATGGAAATGACTAGAACAAGCTACAGGTGTAAATATAGCAGGAGAAATCATCAACTATATAATTAGAAGATATAATATAAGTGTGTAGACCACCCCCTAGCCCCCTCCTTAGTAAGGAGTGGGGAACAACATAATAACCCATCGGCCTAAAGGCCACTTCCCTTGAAAAGGGAAGATTATACAGACCACACCTCCCTCCCCCTTCGGGTACCCCCTTTGTAAAAGGGAGAAATAAAAGTAAAAGAGAAAAAAAAATAATTAATTAATTTAAAAAATATGGCAAAAAAAGCTAAAGATATGAGTTGGTTAAATGATGATGAGGATAATTCATCTATAGAAGTAAAAGATTGTAATGGTAATATATTAAATAATTGAGATACAGTAATTGCAATCAAGGATTTAAAAGTATCATGAGCATCAGATATCAAAAGATGAGATAAGTTTCCAAAGATTAGATTAACAGATGATCCAGAGCTAATAGAATCAGGAAAAATGGTGCTGAGAACAGAGTTTTTCAAGAAAGGGTAAAAAAACTGAATTAATTGTAAATTAATTCAGTTTTTTTGATTCATACATTGTCATAAGCAAAGTTTTCTAGTTGTAGTGTTGTATTTGTATCGTTTGTTTGTGTGATTATATATATATCATCGTATGTATAGTTTTTCTTGTTATCGCTTGTAATATTTCATACTTCATCATATGTATAACTATATGTATTTAATAAGTTGTTTAGGCTTGATATTATCATTAAGTTATCATATGTTTGTGTGATTTCTTTTGTTGTTTCCGTATGTTATACTATCATTTAATATTCCAGTAAAACTATAACTTGCTATCGTTTCTCAACTAAAGCTAACTTGTGTGTTTCTGTTTAACTCATCATATGTATAGCTTGTAGTTTTGTTATTATTGAAATATTGTTTTAACATAATTGGGGTGTATAAATAGTTTTGTGTAAATGGAAAATTCTAGTACTAAAAAATAGTATAAAAATTATCCAAATTTCACTTAATTTGTAATTGAATATTATTTATTTAATATCTAATTGCAAATTTTTATTTTTGTATTTATTTTTATCAAAAAATGTTAATGAACTCCTCTTTTTTGCATATTGAAAAATAGCTAATTTATCAAATAAACTACTACTACTACTACTACTTTTTTAAATACTAAAAATCCATATATTTCTTCACTTTTTCTGGGAAAAATGCATCAAATTGTCACAATATTTGTCACCAATTTTGAACTTTTGAATTCCATTTCTCCTCTATGTTTTTTGTTGCTAAATATAATAGTTTTTCTAATGATTGTACAGTTGGAAACACACTTCTATTTTTTGTTACTTTTCTTAATTGTCTATTATACGATTCTATTGTATTTGTTGTATAAATAATCCTTCTTAAATGATGTGAATATACAAAATATGTTGATAATTCTTCCCAATTCTTTCTCCAACTTCTCACACTTATTGGATACTCTTTCATCCATTTTTCTTCTAATTTTTCTAAATTCTCTTCGGCTATTTCTAGTGTCTCTGCTTGATAGATTTTCTTTAAATCTTTCATAAAGTCTAAACTATCTTTATTACTTATATAGCTCATCGTATATCTTATTTGATGAATTATACATCTTTGGATTTCTATATCTGGATATATCACTTTTATTGCTTTTCAAAATCATGCTAATCAATCTATGCAAGCTATACATACATCTTTCACTCATCTATTTGATATATTATTTACTACACTTTGCCAAAAACTCGCACTTTCATTTTCTCATACATATAATCACAATATCTCTTTTTTTCAATGCTTACTTATTCACATCACTACATATACTCATTTATTCTCTATTTTATGATTATCTCTTATTTTGAAATGTATTGCATCTAACCATATTATTGGGTAAAAATCTTCTAGTTGTCTATTCTGCCATTCTTTCACTAATGGTAATATTTTATCTGTTATTCTACTTACCATTTCTTTACTTATCTTCGCTCCATATATATCAAATATATGTTTCTTTATATCTCATGTAGTTAATCATAATCAATACATATTTATTATCTTTTGTTCCATTTCATTTGTTCTTGTTTCATATTTTGGCAATATCTTTGGTTCAAATTCTCAATTCCTATCTCTTGGTACTTCTATTTCTTCTTCTCCATTTCATGTCAATATTTTCTTTTTATATTTCCCATTTCTGTTATTTCAGCTATTCTTTCATTTAATTGAATGTTTCTCATATCATAAATGTTCTTCCATTTCTGCTTCCATCATTTCTTGTATTACTGGTCATATTAATCATCTCAATGTCGCTTGGGCTTCTTCTATACTTCATGATCTTCTTGCTATTATTTTCAAGGCTTCTAATTATTCTTTACTAAATTCTTGTTTTTTCATCTTTTTTTATTATTAAAATAAGTACTATTTCCATAGTACTTATTTTTTCTCATTTACACAAAATTTTTTACACACTCTTTAATTCTTACTATAATCTACTCAATTTATAATTATTGTAGGATTTTTTTCTAATTTTTTAAATATATCTTGTTTTTCTTTTGATAGTTTTTCTAAATCATTTTCAGAGTAAAATTCAAGATTATTTCATGATAAATATCAATATTTTGGAATTTCATTTTTATTATAATATGATTTTATTTCATATTCTTTAAAAAGATTATAATGATATCATTCAATATTAAAAGTTCAAGTAGTATCATCAGTTGTTCAAAATGTAGAATAATTGGCTTTTATAAATAAATATAAACTGTTTCAACTTTGTTTTAGTCATAAAAGTTCTCAGTTAAAACATCCACTTTTTTTATTACAAATATTATAATAATATTGCTGTTTTCATATAGAATAGTCTCAAATTGTTATATACCTTTCAGTAAGACTTGATGATTTTCATGGTGTTCACCATATAAATAAAATAGTAGCAAGTAATAATAATGATAATATTGATATTCATAATATTATTCTAAAAGTAGAACTTAATATATTTTTTAAAATTTCTTTCATAGTTTCTAAAATTAATAATTAAAAGTTTCTGTTATATTTAATTCCCATTTAAAAGGAGTTCAATATCATCTATCTTGATAATATTTTGCTAACACATTAAACGGATTATCAATTATTGATCAATCTCAATAATAATCATTATATATATATGTATCTTTTATATTAAAATTAGTTTCTATTTTTCAATTTGAATTTATTTTTGCTTTTATTTCCCAATCTACAGTTCAAAAACTTGTTGGGAAATCTGTAAACAATCATTCTGTTAAATCTCATTTTCAATAATCTCTATAACTTTGTTTTTTATATTTATCTACATTATTAAGTACTTCATTTTTTGTTGAATTTAATAGTCTATTATAAAAATCACTTTTTTTCAATTTTTCAGAAATCCAATGATTAGAATCATAATAATCATTACTTCAATCTCAATACATGAATTTTCTTAACATATATGATGAAACATCTAAATTTGCTCATTCTCATAAAATCCATGTCCGTGTCAGGAAAAAATCTGTTGATATGTCTTTCCATACATCACTTATAAGTAATTTAGCAGTCCCACTCCTATCCACATAATTCACTCCATTATTCCCTACATAAGCATACAAATTCACATCATCAGCTATATCTATCGGGTCTCTACTGATAAATCTTGCTAATTCTGGATTGTAATATCTTGCTCTGTTATAATATAATCATAATTCTTTGTCATATTCACGACCTGT
>JAUXPL010000006.1 GCA_030683605.1 Candidatus Altimarinota bacterium
GTGGTATATTTTTCTAATCCATCCCCTCGTACCTCGGTACTTCCTTTGGAAAAGGAAGAAATTTCTCCCTTTTCCAAAGGGAGTCCCCGCAGGGGGAGGGATTAGAACCTAAGTAGAAAACTTCTTAACTTAATGGCATTGAGCTTTAGCTGGAGAATTTATGCCCGAAGGGAGCTATCCTGTGGACAAGGGTGAGTTATGAAAATTATAAAAATATCTTTCCTTAATTGTAAGGAAAGATTTTTAGTAATTAAAACTTAATTCAGTTTTAATATTTTTTAATAGATTATATTTTTTATCTGAGTATTTTGTAGCTAATTGTTTTAATGTATCATTTACCATGTCTTTTCTATAACTTAATGTAGTTTTTTCTATACCAATTGGTAAAGTACCGTATTCATATCTGTTTGAGTAAAACAAGTCTTTTGGTAGTCAGAAGTATTTGTATTCACTTAATGTTTTAGCTTTTATATTTCAGATAGGATCATCAAATGTAGGGTCAAAGTATTTATCTCATATTTTTATCCAAGCATGTCATGCATCCAAGAAATTATCTATATCTATAACATTTCATCTAACTATTTCTACATCAGATATACCAGCGAAACTTAGCATATATAAAGCAAGTTTAGCATATCAAGTACATATTCAATCATTATTTTTATATGTGTATATACCAGAAAATATTTCTTTATTATTTATATTAAATGTTTTAGAATATGTAGTATTTGTTAAAATATAATCATATATTTTAGCTACTTTTTCTCAGTTACTTAATCATTTTGTTAAATTAATTGTATATGATTTTAATTCTACAAATAATTCATCTGTATCTTTTTGTAATCATTTTTTCTCATCTGCTAATTCTTTTAGGAATGTATTTTTGTTAGCTATATTAGAAATTAGATCATCATTTATAATTTTTACTTTTTTGTACTCTTTTACAAATCAAACTCAAATCTCATCATCTAAAAGTAATATATCTGTTTTGCTATTTATTCAAGCATCAGATAAGTCAGTTTTGTTTGGAATTGCTCATTTACCAGAGCTTAAATATTTACTATAAATATATGTATACCATACTCAGTTTTCCAAAACTAAGTTGTTATTTCTAAGTATTTTAATACTAAATGAATCGAAATCTGAAGAATTTAATTTTGATATTTCTTGTGAAATTTGTGAATTTAAACTAGATGATAATGTGTCACTTGTATCTGCTGCATAAGTATTAAATCCTAATGATATACTTAGCATTATTATTGCATATAATATTTTGGCTACTGTTTTCATAATAGGTCTTTAATACTAATAAATATTTTTTACTAAAAATAGGGAAGATTGACTATTTGATAATATATTTATATAATAATTTATTATTGACTTTTTTCAATTTTATATCATAGTTTAAAATTATACTTTGCTTATTATAAGCCAAAAAAAACAGGTAGCAGTATATTGTTACCATTTGATGTTTTTTGCTATTTTTTGACTATAAAAACTTGACTTTTAGACTTATTTTTTTATAAATTATAAGATTAAAAATTATTTCTAAAAATATATATATTATGTCAAATGAGAGTTATGAAAAAAATGTAGATGACAAATTTTTTGCTATATGAGTAAATGCTACAAACGATATAAACCCTTGCCAAAAATTAGAATTTTTAGACTCAAATAAAGAAATAGTACAATTAGACGCATTTGAATTATTTTTTAAAAATCCTGAAAAAGCTAAGTTTATTTATGCAAGTATTTTTGATGATATAAGTAAACTATTAAACGATACTGATTCTACCAAATTCAGTATTTTTTCTCATACTACAAATATAGCTGATATCAGAGCAGGAAATACCATAGATTTCATCATAAATATAGAATTAAAACAATGAGATGATGAGATAAGTTATAACTTATGAAAATTATCTACAAAGGATGAAATAGAGGAAAAACTAGAAAAAAAATGACATAATGATATAAAAATAGATTTCAAAACTTATGGTTTAGAATGAATAATGAATTGAATGGATGATTTGTGATATGTTAATCTATTCAATTCATGAATATGAGGAGGTACACATAATATAGCTTCATCAGTAGTAGCATTTTCAGAATCAATCAAATCAAAATGGTTCAAAGTAGTAGCACCAAATCTATTAGATGAAACAAATAAATATATATCTAGAACTTCACTATTTTTACAAACTGAAGATTGAAATAAATATTGTATTAGAACTGACGCATCAGAAAGCCAATTAAAAATAGTAAGTGAAATAATTGAATCAAACAAGATTTTTATATGAGATATTCTAGTAACAGATAAAAAATCTCTTCATTCAAAAACTGCTAGAAAACACTCTGTACCAACAATATTTTCAGAAAATGTATTACATGATGTATTAACTGTAGTTTTCAACTGTGAAGATAGAGAGATGTGAGAGGTAATTTTAGCTGTAATAAAAGAAGTTAAAGATTTTTTAAGAGATAATAATGTAAGTTATAGAATTAAAACTTATGTTGAAAATTGATTAAAAAGTTTAGAAAAATTAAGAGATATGTTAAATGAATCAAATTTAAATCAATATTCATTAGAAAATTCTCAGTTTGAGAAATGATTTAAAAAACAAATTACAAAATTAGATATATTAAAAGAAATAATAATAACCCTTACAGAACTAACAAAAATAACTGAGAAAAAATTTAACAAACCACATTCAGATTTTGATATTTGAAGAGTAGTTATAATTACCGATTGAGCTGATTGATCTGTATGATCAATAGAATCATATAATCATAGTATATTATTTACAAATTCTATATGGAATACAAATTGAGAATATGAAAAGAGATTATTCTCAATACTTAATAAATTGAGTAAATGACAAATAGACTTAAATGTATCAGATACAACTTGATGTGGAGATAGTTCTACTGCTGCTGCAATTATGATTAGAGAATCAAATTGAATGAAAATTAGAAAAGAAAGATTTATTGAAGTATTTAAAGAATTATGATTGACTGATGAACATTATAATAGATCATTAGCTATTACTGAGACATATTTTCTTTCTCATTTTCAAGAAGTCATAAGCGGTGTAGTTTACCACTGTAAAAAATCAAATCTATGAGATATTCCTCACAGTGATAAGATTGATAAATTAATTTTATCTTATGTATTTAATAATACACTTAAATTTATCAGAGAAGCATTGAATATTTTTATTTACTCTCATAATAAATCTGATATAATAGATAGAAATATATACAATTGATTTAATATATATTCTATAAAAGAATCATTTATTGATTTAAAATAAAAAAAATCCAAAATTTATTTTGGATTTTTTTTGTTAAGCTAAATTACAGAAAAAATAGCTTTAATTCTATATTAAAAATTACTTTTTAACACAAAAATAAAAAAAGTTTTTAATATTAAGGTTGTATTAAGGTCTTATGGATATAATAGATGTCTATTAAATAATAAATGGCTTAAAATAGCTAAAATAATTTGATTTATAATAAAAATAATTATAATAATATTGCTTATAAAAAATACAAGCTTTTATTATATAATTGTAATTATATGAATCTATTTTCTAGATATAAGATAAACATAATGAATGCAATTTTTGCTTTTATTATGTTTTTTTGTTGTCTCTGATATGTTAATGCTGATTTAGTAGCAACTATTCATTCAACAACTACTGGTTGAAATTGGAATAGTGCATCAACCTGGCAAGAAGGAAGAGTTCCAACAGCTAATGATGTTGTTGAAATAAATTGATTGGTAGAGATACCATGAAATATTACTACTTGAAGTGTTAAGATAAATACAAGCTGAACAATAAGAAAAAAATTTGACTGGGGAACAAATAATTACACACTAAGTATAAGTGGAAGTTTAGAAAATAACTGAGTATTATGATGAACTAATAATCAGTATCATATACCTTTTGTAGTAAATGTATCTTGAAATGTTTTAAATAATGGAACAATGAATTTCTTCAATTCAATGAGTGTAAGTTGAGATTTAAGAAATAATAATGCAATAAATAATATATCATGAATCAATGCATATTGAAAATTATTAAATTGACCTAATTCAAATGTTACGTGAAACATTAGTATACAATGAAGTACAAAAGAGAAAGATTTAGTAATAGAAACTCAACCAAATTTTACACCAACGATATATATGAATGGAGATATGACTTTGAAAACTGATTTAGATTTCAGAGGAAATATATATTTACAAAACAAGAATTTGTATGTAGATGGAACAAAGAATATATATTTAAATATAGTTTATTGATGATGAAAAGTATTATCAATGAATTGAAATGGAGATTGAGAGAATTTGAAAGTAAGTCAAATACATGGTAATGCAGAAACAAACATAGAGAACTTGGAAATATTAACTCATATGTATTGAGTAAAATGAAGAAATATAGTATCAAAATGATGATATTTATTAAATACATCAACATTTGATAAACTAACATTAAATTGATATACAGAAATAGTAAATACAACAACTTTAAATTGAAATGTATTAGTTACATGAAGTTGAACATTAAGGAGAATATATAATACAGATAGAGTATATTATACATTAACTGT
>JAUXPL010000028.1 GCA_030683605.1 Candidatus Altimarinota bacterium
GAAAAAGAATAAAATTAAAAAGCCAAGGATACAAATGAATACAATAGAAATGGGTGATTAGCTCAGTTGGCGAGAGCATCTGCCTTACAAGCAGGGGGTCATTGGTTCGAATCCAATATTACCCACCATTTTTAAAAACAAGTTAAAGTTTAGATTTTATTATCTATGCTTTTTTTTATTGCTTTTTTTTATTATTATTTGTTTTTTTTGTTTTTTTGTGATAATATTTACATAGTTTAATAATTAATATAATAAACGTGATTTTACTATCTACATCATCACTTAATTGATACTGATTACATAGAATATTTATGTTTGCTCATAAAGCTTGATTTGATGGTTTAGATTTAACTTTGAATAAGTTAAATTTAGACTATTGGGATGAAGAATATGTTAAATCTTTAAGTGACAGTTTTAAATTACCAGTTTTATCTATTACTGCACCTTCTATATGAATGAATCAAAAAAGAGTTGATAAAATTGTTGATATTGCATTAAAATTGTGATCTCAAATTATTACTTTTTCTCCTCCACATCGTAGTGATAAAGATACTACTTGGTTTAATAAATATTTATCAAAAATTAAAAGAGAGACTCATTTAACTATTTCTATTCAGAATGTAGAATCAAAAATGCTTTATTTTATTATTCCTGAGTATAAAAATGCAACATTAAATGAAATAAAAAAAATTACTTGAGATGCTACATTGGATTTATGAAGTATAGATACAACTTCAGGAATGGATATACTAATTGCTCAAAAAGCATTGTGATGAACTATTAAAAATGTATTTTTGAGTGATAAACAAGGTATAAGAAACTGATTATTACCAGGTTGAGCTAATTGAGGTATTTCATATTTGCCATTGGAAAGTTTTTTGATGAAGTTAAAAACTTCTGCTTATAATTGATTTATAACTTTAAAAGTTAGACCTACTGAATTGTGAGTTTGAAATGAAGATAAAGTTATTCAAAATATGGAGTATACTATTAATTATTATAAAAAACATTTTTTAAATTATAAATAAAAAGGATATTGATTTTCAATATCCTTTTTATTTGTCCTCTAATTTCGTTTTTCATTCTATATATGCATAATACCATAATGATGTTTTAAATACATCTAAAACGGCAGTAAGATATCATAGAATCAGTATAAATGTAATAAATAATATAGATAGTATTGTAATAGTTACTAATAAAAATATTTTTGAAGTAATTAGTCATAATGTTAATACTATTATTATTGGGAAACTTAAAAATATAATAAAATTAAATATTACTCTTAAATTTAAGAATAATATAAAAAAATATATTTTTATGGTTCTTTTAAGGTTTAATATAGTTATTTTTGATGATATTCATATTGATTCAAATACTTTTTTATTTTCTATAATCATTATATACTTAGAGTATGAAAATAATATATTCAAGAATATTCAAAGTAATAATAGTATTAGAAATATATAGTTTATTATATTAATATATTCTATTCATATGAATCTAATTGTAAATAAGTATGAATTTAAAATACTTATAACTTTAAATTCTGAAAATAAATTATTATATTCAAATATTGGTAAAAAATTATATAATCACTCTCCAAATGCATCACTAGTACTTATTTCATGATTAATGTTTTTTGAATGAATATACTTTATTAATCATCACTCAAATATTGGTGTAAGTAAGATGTATATAATAATAAATATAAATAATATTGTTAAAGTTTCAAATAAATATTTAGATTGAAAAAAGTTTAATATTACTACTAAAGCCTCTTCTTTTTTATTAAATAGTACTACATATGTATATATTGTTTGATAAACTAATAATACAGTTAAAAATATAGTTGATAATAATCATGGAATAAGATAAAATTTCTTTATTTTTATATCATTTTTTATTATATCCCATGCTGGAATAATTATCTTTTCTTTTAATAATTTATTAGTCATTTAATTTTTTAAATAAAAAATTAAAGAAACCTACTATTCATTTATTTTTAAAATTAATTATTTTTTCTTCTTTTGTATACATAGAATTAAAAATTTCTTTTCTAGCTGAATTATTTACCAATTTTGAAGGTAATTCAACATTTTTTATATTCTTATCTATTAATAAATTAATTTTAGGAGTATATAATGTTTTTACAATTTTTTCTGCTTTTAAAATTTCTAATACTTTATCTTTTGTTTTATCCATTTCTTCTTGAGTTTTTATACCTGACTTTAAATCTTCTAACAATATATCTAAACTAGTTTTTTTAATATTACTGAAATTATATCAGCTTTTTAATTGACTTGAATGGAAATATGGAAAAATATTATAATCAAAGTATCAAAGATTTACTCATGTTAGTACCATATCATAACTGCTTTTTTCAGATAGAGTTTCTCTTAAATCTGTTATTGATATTGGAAATAACTGCACTTCTATTCATATTTCTAATAAAGAATCTTTTATAAATTGAGCTGTAGTTTCAAGTTGTTTTTCTGTTGATAAATAATATAAGTCTAATGTAAATATTTCTAATTTATCATTATAATAATATTTTTCATTTAGTTTATTTAATACTTCTAATTCTTTTTTAATTTCTTCAGATTTTTTTTCTTCCTGTTCTTTTTTCTTTACTTGCTCTGTTTTTTTAAGTTCTGCAATTTTATTTGCTTCTTCTTGTCTTTTTTTCTCTTCTAGTTTATTTATTTCTTCTATTCTATTTGTATCAAGATTTTGTATTTTTTGTTCAGCTTCATATAAACTTTTTATAAATTTATTTGTTTCAGAATTCAATACGTTTTTATCTCTATAAAATATAAAAGTTAATTCTTCTTTGAGATTTTTTTTACCATTTTCTACAAAGTATATTTTATATGTATTTATTCATCATTTTATAGTTCAATATTTCTCAGCAAGTCTATAATAAAATTTATCACTACCACTTTTAAAATTTGCTAATTTATAATCATTTACATAAACTTCAGATACATTTACTCAAGCATTTCATTGTAATAATACATCATCTTTTGTGATAAAATTATATTTATCTACATATGCTGGACTAGTTATATATTTTGAATCTTGTTGATATTTATCAATTGTTAAATTTGCAGTATTTAAATCTACTTTTACTATTTCTTTTTTAGTTTCTGTAATTATTCATGTAGATACATTTTCTTCTTTTTTTGTTTCTGTAGTTATTCATGTAGATACTTTTTCTTCTATTTTTGATCAACTAGAATTAATAGCAATTGGTAATCTATTCTCTATTATTTTAGATTTTTTTATATATCATAGATTTGAAATAATCTTTTCAAAATTTTTATCTTTTATTTCATTATCTATTATTTTATCTGTTAAATATGGGTTTTTCACTGTTTCATATTTTGATGCTCAAAGTACTTTTACTAGATTATCTGTATTTATTTTTTCTAGTATGTAATTTCTCAAATATATATCTGAAACATTGTTTTGATTTATAAATAATGCAACATATTGAGGTAATGTATACTTATTATTTTTCAATCTAGGTATACTATCACCAATAATATTATCTGTATCTTCAAATATATTTATTGTTTCTTTGTTTTGTAATAAACTATTAGTATTTTGGAATATATTTATAATAAGTTTAGAGATATTTCCTTTGTATAAGTATTCGTTTGTGTCTAAAAATATTTTAGTTATTCAAATAGTTAAATCAGTAGTTATATTAGAAATCTTAAATTCTCAAGAATATATTTGTCAACTAGTAGGAAAATTTCCAAAAATCACATCTTGTCATAATGTATCAAGAGTTTCTTTTGGTAAAATTGGTTGAAAAAAGATATTAAGAAAATTAACATCCTTTTTAGTATTTTTAAATACTATTGAGTTATTTTTTTGAATTATTTCAGTTTCTAATAATAGAGATGATATAATTTTGTTTACTCATGAATTTTTTAATACTCAGTAAGTTGCAACTACATCACTTGGAGTAATTGGATCTCAATTTGACCAAAATATATTATCTTTTATAAAACACTCAATATAAAGCATATTACTTATATCACAAGTAGCCAAATCTCATACTATTTTATTTTCATTTAGGTCAAATTTTAAAAGAGATCTATATAATAAATTTATTATATATTTATTGTTTCAACTTAATGGTTTTAGAGGATTTAAACTTGGTAATCATCCAATAAGTCATTCAGATACTGTACCTCATTTAATAGGAACTATTTTGGAATCATCATATATATACATATACACTAGATGAGTCAATGAAATCACAAAAAACACAACACTTATCAAAAATAAGTATTTTTTCAATTTGATTATTTTATTATATATCATAGATTATTTATATGTTTTTATATTTAATTTACGTATAATACAACTGAAATTAATATAAATAAAATTCATAAAATTATAGTCGCATTATGAAGAACTTTTTCTGGTCATCTTTTAGTAACCTCACCCATTCATCCACTCATACTACTTAAATTTAAACTAACATTTTTATTTTGTACTAGTATAAAAAATATTAATAAAGCACACACAACAATTTCAGCGAATTTCAACACTTCTATCATAGATTTATTTTTTAGAAAATAATAGTGAGTAAATCATATTCAAAATTGTAAAAATTGCAACGGCAATTATAAAATTAATCCATCAATCTATTTCATACTTAACAATTTCATTTCAAACTCATTGTATTTTAAGTGTATTTATTATACGATCAAACAACCATAAGATTATTCAGTTCACAATAAATGTAACAAAAAAGAAAAAAACAAAGAATAAAGGTAATGTAAGTATTTTCAGAATAGGTTTAATTGTTATATTTAACAATCATAATATTATACCTCATATAATGTAAGTAACTATTCATCATGTAACAACAATTCATGCTGTTACTGTTCAGCTACCATTTGCAGCTAGAAAATATTCCAATAAATATAGTATTGAAGCATTTAAAAGTATTGAAAAAATTATTTTCATATTTATTTAGTTATTTATAATTTTAACATTTGTATTACTTTTTCAGTAAAACTTAGTTCTATTTTGCTAGCTTCTTTTATATAATTATTCAAAACATTTTTTATATTATCAATTTTACTATCATCAATTTTACTATCATCAATTTTTACATCTATATTTTTAATTCATTTTTTGATTAAAAATATTCTTAGTAATACAGCTTTATCTCATTTATATACTATTGAATATGATTCTATATTCTGAAAATTATAATTAGTTTCTGAAATAATTATTCATGAGTCACTAATTTTTACATTTATATAATCTTCTGAATTATTATCTACAAAATATACTAGTCAAGCAATTAGTAGTACTATAAAACTCATTCAATACTGTTTAGTAAAAAATCACCATATACTTAGTCATATTACAATAGAAAGAGCGATAACATACCATAATGTTCATCTATCTTTTGAATCATCAAATTCCCATTCATATATATATTCAGACATTTTGTGTAAAATTAAATAATATATATTAATTATACAAAAAAAAATGTTTTTACAAACATTTTTTTAGATTTACTACTAATTACTTCACCCTACTCTTATTATATATTTCTATATTTCAAAGTAATTTTCATATTGGATTTATACCAAGTATTTTAGAAATATAAATGTTTTTATCAATAATAGTTTGTCAATTATCATTTTTAAATACTGGTTTTCATAATATTAAACTATTTGTTTCAATAGGTTTTGTTTTGTCTCAACTAAGTATTATATTAAAAAACTCAGCAAATTTTATTTGTTCTTGGAATCATGTTTTACTTTCATTATTATCTAGATTATTTCATAAATTACCATTTTGAATATCAATTTTGTTTTGAAATCCTAATTGATTAAGTAAAGAAGAGCTATTAATTATATTAATAATTTGGTCAGTAATATCTTGAGGAATAGAGTCAAATCCTAAATTATTAAGGAATTTCAGAGTTTTTATTTTTCAAAGATCTTTTTGTTTTGCAATAGATGCATTTTTTTCGATTATATCATCTACTACTCTCTTAGCTTGTTTTATATATATATCTTTTTCTTCTTCTTTTTTCTTATACAATCAAGCAAAAGCATTTTTTATCTCTTCTAATGAACCGATATTATCAATATTTAGTTCATTGAATAAATCATTGTTACTAGATTTGATATTATTTTTTACTTCATCAATATCAATATTATTATATATAGCATTGTCAATGTATTCAATAATAGAGGATAGGGAATTAAGTTCTTCGTTTAATCATTTCATGAATTTAGAAAAATCTTGTTTTTTATTTTGTATATCTTTAATAACAGATTCATTTCATAAATCAGAATTTATTTTGTATTCACTATCAGATAATCAGACTTTTCTTCAATCATCTCAAAATATAATATTTAATCAATCATCATTATTTTGTTTCAAAATATTTCAGTCTTTTTCTAATCATTTCTCTGTTTTTGTTCATAGTTTTAATAAGTCAGTAGAGCTATGAAAACCTGTTTCTATTTGGTCTAATCTAGGAATAAAGCTCTTATCAATACTTATCAAACTATCTCTGAATGATTTATAGTTATTAGTACCATTTTGTTTATCATATTCTTTTAAATCATTTGCTACACTGTTTAGGGTATCTTGATTTTTAAGAATATTTATGATTTGATTTAAAATATCTTCTTTTTCATTGTAAGCTTTAGATTCAGATGATTTATCTAGTAAATCTTTTAAATTTGAATGTTTTAATAGAATTTCACTTGGCAGTGATTTTTTTAATCATTCAAGTCATTTTTCTATTTTTGTTTCATTGAATGTTAAAGTTTCATTTCTAGGTTTTATAGCTTCTTCAGTTTTTTTGTCTTCATTTTTTATAACTTCTTCAGTTTTTTTGTCTTCAGATTTTATAAGCTCAGCAGTTTTTTTATCTTCTAATTCATTAAGTTTTTTATTTAAAGCATCAACCTCATCGAAATCCTTGTCGTTTTCTCAAAAATTTGGCTTACTTTCGATAGCATCAATTTTAGCTTTAGTATTGGAAATATCTGCATTAATAGTAGCTAAATTATGACTAGAGTCAATGCTCTCCCCCCCTTTAGTTTTATTATTAAATTCATTTTTGAAAAAATTTAAAATTTCTTCTGGAGAAGAAAGTGCTTGGATTTTAGAAATATTGTTTTGTTCTTTTAAAAATGAGTCAAGTGTTCCGAAATCTTGTTCATTTAATAATAGTCTAATCTCATCTTCTTGATTATCATCGATTTTTCACTCCAAAAGCACCAAAATATCATTTATTTTGGCAACATTTTTTGATTTATCGATTTTATCCATATCAACTTGCACTTGTTCATCAGATTTTTTATTAACCTGACTATTAGGGATATTTTCAAAAGATGAATTATTTTCTATTCACATATTTTAGTTTATATATTAGATTAGATATATTTATTTTAACATATATTTATTTATATAACAAAAAAAGACTAGAAAATAGTCTTAATATTTTATTTACTACCAGTTAATCATCTAATAGTATCGATTTTTTTTAATATTCTTTCTTGAGTAGCAATTTTTTCATCTATCTCTTTTATAGCTTCTTCTCTTGTTTCTTGCTTATTTTTTATAACTTCTTCTCTATTATCTTGCTTAGATTTTATAAGCTCAGTTCTTTGTAGTACTTTTAATTCATTAAGTTTTTTATTTAAAGCATATTTTTCTCTTTTATCCTCCGTTGTTAAATCACCTTTACTTTCGATAGCATCAATTTTAGCTTTAGTATTGGAAATATCTGCATTAATAGTAGCTAAATTATGACTAGAGTCAATGCTCTCCCCCCCCACAGCATCAGACAGGACAGAATCATTTTTGGCGAATTGTTGCCCTTGTTCTTGAGAGAGAGCAAATGGATTATCTAATTCTGCCATCAATTCTTTCATAGAAGCTCTAGCTTCTCATTTCACTATTGATTCTTCTTTATTTTTATTTAGTGATTCTTTGTTTGCACTTGCTTGCAACTCTTGATTATCATTTATTTTATTTGGAGTAGACATAATATTATTATTAAAGATTTAAATATATTTAATTAATATTATTTTATCATATTATGAGTGCAATTGTCAAAAAATATGTGTACTTTGGTTCTAATCCCTCCCCTTCGGGACTCCCTTTGAAAAAGGGAGAAATCTATTTCTAGAAATTATGGGGGTTTTAGGGCAATGCCATTAAGTTAAGGAAAAAATGTGGTATATTTTTCCTTAACTTAATGGCATTGGGTTTTAGGGAGGATGACTGAGGTGAGTACTTGTTGAAATCTCATTACTATGATAGCTGGAATTCATCCCCCCTAAGACTTTTGTCTTACTTTTGGTCACAAAAGTAAGGAAGAGGAAGTATTGCAGGAAATTTAGACAAAAAAAATAGAAAAATTAATTTTTCTATTTTTAACTAAAATTATCAATTATAAATTTAATTATAAACCAAGCTAGAGACGCTATTGCAAATCAAGTTATTGCCATAATTATTGTATTTTTTCATTCACTTTTGTCTTGTTGAATTGATCATAATAATATTTTATAAGATCATACTATTATAAAAATAATTGCAATAGTTCATGCTATTCACATCATGAAATCTATAACTCATCTAATTATATTAGGAATATCATCAGTATGAATATCTCAAGATCTAAGTGCTTTTTCTGTTGAACCAGGATCTCATTTGAAATTTCAAAGTATTCAACCATCAGCAAATGCTAGAGATACACTAGAAATTAATCAAATATTGATATATAAAATTGTATTTACGAAATTTATAATTGATTTTTTATTCATTTTAATTATTTATTATATTATAATCTGTATATCATTTTCACATTTTTACTAGACTATCTATACTAGGATTGTAGTATTCAGTGAGAAATCAGATCAATTCTTGTTTATTCAGCTGTTCAGCTTTTAATCATACATTTTCTAATCATGTTTTTATTGATCATGATCTAGCTATTAATCATTTTTTTATTTTTGTAAAATTTCTAGCTTGATCTCTGTGTTTTAATATATCTTGTCATCAATTAATTGATTGCCAAAATGATTTAAAAATTCATGAAATAGAATCATCTTTTACACTTTTGTTTTCTGTTTCATCAAAAGGTAGAATTATATAGAATTCTTTTTTCATTATTTGTGCTACTTCAATCAATTTACGAAGATACTCAATATATTCATAAGTTTGATTTTGTAGTAATGGATTTCTTTGTTTTATTGCTTTATCATTCAAATTATTTAAGTATCAATCTATGTCCAGTTTTTTTGAACGAACTAATATCTGAATAGGGAAGTCAAGAGAATTCAAAAACCTTTGAAAACTTATTATAATAGAGTCTTGTTCATCTATATTTTTTAATAAAAAGTTAATAGTACTACATTTCATTACCAACCTAGCACTATTATCTTTCATGATAATAATATTTTCTCTGATTTGAGAAAATGGTAAATATCTCTGAGTAGAACTATCTGGATGATCTTTTTTTGTATTTTTTACAGCCATTTTTTTTATTTTAATATATTAAATTTTATTTATTTTGTCTTCTAATTCTTTGATTTTGTCTATTTTACTAGTGAAATCTACTTCTTTGTCTACTTTGTTTTCTATATTTGCTAAATATCATATATCAATAGGTTGAAAACTATCAACTCATTTCATCCATTTTCTTTCTTCTAGATTAGTTTTAAATCTAATAAATGCAAGAATAAATGGAATAAAAGTCATTTCCGAATATTTAAAAATAGCAACCATTAAAAATATTAAAAAAATAATTACTGAAGGTATTGCTGCAACCTGAGTTCATGTATTTGGTGCCATAGATGTAAATAGTGAATATCATAGTCATCATCATACCATAATAATAGCTAATTGTCTTAGACTTAGTCATAATATTATAGGATCTTCATTTTCTATTTGAACTGGTATTTTGTATTGCATAGATAAAGTGTAGGAAGTTAATTATTATTCCTTCCCTGAATCCCTTCCTTTAAATAAAGGCAGGGGGCTACATTTTAAAAAAGAAGCCTCTTTCCTTTATTTAAAGGAAAGAATACAAGATAGGAATAGTTATGTATTCATTATATTATTTTTATATTATTTTTCAAATACTTCTTTGTAAATGTTTTCTTCTAAATTTTGCATTA
Source organism: Candidatus Altimarinota bacterium (assembly GCA_030683605.1). Classification (GTDB taxonomy): domain Bacteria; phylum Patescibacteriota; class Gracilibacteria; order BD1-5; family UBA6164; genus UBA6164. The sequence goes on from JAUXPL010000028.1 coordinate 10,185, forward strand.
TTTTGTATTCTTCATCTATTTCATGATCAAATCATAGAATATGCAATATAGAGTGAATTAATAATTTATAAAATTCTTTTTCTTCTCATAGTCAGTATTCTATTGCTTGAGTTTTAATTTTTGTTTCTGACATTATTATTTCTCATGCTATATCTTCATCATTTAAATCTGTAAAATCATCATAATAATGAAAGCTTAATACATCAGTGCTTTTATCTATTTTTCTATAATTATTGTTCAAATTTTTTATACTATCATCATCCAAAAACACTATATTGATAGTTCAGTTTTGAATAATATTTATTTTATTAGAAATTACTTCAAATATACAGTCAATAGTATAAGTATTTACACTAAAAATTGGCATTACAATCAAGTTGTATTTAAACATATTTTATTATTTTATTAGTTTTTAACATTAATATAATATTTCTTTTTGTAAAAAAATCAATTATTATTATTATATATATGTCTATTACACAGGTGGCAGGTCAATCTAATTTTCCTTACACCCGCAAAAGCTTTAGATGGTTCTTGGTAGTTATTTTGATGAGGGTTACTATAATAATTTAGATTATTATTGAATTATTTCTTTCAGATAAATAATGGGCTGTCTATATATTTCCTTAATAAGGAATACAAACACTTTGACTGACCTTGTAGATGGACTTAAAAAATTCAAAATTTAATTTATAATAAATTGTAAATTAAATTTTGAATTTTTTTATTATTTTATATAATAAGCAAATATTATATACTTAATAAATAAAAAAATATGTCAAATGATGATATAAAGACACCTTATGTAAATGAGACTTGTATTGGATGTAGTGCTTGTGTTGCTATTTGTGGTGATGTATTTGACCTAGATGATGAAGGTAAAGCATTTGCAATAGATTGAATGAATAGTTCTAATGCTGATTGAATTGATGATGCTATTGCAGCTTGTCCAGTTAATGCAATTCATTATAAGGATTAATTAATTCAAATTTACCTTATACAAAACCTATATATGAATTTTATAAAACTAATTTTGACAAAATTAGTTTTTTTTTATATAATGTCTATGTTTAATTTATTTATTATTTTTCCACCTATGAAATTACAAAGAATAAAATCAGGTTTTACATTAATAGAGTTACTAGTAGTTATAACTATCATCGGTATCCTAGCTACATGAGCTGTATCTGTTTATACATCTCAAATACAAAGAGCTAGAGATAGTGTAAGACTTCAAGATGTTACAGCACTTAAATGAGGAATAGAACAATATTATCAAGATAATTCTGAATACCCACAATCTAACGGTGCATCTTTTTCTTGAATTACAGTTTATACACCTAATTTACCAAAAGATCCTAAATCATGACAAGCTAGAACTTGAGCTGCTTTTGACTACATTTATACTGTATGACCAGATGCTAATTCAATAGTTTGACAAGATTATGAAATATCTACTACTTTTGAACAACAATGAAATATTGATCAAAAAGCAGCTAATACTATAGATGGTTGAAATGATGATTTAAGACTTGAATTATGAATAGATTTAACTGGGAATGATACTCAAGTTACATGAGCAATTAATGCTTGATCACTTACTTGTGTTGCAACTGCATGATGACCAGCAATATTATGTGCTCCATCGGCTACTAAATTAGTTATCAAATAATAACATAAAAACACCGTTTACACGGTGTTTTTTGTTGTCTCGAAATTGTCTGTTACTTCCGTTTTGATTTCATATAATATATAGTCTTTTTCTTCAAATTTTTTTGTGTTGAATTTAGATTCAAGTATTGGAATTAAATCTTCTCAATTAAGTAGTATTTGATTTATATTTGGTAGTATTGCAGCCATAGCTGTATAATCTTTTTTAATTACTAATATTCATGATTTAGTAGGGTCTATTTTGAATATTTCTTTATCTTGAAGTATTTTTCTATTTACTATTTTGTCTATTCTGATTTTTATATCATTTATTTCAGTGTATTTAAGTGGTTTAAATCTAGTATCTTTAGATATTGCTCAAACTGTATTTTCTATTATTTCTTCTACTAAGTTTGTTTTTATTTCTTTTATATTTCAGCTACTTCATCTCACTTGTCAGTTTTGATAAATAGTTATGAATATGGAACCATTCGACTCTAAAAGTGATGGATTGTCTATTTTTAATTCATCCACTCTTGGTGCTTTTTGGTATTTTGTAAAATACTCTATTGTTTGTTTTGCTATTGAAATCATATATTTTGGGATTAGTTAGTAATCTTATACTAACCCATCCTTGAATTCTCCAGCTAAAGCTGGGAAAGGATTCAGGTTAGGGTTATTTGTTATGTGTTATATTGTATTTTTTTCTTCTTCTTCATTCAATGCTTCTCTTTCTTCTATTTCTATTTGATAAAATATGTTTCAAAGTTGGTCTTGGTTTGTATATAGATAATAATTGTAGTATGCATATTCAAAAACTTGTTTAAAGAAAGTAGTACAAAAACTTATAATTGGTAATAATACTATTAGTGATATAAGTTTAGCGTACCCTGTGCTAAATGAAGTAAATATTAAAATAGTTAGAAATATACTTATAAATAATCAAACAAAACTTCAATATATTCAGATAAGTATTCTTCTATAATTATTTATAACCTCAATTATTATATTTGTACCAAAAGTAACTAAAAGTATATGAACTAGAAATACATACATAATATAATCATATCTTATTAATCATGTATAAATATATACTGGGGCTATAAATAAATAAGATATAAATCAGAAAAAAGCTATTTGTCAAGATATAGTTATGCTCCTTTTATACCTTTCAGCAGATGTAATTGTTAGTAATAAGTAACTTAGATACATAGTAATAGTTATTCAAAGTAGAGTAATAATTGATAATACTATTGGAAATATTGTACTAGTTTCTGCTATTAATATTCAGCTTTTAAATGTTGCTGGTATATTTATATAATTACTTATTATGAATGTTATTATTATTATGGTTATACTTCATATAACTCATGCAATCAAACTTCATAATGAATTTAACATTAGTTCTGAAAATGTTATTTTTTTTGGTCAAAATTCCATAATATTATTTATTATTTTTATAAATTAAGTATAGATATAATATTGCTCATATACTTATAAATCAGTCTGCTAAATTAAAAATAGAGAAGTATTTAACTCATATGAAATCAATAACATTAGAATTAAAAACTCTTTCAATACCATTTCATATTGCTCAAGCTAATACTAATCAATAACTAATATCTAATAATTTGTTATTATTTTCTTTTTTTTCATATCTATAATAATAAAAAATTAGAATAATCAAACTAATAGTTAGTATTTTTAATAAAGGTGGATAAATTTTTATTCAAAATGCTATTCAAGGATTCAAAATATATTGTAAATATAAGTAATCTCATATTATATTTACTTTATTTTGCAAGTATATATTAGCAAAATATTTACTAATTAAGTCTATAATTATTCAAGAAATAAGAATTACATAAAACATATTGACAAAAGATTAAAATATATTATATTACATCAGCCTAAAAAAATTACAAAAGGAGAATATTATGGCAATTGAAAAAAGAAATGATCAAGTAATGCCGTTTTTAGTAAGAGATGTCGCTTTAGATATCTCTTTACAAGAATTAGTTGGATTGGCTAAACAATCAACTAAAACCGGCAATGTACCAGGCTTTTCTTTAGATGAAGGTCAGTTCGTTACTGATTCGCGAATGTTCGCGACACTAGTTAACCATTACTGATAAACTTTAAACAACGGAAGCTTGCTTCTGTTGTTTTATTTTATCAATTTTCATCTAATTATTTCATTTCTTTTTATATTTCATGATATGACTTCAAAATTTGTATTGTCTACATCTATATAGTTTTGTGTCCATCATTTCCATATAGTTTTTTCTTCTTTAACTTCTCAACTTAAAGACAAATGATTAGTATTATTTTTTACTACTTCAACTAATACCTCAAACTCTTTTCAGACATTTCTCTCTATAAATTCATCTCTTATATGTTCTCATATTTCTTCTAGTCTCCACATTCTATCTTTTTTTATGCTATCACTTAATTGATTTGGATAACTTCATGCTGGAACTGATTCTCATGTAGTATGTGGTGAAAATGGAAAAGCATGTATTTTAGTTATCAATCAGTCTTTTACTAGATTGTAAGTTTCTAAGAAATCTTCTTCAGTCTCTCCTGGAAATCATACTATTAAATCTGCTCCTATACTGATTTCTATACCGTCATTTCTTTTTAAATTCTTTGTTCTAGTCAATAAATCTCTCATATATTGTCCATCATAATGTCTATGCATAGATTTCAAAATATTTGATGATCCAGATTGTACAGAATAATGAAAATGTGGATAAATTCTAGTTTCTTTGAATATTTCTAGACATTTATCATCTATGAATTCTGGTCACATTGAACTAATTCTAATTCTAGGAATATTTGTATTGTCTAAAATATATCTAAGCAGTTCAGCAAATCTAGATGGAACTTTATGTTCCCACTCCTTAATAGGGAGATTGGGTGGGTTTGTAGTTTCTAGTCACCATGCTGATAGGTTTACTCATGTTAAAACTACTTCCTTTCATCCTGCTTTTTCAAAATCTAGTATTTCTTGCACTATGTCTTCTTTGTCTCTATAATAGTGTTTTCATCTCTTTTTCACTGTTAGACAAAATGTACAAAAACTATCACATCCTCATTGTATTAATAAAAATTTTTTTGTATATATTTGAGGTATTGATTTAATTTTTTCTTTCATTTGGTCTAGTTCTCCCCTTGATAAGGGGGAGTTAGAGGGGGTTGTTTCTTTAGAATTAATTATATCTTTTTTTAATTCTTCAGGTTTTTCTCATAATATTTCAATTTTTCATTTCAATTGTTCTAGTTCTGGATATATTTCAAAAAAATCTTGTTGTGCTTCACCTGATTTGAAAGCTCAACAACCACTTATGTATATTTTTGGAGCATTTAGCCCTCCTTTATTTAAGGGAATAGTTAGTGGTGTGGTAAAAGTTTCTGACTTTGCTATGTCTTTTACGAATTTTAACCATTTTCTTTTTGCATTATCTGTAACTACGCAACTAGCTACAAATATCCCATTTTTATCTTTTAAATACTCTGAATTCAACCATTCATCTGTGTAGTATTTATTAACTTTACAACCAAATATTTTATATTCCATTTTTTTATTTTTTTATTGTTTATTTTTTACTTGTCATTATTATATACAAAATAATTATTTTAAAAGTCAAAATATGTGAAAAATAAAAATATGAGTAGATGAGGCTGGTAGATGACCTTGGCTTTGAAGTGTTGTGGCTTGTGCTTTATGCTTTAATCCTGATAATAAGCCTGATAAAGAATTTCTAAAAGAGATAAATGATTCAAAGAAAATATCAGAAAAAAAGAGAGAAGAACTATATAATAAACTGATAGAATTATCTATTTGAGAAAATCCTTCTGTATTTTTTGGTGTTGGAGTAGTAGATAATCACTTAATTGACGATATAAATATCAAAAAAGCTAATAGAGAAGCTATGAGAAGGGCATTAGTAGAATTGCTTAGAAAAATAGATTATAATGATATTGATTCAGTTTTGATTGACTGAAATGATAATTATAAATTTGATGAATTGAAAAGACCTGCTGTATTTATTATATGATGAGATGCAAAAATAATTGAAATATGAGCTGCATCAATAATAGCAAAAGTATTTAGAGATAAGCTGATGCTAACATATTCTAGTTTGTATCCTGAATTGAAATTAGAAAATCATAAATGATATGGTACAAAAAAACATATAGAATATCTAAATGATAAGTCTAAAATCACTTGAATTCATAGATTATCATATAAACCAGTAAAAAAGATATTAGAATACAAGCCAAAATTGTTATTACATGTATGTTGTTGACCTGATGCTACTATTCCGATAGTAGACTTGAAAGAAAAATATGAAGTTATATGATTTTGGTACGACCCAAATATTCAACCAAAAAAAGAATATGATAAGAGGTTAGACAATTTTAAAAAAGTTTGCGAAATAGAAAATATTGATTATATTGTGTGACCATATGATGTTAAGAATTTTTTTGATGAAATTAAAGGTTTGGAAAACACTCCTGAAAAATGAGATAAATGTACCAAGTGTTATGATATGAGACTTAGAAAGACTGCAGAGTTAGCAGTAGAATTATGAATAAGAGAATGGACATCTACTCTGAACACTTCACCACACAAGGATCTAGTAAAGATGTTTAGTTTGTGAGACAAACATTCATTAAAAAATAATTTGGAGTTTTTGAAAATAGCATTTAGGAAAAATGGAGGTTTTGAAAGAAGTGTTGATTATACAAAAAAACATAATATCTATAGACAAAACTACTGTTGATGTATCTATAGTGATACTTATCCAGGTGGTAGAGTTATTTTAAATAATAATAAATAAACTTATGTGATTAACAGATACTTTACAAGGATTTTCTCCAGAATTTACAGATATAAGTTATCCTAAAATATGATATGATTTTGCAGAAGAGTTAGAAGCTGATTTAGATATAGATTTTGAATTATTAAGTGGTAGAAAAGATCCTAATAGAAAAGTAGAACATACTACAAGTGAATATAGCTGAAAATTATCAAAAATTTTGGACTAATATATGAAAAAAGTTTATTCAGATAAAATATTGAATGTTTTGAATACAGACCTATTTGATAATAGGTTTTTATTTGATTATATTCCAAATATAGATAATAGAGTTGTAGATGTCATATTCTTATCTGATTTATTAGAAAATAGAAAAAATATAGATGTTTTACAAAAAGTGGCTGAAAAACCAGCAATGTATTCAAATGTATATTCACCAAAAGATGAGTTAGAAATATTTAAGGAATTATTTGACAATGCTATAATAAGTAATAAAAAAATTCATATAGTATGAATAACTCTAGAAGAAGAAGTAAAAATATTAGAGCAATATTATACTAGTTTATGATATATGAGGGAAGATATTAATTGTTTTGATCCTGATTTTGGAGAGCCTATTGTAACTGTTTCTGTTAAAATTGAAAATATTATGTGGAAATGATCCGATTATAAAGCACATAGAGACAAAATATTTTTTAATCCTCCTATTAGAGAATCATGACAAGTAAAAGCTATGTTTAAATGAATTAATAGATGAGTTATAGCATGAATTTATATATCTGAATTTACAGACGAAATAGAAAAATTTTTGTGAGATTGTATTAAAGAAGAAAAAATTTTATCTATGACTTTGGCAAAAACTTTGTACTATAATCTAGAATCTATTTGATTTAATTGAACAAAAAAAGAATTAATAATTAATTATTAATTCTTTTTTTGTTCAAACTATTCCTATCCTGAATCCTTTCCTTTACATAAAGGAAAGGGGAACATAATAATTTATTGTAGCCTCCCCAGCTTTAGCTGGAGAATTTATGCCCGAAAGGAGGTCCTGTGGACAAGGATGGAATAGATATTTACTCAAAAACTTCTATACTTGTATTATCTTCTAATATATTTTTATTAACGAAGTCTACTCTTAATATTACTTTATATTTTCAAGGGTTTTTATAACTATGAGTAGGATTTGCTTCTGTTGATGTATTTCAGTCTCAAAAATCCCAAAAATATCAAATTATTTGTCATTCAGATTTTTCTGATAGAAAATCAATACCTTGTCAAACAGGAGCTTTCGACATACTTGTTGTTATTTTTACAGTTTGTGGTTTTGGTTTAAGTACCAATTGTTTTGATATTGTATAAGATTTTCAACTAGTTGTAATTACTTTTAATTTTATAGTATATTCACCAGGAGTTGTATATTTATGTCATATTACAATTGCATCTCTTTCTTCAGTAAATCAATCACCATAATCCCATATAAATTTTTCAATATTTTCATTTTTTACTTGACTTTTTGATGCATCAAATCATACAATTACAGGAACATATGTACTGTTTGAATTTATTTCAAAATTTAATATTGCATCTTTTTTTATTCATTCTATAAATACTTTTTCTTTCATATTTATTATATCTGTTTTATCTTTTCTATTTTCGAATTCATAGTTAACAGTAATTGTATGATTTCATTCTATACTTGCTGTATATTTTCATAGTTTTGTAACTTCATCAATATCTCAGTCTGAATTATAATCAAAGCTAACATTTTTAAGTGTATATAGTAAATTATTTGCTTTTATAAATCTAGCATCAAGGGTTAATTCTGTAGGTATTAATATTTCATCAATAAAATATTCATTTAATTTTTTTTCATAGATTAAGTTTTCTACATTTTTTCATTCGTTTAAAACTCTTAATCCACTAGATAATATTAATTTTTTAGGTACATCTATTTTAATTGATAATTCTTTAGATTTTCAAGAAGAATCTTTTATTAATACTTTTATTGTTTGTTCTCAATATTCTTTAAATTCAAATTTTATTTTACTTGATTCTATTTGATCTATAGGATCTCATATTTTTGTTATAACTTTATCTCATATAGTCCATTTATATTCTTCTATTATACCATTTCAAAAATCGTTTTCTAGATTTTCTACTCTAAATTCATATTCTAAATCATTTATTATAGACTTTTCATATTTAATTTCTCATCATAAATTTGTTTCGCTTTCTCAAGATATAATAAATATTTTATCTAAGCTTTCAGATGTTTTATCATTTCTTTTTATATACATTCATACTAATGTTTCATCAAATATTGGTTTTCATATTCTAAAGACTTCTCAAGTCCATACTGGTTTTTCTAAATCTTCTAGAAAATACCATTCCAATTTACCTAATTCTTTTACTGAACTGGCATCAAAATCAACAAGTTTTCATCAATTGTTTAATTTTCTTTCGTTTATTTTAACTAAATATGTAATATTTATATTTGGTATATTTTCTACAGTTTTTTCTATTATCTTTCAAGATTTATCTACTTCTGACAAAGTAAGTTTTACTTCATAATTTTTTCTATCATTGAAATCATAAATTATTGTAGGTATTGTTGTTTCAATAATGTTTTTATCTCAAAAATCCCATATATATTTTTTTATTGATAATCATTTTCTTTCTTCATTTTTAGCTAAGTAGCTTACGTCAAATTTAATTTGCATTGGTCATATCAAATCAGATGTATCTCAAATCAATGATAATCATTTATTATTGTCAAAAAATTTACTAATAAGTTTTGAGTTATCATATATTTGGATTTCTCAATATGCCATTTCCTGCCAGTTTGGTAAAGATCTAATTTTTTTATCAAGTATCATCCAACCACTTCATGATCCAAATGCTAAAAACAATATTAGTACTCATAAAATACCAAATTTAATCTTTTTTTGTTTGAATTCTTTTTTTGTTAATAAAAATTTTGCTAAATATATAATCAGAAATAAAACTTCTATTAATACAATTATAGAAAATATAACTGTAACAGATTTAAGAATAAAACTATTAATATCATTTAGATTTATTCATAAATTACTAAAAAATTTAACATCATCAACAGTATTTGCATTCATAACTACAAATGTCATAAATGCTCATCATACAATCAATGCAATAAATGCTATTATTCATAAGTAAAAAAATATTTTTCATACTGATATTTTTTTTACTTCTTTTGATGAAGATTTTTTTACTGCTTCTTTAGTTTTTATGAAAAGTTTAGATCAATTTGTAGAAGGTACAACTCTTATTATTATATCATAAAATTTGTCTTTAACATGTATTTCATATTTTCAATCTTGTTGATTTTCAGTTTCTTCTATAGTTAATTTAGCAAGTGTTTTAGCTTTGATTAATATATTTGAATATATAGGATATTTTATATATTTTGTTTCAGTTATTACTTTATTTTTTCTAAAATTTAGGGTTACATAATTTTCACTTGGTTCAAAAGTAACGAAATCATATTGTTTTTCTACTAATATTTCTAATAATATTTCTAATGAAGAGATATTTATATCAAATATTATTTTTTCTACTGAATTGTTATCTTTTTTTTCATCAGTTTTTATTTGACTATTAATAATATTTTTTTCATATTCTGTTTTTCAAATTTGTTCTTCAGATTTTATTTCTGATTGATTTATTGATACGGTATTTGTATTTTCTTTTGGTAAATCCAATACTTCCATCACATCATTCAATCAAAGTGATTGGTTTTTTTCTACGAATTCATTTACGTCTTTTTTATAGAAATTTTCTATTACATTCAAATTATCAGAAATATTTAATTTTTCAGATATATTTAAACTATCCAATATATCATTTGTATTTGGAGTACTTTTATTTTTTGTGTTTAGTTCATTTATAATAGTGTCAGATTTTGATTCAGCACTTTCATTTTCTTTATTTAGATTATTTAAATCTAAATCTAATTTTGAAGGGTCAAACATAAATATAATTTATTAATAAATATTTATGTTATTTTAACATATTATTATAAAAAAATCTAATAATTTGATAAAAATTATTAATTTTTACTTATAAATGATTTACTTTTGATTAATTTGATAAAATTATTATTATAAAATGTATTACATCATTAAACTTTATTTATAATTATGAAGAAACTTATTTTGTTTTTGATTTTGTTTTTTAGTCAGCTTTTGTGAGTATTTGCATCTGATGAAAAAATTGAATTTTCTGTATTTACTCGTGATAATTGTGTACATTGTATTAAGCTTAAAGATTTTTTGGAGCAAAATTCTGCATCTTTATCATGAGTTCAAGCAAAGGAGTATGATATAGATATAGCTGAAAATGCAAAGTTGTTTGATGAATTTACTACTAAAAATTCTATATCCAAGGTAACTCCAATAATTTTGATATGAGATGATTTGATTGAATGATATCAAGGTGATGATACTACTTGAAAAAATATTTTAGAATTAGCTAAGAAATTGGAAAAAAGTAGTTATTTTGAGAATTTCGAGTGAGAAATAAATAAAACAATCAATGATTGAGCATGTGATTGATCAGATACTTGTATAAAACCTGAGAAATCAAAAGTAGAAGTAAAATTACCTTTTCTTTGAATTATAAATCTGAGAGATTATTCACTCTTATTTCTAGCAATTGTTTTATGATTTGTAGATTGATTCAATCCTTGTGCAATGTGGGTACTAGTAATGTTTATCAGTATATTATCACAAACAGGTTCTAGAAAAAAGATGATACAAGTGGCAGGAGTATTTATTATAGCTGAAGCTATAATGTACTATATGATATTAAATGTATGGTACAAAACTTGGGATTTTATAAAACTAGATAATATTGTAACTCCAATTATATGACTAATATCTTTATGAGCAGGAGCTTACTTTATATATGAATTTTTTACTAATAAAGATTGAGAATGTAAAGTAATTTCTGGTAAACAAAAGAATAAAACAATAGATAAAATCAAATATATAGCATCTAAACCGATGACTATAGGAGTATTTTTTGTTACTATATTGATAGCTTTTTCAGTAAATATAGTTGAGTTTGCTTGTTCAATAGGAATACCTCAAGCATTTACTAAAATTCTTGAAATGAGTAGTTTATGATTAATAGAAAAACAATTTTATATTCTATTATATACCTTGTTTTATATGGTTGATGATTTCGTTGTATTTGGTATAGCAATATATGCTATGTCTTACTTGTCATTAACTACTAAATACACTAGATATTGTTTATTTATAGGATGAGTTATAATGTTAATATTATGATATTTCTTCTTATTCAATCCTGCAATGTTGAAATTAATTATTTCATAAAAAAATTAGTCTAATTAATTAGACTAATTTTTTTATACTCTTATTTTTACAGTTACATCTTCTCCACTTTGAATTTCATCATTTTTGATATCTATTGCATCTTTTTGAATATCTGTAGCATCTTCTAGTGATACTTCTTTGAATTCTATTTCATTGTCTTGAATTTCTACTTGTTCTATTTCTTGTATTTGATTAATTGAGAACATAGATTTTACAACTTTGTACTCCAATTCATCCATTAAATCATTGAATTTATTATAAGCTTTTTCTTTATAAACTATTAATGGATTTCTTTGAGCATATCATTCAAATGCTACTTCTTCTCTCAGTCTACTCATAGCATCTATATGTCTCATCCATAGATAATCAATTGATTGTAGTACTATTCTTCTTTCTAGCTCATTATATGCTTCTTCACTTGGTACACTAGATTTTATTTTATCTAATTCTTCTAGTGATATTTGAGCAACATAATTAGCTAAATCATTTATATTATTTATAGTATATATTTCAGAGTCTTCTCTTGTTTCATCAAAAGCATTTATTCATAAAAATTCATTTATTTTTACAACTAATTCTTTTCTATTATTAGTTTCTTCTTTATTTTTACTAGATTCTGCTTGAACTATTTTTTTAACCTGTGATTCTAACATTTTTCTAATATCTTGATCTATATTTTCTACATCAAGTATTTTATTTCTTTTTCAATAAATAATTGTTCTATGAGCATTTATTACATCATCATATTCTAATATGTGTTTTCTCACATCAAAATTATGTCATTCTACTTGTTTTTGTACTCATGTTACTTTTCTAGTAAGCATTCCACTTTGTGCTAAAGGTTCTTCATCAGGTAGGGAAGCAAACATAGGAGAGTTAAAAACTCCAAACAATTTATCTCCACCAAATATTCTCATTATATCATCATTTGGTGATATTAAATATTGTGTTATTCAAGGATCTCATTGTCTTCCTGCTCTTCATCTAAGTTGGTTATCTATTCTTCTTGTTTCATGTTTTTCTGTACCTAGAATTATAAGTCATCATAATTCTTTTACTCATTCTCACAATTTTATATCTGTACCTCTTCAAGCCATGTTTGTTGCAATAGTTATAGCTCAAATTTGACCTGCATTTGCAACTACTTCTGCTTCTCTTTCATGTTGTTTAGCATTCAATACATTATGATGTATTCATTCTGCTAAAAGTCTATTACTTAAGTATTCAGATTTTTCTACTGATACTGTCCCAACTAATATAGGTTGTCCAGATTGATGCATTTCTTTTATAAGTTTTACTACATAATCAAATTTACCTCTTTCATTTTTGAAAAGTAAATCCGATCTATCTTCTCTCACTAGAGGTCTATTAGTAGGAATTACTAAAGTATCTAAAGCATATACTTTATAAAATTCTTCTGCTTCAGTAAGTGCCGTACCTGTCATTCAAGCAAGCTTCCAGAACATTCTGAAATAATTTTGGAATGTAATACTTGCAAGAGTTTTAGATTCTTGTTGTATTTCTACGCCTTCTTTAGCTTCCAGAGCTTGATGTAATCAGTCAGAATATCTTCTACCTGCTAGTACTCTACCAGTATGTTCATCTATAATCATTACTTCTCAGTTACTTACCAGGTAGTCTTTATCTTTGTTAAAACATGCCATTGCTTTAAGAGCATTTTCTACATGATGTATATCATTGTAATGTGCTGATACATAAATGTTTTCTATATGTAATAATTCTTCTATTTTTTTGATTCAATCTTCTGTTAAAGTAGTTGTTTTTTGTTTTTCGTCTACTTTATAGTGTTCAGTAATATTTAATTGTTTAGCTAATGCTGCAAATTTGATATATTTATTTGTTGGTTCATTATCTGGCATTGAGATTATTAATGGTGTTCTAGCTTCGTCAATCAAGATAGAATCCACTTCATCAATAATAGCAAAAAATAATTTACATTGAGTTTTGCTTTCATTTCTGATTACCATATTATCTCTTAGGTAGTCAAATCATAGCTCGTTATTAGTAGCATAAACTATATCACATTGATATGCATTTTTCTTTTCTTCTCTATTTTGAGCATTATAAACTACTCATGTTTTTAATCATAGAGTAGAATATAATATTCACATTTCACTACTATCTCTTTTTGCTAAATAATCATTAACAGTTACTACTAGTACAGTATTACCAGTCAAAGCATTTAAATATGAAGGCAAAGTTGCTACTAGAGTTTTTCATTCTCAAGTTTTCATTTCTGCAATATTTCATTCATGAATTGCTAAACCTCAAATAAGTTGTACATCATAAGGTATCATATTCCAGGTAACTTTTTTTTCATTTCCTAATTCAAATTCTTTACCATTGATTAATTTACATGCAGTTTTTACTAATGCAAATGCTTCAAATTTTATATTATTTAGAGTTTCTTTAATTTTTTTAGAATCTTCAAAATTTTTGAAATCTAGTCATTCAAATAACTTTTTGAATTCTGCAGTTTTATTCTGTATATCTTCCAATGTAAAATTCTCTTGAGTTTTTTCAATTTCTTTAATTTTATCCACCATTTTAGTCAATTCTTTCACCTTTTTTTCACTAGGGTCACCAAAAATATTATTTATTATTTTTTCAATCATTTTTTGTAATAATTATTCTTTTAATTAAGTGTGAGAATTATATTCAAAAAGCATTTTTTGTAAAAAGAGTTTTTATAAAAATAGTTTTGTATATTTAAAATAAATGTATATAATTTGAGTATAATTAATTAAATGAAGTATTAATAATAAAAGAATAACCCATCCCCCTGCGGGTACTTCCCTTGAAAAGGGAAGATATTATATAAATGAGAATAATAAAAGAATAACCCATCCCCCTGCGGGTACTTCCCTTGAAAAGGGAAGAGTAAATATAAATGAGAATAATAATAAAAATATGAAAACACCAAATATTATATTAGAAGTTTCAAGATGATTAAGAAAAAATATGACGAAATCGGAATATTTGATTTGGAATTTTTTGAAATGATGAAGTTTATGAGTAAAATTTTTAAGACAAAAGCCTATTTATGTTTATACTGATAATTCATGATTGGATAGATATATTATTCCTGATTTCTTTTGTTTTGATAAAAAGTTAATATTAGAGATAGATTGATGTATTCATAATAAAAAAGAAATTTATGAATTAGATAAATACAAAGAAGAATTATTAATAAATATGTGATTTATTGTATTAAGAGTTACAAATGAAGAAATAAAAAATGATTTAAACAATGTTATTAAAACAATAAAACAATACCTATAAATTCTTCCCTTTCCAAGGGAAGTACCCGCAGGGGGATGGGTTAGAAAAATATACCACATTTTTTTTAAACTTAATGGTATTAGGGAAGTACCCGCAGGGGGATGGGTTAGAAAAATATAC
>JAUXPL010000029.1 GCA_030683605.1 Candidatus Altimarinota bacterium
GGGTAAAAATTAGTATATAATATATACTTTTGATTTTTAGCTTTTTTACCTTTGTCAAGTTTTTTTACACAAAAAATACCAATTTTTAAATTGGTATCTTCTCTATTTAATGCTATTTTATTCTTAACTTAATGGCATTGCTGATAAGGGGAGAGAATTCAAGAGAGAGGTTTTCACTAAACCGGACTTCTTACCCCCAATTCTTCACAAAATCATTTAATCTTTTCATCTAATATCTTACTCTCTGATTCTATCTCGTGCAATCTACTAGCAACAGCATCTAAATCTATTTGTACTTCTTCTTCAAATGTATCTACATATCTAGGTATATTTAAATTGTAATCATTTTCTTTTAATTCTTCTAAGCTGGCTTTATGACTATATTTCTCTATTTCTTCTCTAGATTTAAATGTATTTATTATTTTATCCAAATCACTATCTCTGAGTTTGTTTTGATTTTTTCATTTTTCGAAATCATTAGAAGCATCTATGAATAATATGTTATCTGGATTTTCTCTACATTTTTTGAATACTAATATACAAGTAGGTATAGATGTACCGTAGAATATATTTGCTGGTAGTCATATAACTGTGTCTAGATAATTTTTATCTTCTATTAAAAATTTTCTAATATGTCATTCTGCTGCTCATCTAAATAATACTCAGTGTGCTACAACAACTGCCATAACTCAATTTTCATCTAGATGATGAACCATATGTTGGATAAAAGCAAAATCGGCTTTTCATGCAGGTGCTAACTTTCCATATTGGCTAAATCTATCATCAGACATTTTTAAATTATCTGCTTTCCATTTAAGTCAAAAAGGTGGATTTGCAACTATAGCTTCAAATTTTTTGTCTATGTGTTGAGGATGTTCTAGTGTATCTTCTTGTCTTATATTAAATCTTCTATAGTTTACATCATGTAGAATCATATTCATTCTAGCTAGATTGTAAGTAGTTCTATTCAATTCTTGTCAGAAAAATTCTCAAACTTGCTTTACTTGTTTTGCAACTCTTAGAAGTAAACTCCCAGAACCACATGTAGGATCATATACTGATTTTATTTGAGATTTATTGCTTGTTACTATTTTGGCTAATATTTGAGAAACTTGCTGAGGTGTATAAAATTCACCTGCTTTTTTACCTGCTCCACTTGCAAATTGAGCTATTAGATATTCATAAGCATCTCATAATACATCTAGCTCAGTATTCTCTAGTGCGAAATCTATTTTATCCAAGTGTCACAATATTTTTGATACTAATTCATTTTTTTGTTCAGCTGTTTTACCTAGTTTTTGTGATGTTAAATCCAAGTCAGAAAATAAGTCATCGAAATCATCTTCACTCTCTGTTCACATAGTAGAAGATTCTATATTTTTTAATATTTTTTGTAAGTCATCTAATATGAAATTATCAGCTGTATTTTCATTTCTATTATTTCATTTTTTTGCTACTTGAGAGAATAATTCATTTGGATTCAAAAAATATCATAAATCTTCAATGGTTTCTTCTTTGATAGCATCAATTATTTCTTTGTCCTTTCATTCATGCAATTCATTATACTTTTTGTTTATTTTTGATTCTAATAATAATTTATTTGCTTTTAATTCTATTTTTTCAGACAGGTATTTATAAAATATAAAACCCAAAATATAATCTCTAAATTCATCTGCAGTCATCTTTCATCTCAACTCATTTGCAATATTCCAAAGTTGTTTTTCTAGTAATTGTTTTTGTGCTTCAGACATTTTTTTTATTTAATAAATAAATTTAACTTTTTTATTTATAACTGCTTTTACGAAAAAATAAAGTAAATAAAAATATTTATATTTTTTAATCACAAAAAGCCTAGAATATCACTTCTTGACTTTTCTTTATTTCACCACACTCCCGCACATCTGCTCACAAGGTATTCCATCCTTGTCACCATCAAAAGTTTTCGCAGCACAGACATAGAAAAAATACTTCACTTCATCACAACTAGTCATATATTTACAATACATAGTTTTGTTGCAATTAAATCACATATTTAGATAATTTTTATTGCTTGCATCATAGTATTTTATATCATTTGTGTTGTTTTGCTCTGTATTAGATTGAGTATTGTTATTGATGTCTTTTCTCTCACCATTACAAGTACTTTTTGCCCATAATCATTTGAGATTATTTTTTGCTTGATATTGATTATTCTTGAATTCATCTTGATATTTATATGCTTTATCGTAAGTGTATTCATAAGCATATCATTCTTGGATTAGTTTAGCATTTATATTTTCTCAGTCCAGTTTGATATATGCTAACAATCTACCGTATTTATCTAACTGTCATTGTGAATTATCTAGTTCTACTCAGACTTTTTTTCATTTTAAGAGTTTTTTTAGATAATCACTTGCTTCATCTCAAAAGCATTCTTTGTATCAAAATCTAGTAGTAAAACTCTCTGGTGCATCTACTCAAATCAGTCTAACAGTAGTTTTTGTACCGTTGTAATCTATCTTGATAGTATCTCAATCACTTACTTCTAATACATCATACAATGTACTAGTAACTATTTTTGACTTAATATATTTTCACAATTCATCTAGTAAATAATCTACTTTTTCATTATTTTTATATTTTGATTTTAGATTGTTTATTTGACTATATAATTTTTGGTAAACATTCGGATTTATTTTGTCTATTTTTTGGTAAACATTATTTAGTATTGTTTTGTCATGGTCACTTGGTGAATAAGCAAAAGTATTTTGGAATAATGATAGAAATATAATTAGAATAGAGATGAATTTATTCATAATGTATTTGTAAGAAAATATTGTAATTTATCTTATTGAGATTTTGGTAGAAGTAAATAAAATATGAAAATAAACTATAAGATTAATCTTCTAGTTTATATGTGTTTTTACACTATCAATTCTTTCAATAATCAGCTATCTTTTCAATTTTCACTTATCATATATATCTTTTCTTTTGCTCTTGTTAATGCTACATAAAATAATCTTCTTTCGTCTTTTAATAATGAGTCACTAGTAATTCAAAATATTCTATCATACTTTACATCATCTTTTAGACTTGTTACATTACTTGGGTATTTCTTTTCACTTATATCAAGCATAATAACTATATCTGCTTCTTTACCTTTTGATTTATGAGCTGTAATGAATTCTATTCTATTATTAAATAGTTCATTTAGATTATTAAAACTATCTGTATCTGATTTATGAATCTTGTTTTCTATATTTGAATGACTTTTTTGAATATCTATATCAGAGTTTTTTATTAGTAATTTGAAATAATAAAAATATAATTTCATTCTCCAGTCAACTAGTTCATTTCAGAAAACTCTGTTATTTCTAGAAATAATCATAAATGTTTTTCATTTGTTGTGATTTATTATGTTTACAATATTTTTAAATATATATTTTTCTTGTTCTTGTACTTTTAAATCATCTTTTTTATAAAAAATCTCGTTTATTCTACTATCTGTACATAATGGATAATTTTTAACATCTATATAAGTATAAGTTTCTCATCAATCATTTATTTTAAGTAACCATTTAGCATCTCAACTTCATTCATATTTCATCAAATTGTTTCACATTTCAACTATAGTTTGTCTACTACGATAGTTAGTAGTAATATTTTTTATTGAAGTAGATTCTTTATGAAATAATTTTCTAAAATCAAAAAAGTATCATAATTCTGATCATGCAAATGCATTTATAGATTGCCAACTATCTCATACAACAAATATATTGCATAATTTGTTGTATTCTAGAATTGATTCTAATAAGTTGTAGAATAAAGTTGAAAAGTCTTGATATTCATCAATTATTAGATATTTTATTTTACTTAGATTTATAGTATTATTTCAGATTTTTATATCTAAATCACAATAATTATCTGCTAGTTTTTTTCATGCAAGTTTTAATATTTGGTTAAAATCTAGCATTTTGTTTTTGATTTTTTCTTCTTCATATTTTTTATATACTTCGTTTGCTACAATCAAAAATGCTCTTTCTTGTTCATCTTGAGTATTTAATATTTCCTTTTCTATTTGTTTGTAATCTAAATTTTTTTGTTGAGCTTTATTTATAAAATGTTCTAATTTGTTTGTAAATGGAAATATTTTTTTTTCATTTTTTCTTAATTGAACGATTAAAATATTTTTATCAATTAATTCTAGATATATTCATTCTTTATTCAAGATATTTTCAATTTTTTCTTGGAAATTTTTAATGAATAAGTTTTTATTATTATACAACTCATTAGCTGTGGTTTGTACAAAATAATAATTTCATTTTTTTTCTTCATTTTCCCAAAAAAGAACTTTTTGTTTTCTTATCTTTGCATATTTTGATCATGAAATAGCTTTTCATATTGGTAATTTTTTAAAACAATCGTCTTCATCAAATCACCAGTGTTCTATAATTATATCTCTAGATAAAAGTTTCTTTCAATTTTTTGATATATTACACATGATATCTGGTTTGCTTAGATAATCTCAGTCTATTTTTATATAGGGTTCATAAATTACTTCAAATCAGTGTTCTATCAATATATCTATTAAATATTTTTCTCATTTAGATCTTACATAATCTCATGATAGAGCTTGGAATTCTTTATTTTTTCTGTAATTATAATATTTTTCATCATCATCTAAGTATCAAGAATGTTTGAAATATATTGTTTCATTTATTAAATATTCTTGCATTAATTGTTTTATTTTTCACTCATAAATGCTATAAAAACAGTTTTGTATAAATTTTAATTGTTTATTTGTTATAAATTCTTTTTCTAATCATGTTTTTGGATCAGTTATTTTTATTGTATCCATTATTATATCATGATTTTTTAGGTTTGTTCATAATATTTTATATGCAAGTGAGTGAAAAGTCATTGCATTTTCAAATGTCTTTAATTTTTCATTTTTGTTTTTTAGTATATCTCAAAATTTTACTATTCTTTCATTTATTTCTTTTGCTGCTTTTTTATTAAATGATAAAAGTAATATGTCAGATGTATATAATTTTTCAGAATCTAATAAATATGCTGTTTTACCTGCAATTACTTGAGTTTTACCAGAACCTGCTCTGGCTGTGATAAGAGTATTTTTATGAATACTTGCTATAGCTTCTAATTGTTCGATATCGTATCAAAATTTTAAATTGTAATTATCATAAAAGTATTTTCAAATATATATAGCTTTATACTTTTCATATTTATTTATATCGAAATCGAAAATAGCTCAATATTTTTTAAATATTCAGTCAGCTTCTTTAAAATTATATTTAGCTATTAAATCAATTATTTGATTTTGTATATCAATTTTTATTGATTTATCTACTATTACATTAGTATTTTCTGTATTCATTATATATTTATAAGATTTTACTTATAAATATATTTTACCATATTAATAGATTAAATAGCAAATATTGTACAATATATATCTATCATCAAAAAAACACAAGACTAATCTTGTGCTTCATGTTTCTTCACTACTCAATACTTCATATTCAATCTCTCTATCCCTTTCGCTAACAAATCATAGTTTTTATATGCATTGTTTGATACTCATTCGTTGGTATAGAAATTATTTTTTACACTTACATATACATATATTCCCTGCTTGCTAAATGATTCTTCTATCAGTTTCAAGTAGTAACTCACACTATCAAAAGTAGATAGAAATCTATAAGCTATTCACTTAACTTTGCTTCATTGTAGCTGATTGATGCTAATATTATCATCTTCATCTGAGTCTAGTGATAATGTAATAGCTGGATAATATGTCTCGTCTTTTTCTCTCTTGTATCTGATAACTAGAGCGTATTGTCAGTCTAAAAGTAGCTTGTTGCTATATGTGGATCTCTCGAATTCTCACTGAGAATATTCTAGTCATCCGAGTATTTCTACCATGAGACGAGTAGAGTCTATGGCTTGGCACATAGTATTATTCGGAGTCTGTTTGTGATTTTTAAATTCTGGTATATTTAGGTTTTCTAGTAAGTTCATAATGCAATTTATATTTTTAAGAAAAATATAATAATAGAAATATCGTATGAATCAATAGGGTTTTGAATAATTGCAAAATAAATTTGACTTTAGTATATATTAGATATATAATGAATATACAAATGCCCTCAAGAAGAAATTTTTGTTGTGGTGCCGCTCATCTAACTAGTTAGATGAGGAATAAAAAAGAGATTAAAACCATAGGTTTATAATCTCTTTTTTTATTAAAAATAAATCTCTATGACTTAATTCTCAAATTTTTTTTATAAATCTTTTTCAATCTATGCATTTTCATTGGCTTAATGTTAAATATGACTTTTTATTAAAATAATTATTATTTAATTTGTAATAAAAGATATTGTTATCTTTTCATTTTGTTGTCATTGTAATACACAAATAAATTTGTCATAATTTTTTTAATACTAATACAGGTCTTTCGTATTTATCTCATTTTCATATTGATTCATAACCAATATTTATTCAATTGTATATATTCCATATTTCTCAATATTTAGGGTTTTTATTATTTTGTTCTCAAAAATGTATTTCTTGTTTCAGTTTATTCCAGTTTTCAAATTTATCTATTGTTACCATATTTCAAAATTATTTAATATATAAACATATTATATACAATAATAAATACAAATCAAGTTCATATTCTTAGTAACTACTCAGCAACGAAATTTTAGCTTGACAGAAAAACAGTAAAAACAAGAATAATACTTTAAATAAGACAGATAAAATGATATAAGAAAACTTAAAAGAAAAATCATAAAAAATATAAAAGAGTACTAAAAACGTTA
>JAUXPL010000018.1 GCA_030683605.1 Candidatus Altimarinota bacterium
GTATTAATTATTCTGTTTTACTTTCTCTTTATTGGAAAAATCCTGCTCAATTTTTTAGTAGATACAAATTAATTCGTGATCAATTTTTAAAAAATAGAAACTAATTTTAGTTTCTATTTTGATTAGTGTGAGCGATTACAACTATTGATATTTACATAAATTAATAAAGTAGTATAATTATAAAAATTTATCTTACTAAGTCAATTTTTTAGATTATCATAATTGCAAAAAAAATATTAGTCTATACTTAAAATAATATACAATTTTTTAAATTATTAATTTATATTTAATGAATCTTGGTATAATCACTCAGAAATAAAAAAATTTTGAAATAGTATAGAATTGTAAAACAAAATTGATTAAATAAAAAAATCTATAACAAAACTGGTATACTCCTATCCCCTTCAAATTCAATAATTTTTGTTCTAATCTCATGTACTAAGGAGTACCAAAAGAGAAAGAAAAAATCATTTTATTTACTCCATATATTTTTATTTCACATATTATGTGTTATAAAACTAAACCACATTTCATAGTATCATGGTATACTTTCTCACTCAAAATTTACTTCAATAAGTCATTTATTATATATTGCATTATAAACTTTATCTCAAATTTGTAAGCTAGCAGTTTCCTCTTTTACCAAATCTTTAAGATTAAAAGCTATAGAAAATCAAGAGTGATTCACTATATAAAACATTTCTTTTTTATGAAAACTAGCATCAGTATTTTGTATAGGAAAATACAATAAATCACTTTTATCATAGTTACCGTATGGTATTACTCAATAATTTCTAGAAAAACCTGTTTTATCACTTAAAACTTTTCAATCAGGAAAATTACTAATAAAATCACTAAAAGATAACACATTTCATCTAATATTTTCTAATTGTATTCATAACATATCTCAAACAACTGCTTTTCAAAGACTTTGAGACCATAATGTTTCAGTTTTATTATCATACATCAACATATTTAATTCATAAAGTTTTCAACTAACTCCAAAATACAATTCTTCTCAATTTACTACTCTA
The DNA here is from genome assembly GCA_030683605.1 of Candidatus Altimarinota bacterium. GTDB lineage: Bacteria > Patescibacteriota > Gracilibacteria > BD1-5 > UBA6164 > UBA6164. The sequence goes on from JAUXPL010000018.1 coordinate 1,035, forward strand.
TCAAAAACTATACTACTTCAACAAAGAGGACAAAAAGTAACAGCAAATTTATTCTCTCATATAACATCATTAACTATCTCATGCCAAACTAATATAGAAAAAGGATAAAATCTAGAAATTCAATCAAGTGAAACAGCAATTCAAGTCTCATCATCTGTTAAATATTTCATATATGACTTAGCTTCACTTATAGATAAAAAGTTTGGTTTATTTATCGCAGGTATTCAGTCTTTTCATGGTCATCAATCAAGAACTAATTTTATATCTATACTAGTTTTTTTTGTATTAGTTTTTAATTTATCTCTAGAAAAATTAAATTCTTTTTTTTCTTGTGGATTTTTATTTTCTTTTAACTGTTCAGTCTTTATTACTGGAGTTTTGTCTGATTCAATAGAACAAGAATAAAGAAAAATAACATAAGCTATAATTATTATATATTTAATCATAATAAATTTATTAAAAAAATAAGCCATAAAGAAATCATAACAAAAATTTTTAGAAACAAATATAAAAAAGTTACTTCATAATAATTATGAACCTTAAAAAAATCTAAAATAAATTTATTCAAAAATTTTACTCCATTAGAAAGTACTCTTAGTATGTGAAAAAATCTTTGTTTTTATTCTTAATATAGTATTTTTAAGAGGCTATTAAGGAAACGATAATTAAAAATACCTAAATAATTATTTAGGTATTTCTCTTTAAGTTATTTTTGTAGTTTTTATTTTATTTTCTTTATGCTCATATTCATTGAACTAATAAAACAGTAATGATTGAAATTGCTAAACCAAATAATACTTTTATTAAATCTTTTCAAACTATTGGAAATAAATCTTTAAATACAATATTTTTATTAGTTGCATATAATCAAAACTCTCTTCATGCTAGAAGTCAAACAAAAACCCATGTAGTAGACATTGGAATATTATTATATTCTTTAAAATATAATAATATAAATGCATAAACTAAATCAATTAATGTTGCCGTTTTTATATACTCTATATTTGTTTTAGATAAAATTAATTCTTGTATTTTTCATCATCTTTGTGCAAAGATATACAGTAAAGCTAATGAAAAAGCAATACTAACTAAAAACATTTGATATAATTCTATATTTCTAGGTAAAAATACTGAAATATTTGCCATATCATGAGTTAGCCATGACCACCATAAAAATCATGTAGAAAACCATTGAAAATATCTCCACCTTTGTTCTGATTTTTTAGATAGTTCAGCTTTAAAATAATTTTCAAAAAATTTACTTATTATATACCATAATACCATAGCTACTATAAAAGCTATAGAATATCATAAAAGTGAATTTGTTAATATTTTTGAAAATACAACTCAACTAGCAAAGGTTGATAAAACTAATAATGATGTAGAAACCGGAATTCAATATCTTGTAAGAATCACTAAACTAATCGGAGCAGCCACATGGTACCATTGTATTTCTTGGAAAGGTATTCTATCTAGTCTTCAATATGAAATATCTCACGAATATGCAAACCAACTATACCAAATAGTAAATAATAGTATAGATGTTATAAATAACCATAAATATTGCCACTTTACTTTTTTATTTGATGCAATGAATGTTCCCAAAGTTTGCATACTATCGTTAGCAATTACTGAATAAACAGTAAACGAGAAACCTAAAACCATAAAAATACTATATAATTCCATTAGATATTTTTACAAAATAAATTAAATAAATTAATAAAATTTAATAAGTATTTTTTTCAATAAAATTAAATATTATATTAATTTATTGAGCTTATTATTTAAAATTTAATTTAAATATAAACTTAATTTTGAGTTTAGTTATTAAAAAAAATAAGTCAAAAAAATTATCTTAAAATTGTAAAATAAAAAAGTTTAAAGGCATAATCTAAATTATAGTGGAGAAAGTAAAAATTTAATTATAATAATAAAGTACTAAGGTTCTATTCCTCAAAAATTATATTATGTAGCTAATTTATATGTTTTTTAGATATATTGTCAATTTTATTCTTGACTTTTTATATTTTTTATATATAAATCTCATACTGAAAAATTATTCAAACAAAAACAAAAGGTATCAAAAATGAATATCATCAAATTTATTGGAATAGTATTATTGTTTTTTATTTCTCATACTGCTTCAGCTATTGAGGTAAAATCAATAGTTGATAAATTGAACCAAATTCCTGCTAAAAGCTTCATAAGTAAGCAAGTTGTTTTTGATGATCAAGAGCTAGATGATGAAGCTCATGTTTCTGGCAAGTATAGATTACAGGTCACTTTCATATCAAATGGTACTTTTTATACCATATGGGATTATGATAGCTATGTTGGAAACGATATACTTCTGGTATCATATGTACCAGTAAGTGTAGTGAACCAAAAATATTCTTCAGTATTTAGTTTAGATGAAGTAACTGGTGAGATTATTGATATCATGGAAGCCAAAGACGGTGGTAATACAATCTATGCTAATTACTCTGAGACTACAATAAAAAAACAAAATACTAAACAAATAGTTAAAAAACATCTGAATAATATCAAAGCATTTCTAAAAATGTAGAGATATTATTTAGCGAAAACAAAAGCCCTCGTAATGAGGGCTTTTTAATTTGTATTGATTTTATAATATTATCATTAGTATATTAAATAATAATATCATCTAATACAAAAATATGCTAAAACAATTAATTCAAGACCTAGAAAAATTATCTGATCCAAATAGAGCTATCAATTCTGCGAGATATTTCAAAACATGATTATGACAATACTGAGAATGAGATAAATTTTATGGCATCACTGTTCCAGAAACTAGAATAGTAGTAAAAAAATATTATAAATTACTGAGTTTGGATGATGTAGAAAAATTGATACTAAACGAATACCATGAACAAAGATTGACAGGATTGTTAGTATTAGTAGCCAAATTCAAATCTGCAAATGAAGATGAAAAAAAGAGTATTTATGAATTTTATATGGCTCATACTAAAAATATAAATAATTGGGATCTAGTAGATACTTCTGCATCGTATATTGTTTGAAATTATTTATATGACAAAGATAGAACTATATTATATGAATTATCAAAATCAGATAATCTATGGGAAAAAAGAATATCAATAATCTCTACATTTTTCTTCATAGCAAAAAAAGATTTCAATGATAGTTTAAAAATATGCAAAATACTGATGAACGATAGTCATGATTTGATTCACAAAGCGACTTGATGGGCACTAAGAGAAATAGGTAAAAAAGATGAAGAAGTACTGACTAAATTCTTGGATGAAAATACATTACATATGCCTAGGACTATGCTCAGATATGCAATAGAAAAATTTGATGAAAATAAAAGAAAGCATTATTTGAATCTGAAATAAAAAACACACATACAAAATCTTGTATGTGTGTTTTTTATGAATAATTATATAACTTTTACATTTACAGCATTCATTCCTCTTTTTCCTTCTTCAAGGTCAAATTTAACATTTTCTCCTTCATTTAATTCTCTATTTCCTTCAACTCCAGAAATATGAACAAAATATTCATTGTTAGTATCATCTTCTACTATGAACCCAAAACCTTTAGTTTCGTTAAAAAACTTAACTTTACCTGTACTCATTATAATAATGTATAAAAAATAAATAGATTAATATTGAATATAATAATTATATTAAAAATTAATGACATAAGATTACTCATTTTTTTCTGATAATCAATACAATATTATATTTTATATAAAATTACTTTACAAATAAATTTAAAACAATATACTACCTTGTAATACAAAGTAGTAAAATATTTATTTACTATAAATAAATATTTATTATATATTTGTATATTAGTATGTAATACCTATTTTAATTATATGTCTGAAAATATAGAGAAAATAACTTCCCAAATGCGTAAATGAATATTAGAATATGTCATTTTAATGATTATTGATTCAGATGAAGTATATTCTAGTGATATATTAAATATTTTAAAAAATAACAAACTTATAGTAGTAGAATGAACTCTATACCCTCTTTTATCTAGATTAAAAAATGATTCTCTTATAGCATACTACTGGGTAGAATCCAAGTCTGGGCCTCCTAGAAAATACTTAAAATTAACAAAACAAGGAAAAGAAACACTTAAAACAATGAGTATAATCTGGAATGAATTAAAGTCTGCTGTAAATAATATATCAATTAAAAAAAATAGTTTAATAATAAATAATTAAATATGAATGAAATAATTATAAATGAAAAGAAATATTTACTATCTGAAACTGCAAATGTTTTTTTGAAGAAATATTTACTTAGGATGAAAAACTTCATAAATACTAATAAATTAGAAATAGAAGTTTACAATGATATAGAAGAAAGAGTATCTGAAAAATTTGATGAATTACTTGAAAAACAAGAAATCAAAGAAATAAGTGACAAATCAGTAATATCAATAGTAAATGAGATATGAGAGCCAACTGAAATATTTAATGATATTTTAGAAGATGATAAAAATACTAATAATGATACAAAAAACACTATAAAAGAAATATTTTCAAACAAAGCTAAACCACTTACAAGAAATTCAAGTAAATGAATAATATCATGAGTATGTTATTGAATAGGTGAAAAATTTGATATAGATCCTTTATGGATTAGATTACTGTTTATTATAGGTACTTTTGCATGATGAAGTACTATTATTCTATATATTGCCCTAATAATACTGTTACCAGATGTATCTGAGAATAAAAAAATTGGAACAAAAACAGAAAACAAGTAACAAAAAAACTTACATAAATTTATGTAAGTTTTTTTGTTATATAGTTGGTTTATTTCTCTTGTTTCTTGATCTCCTAATATTCCTCTTACTATTTGCTGAAACTGGTTTTTTTTCTAGAAATACTTTTTTGGTTTTTGATGGTTTAGATGATTTATTAGTTAAATCTATAGTTATAGGATATGGATGATCTGTAACAACATCTATTTCCCTACCTATTATTTTTTGTATATCTAGTAAATATTCTACTTCTTCATGATTACAAAATGAAAATGCAGTTCAATCAAGTCAAGCTCTCCCAGTACGTCATATACGGTGTACATATGTCTCTGGCTCGTTCGGTAAATCATAATTGATAACATATCATAATTCTACTACATCTATTCATCTAGCAGCAATATCTGTAGCTATTAATACTCTTGTCTGTCATCACTTGAAATTACTCAATGCTCTTTGACGAGCATTTTGAGATTTATTCCCATGAATAGCTTCTGCTGCTACTCATGCTGCTGCCAAATCTTTCACAATTCTATCTGCTCAATGCTTAGTACGGCTAAATACCAATATTGCTTTCATTTCTTTATTTGATAATAAATGAGTTAATAAATGTTTTTTATCATTTTTACTTACAAAAAATAATGATTGTTTAACAGTATCAGCAGTAGATGATACTGGAGTTACTTCTACATGTACAGGATTATGAAGTATAGAATTAGCTAAAGTCATTATTTCTTTTGGCATAGTAGCTGAGAAAAACAATGTTTGTTTTTTGCTAGGTAATTTAGTCAATACTTTTTTTACATCGTTTATAAATCACATATTTAGCATTCTATCTGCTTCATCTAATGTAAATATTTCTACTTTTTTCAAATCTATAAATCATTGATTCATCAAATCAAGTAATCTACCAGGAGTAGCCACTAAAATATCTACTCATTTATTTAACTTAATCACTTGAGAATGCTGATTTACTCAACCAAAAATAACAGCATGACTTAATCATAATTCTTTTCAGTATAAATTTATATTTTCTTCTATTTGAATTGCTAACTCACGAGTTGGTGTCAAAATAAGACATTTAATACTTTTTGATACATTTCAAAGTTGCTTTTTTGTATAAAGTGTTTGCAAAATAGGTATAGCAAAAGCTGCTGTCTTCCCTGTTCATGTCTGTGCTGAACCTAGTACATCTCTAGCTGCCAATATATGAGGAATGGCTTTTTCTTGAATAGGAGTTGGATTAGTATATCATTTTTTTTCTAGTGATTTAAGTATAGGACTAATAATTTCAAGTTGTTTGAATAACATTAATGATTGGTTAAAAATAATTTAATTAAGAAATAGATTATATTCACAAAAGTAGTTTTGTCACAAAATAATAAAACTTCAGTATAAGAAGTTTTATTATTCATTTTCATTATCAGATTGATGAATATTTTGTAAAACTATTACTGTTCATGTTAACCATTCATAAATTCTATCATCATCATTCGAATCCATAAAAAATAAATTCAAATCTTTTGTTTCATTATTCATACTTGGATCAAAATAATCATACTGAATATTTCATTCTCATAAATATATAGTAATATATCTACCTTGATTTTCAATATTAAATATTTCAAATTCTAAATTTGGTCAATTTATTTTCTTAATAACCCCTACATTCATTCATTTATCCTGTAATAATAATATTACATATTCCAATTCTTTTCTAAGTAAATAATATTGTATTTTTTCTGTCATCTTGAATACAGCATTATCTAAATCAGCTTCTGGTAAGCTTGAATCTATAAAATATTTTATAGGTACTTTTTTATCATAATATAAATTTCAACTTAACAAAAAATCTCAATTTAATGTTTTTGATAATTTTGCCTCTGTAAATTTTATTTTAAAAATACCATTAGATAAATTTAGTTTAATTATAGATGATGTTTTTTGTTTTATTGTTTCCATTATAACTGAGAATTTTTTTCAAAATATGTTTGTTAATTCCAATCAATATTTTTGGATATCAACATTAGAGCGATTAATTGTCATTATTAATGTATATTATAAATAATTTTATATATAATACTTATAAATATGATTAAGTCAATACTATTTATAGTAATCTGTAGAAATTAAAGTTTAATTTGTATTTTAAGCGAATAAAAAATATGAGAGTTAAATTAACTCTCATATTTTTATTTTCTTACTTTACATTCGTCCCCATCACATTTAAGTAAAGGACATTTTACTGATTTATGTCATGCGACAGATATCATGGTAAAAAATATTCCTATCAAGAAAAAAGCTAATCAACTAAGAAAACCAAGAGTCTGAATACCTGGATTATTTATCATCAAGTAAACTCAAATCGCTAATACTGATAATCTAATAACTAATGCTAAGTATTTCATATTTAATATTTTAATAATAAATGTATTTACATTATAACAATTATTATTATTATACAAAATAAATATTATTTATTTTAAAATAATCCCGAATACTTCTCATAGCCTTTTTCTTTCATTTCACTCAATGGAACAAATTTCATTGCAGCACTATTTATACAATATCTAAGTCATCATTTATCAGTTGGTCCATCATCAAATACATGTCACAAATGTGAATCCGCATTTTTACTTCTGATTTCTGTTCTAGTAGAAAAAAGAGTGTTATCCTGTTGTTCATCTAGCATACTATCATCTATAGGTTTTGTAAAACTTGGCCATCCAGTACCAGAATCGAACTTGTCTTTAGATGAAAAAAGTGGAGTTCAATCTATCACATCTACATAAATTCCATCTTCATGATTGTCCCAGTATTCATTATCAAATGGTTTTTCTGTTCATGCTTCTTGTGTAACTTTGTATTGTAGAGGAGTTAATTTCTTTTTCAATATATCTTGAAAATCTAAACTAGTTGATTCAGGTTTATTATATTTTTTTATGAAATATTCTCTACCTGATCATTTCTTGTATAGGTTATATCTAAAACTAGATTTCTTATAATAGTCTTGATGATATTCTTCAGCAGAATAAAAAGTAGTAAATGGAATTATCAAAGTAGCTATATCTTTATCAAATCTTTTTGAATCTTGTAATGCTTTTTTTGAACTTTCTGCAATAGCTTTTTCTTCATGGTTTTCATATATTATTGCAGTAGTATATTGATATCATTTATCAGCAAATTGTCAGTATGGATCCGTTGGATCTATTTGACTCCAGTATAGTTCTACTAATCTTTCATATGATATTTTACTTGGGTCATATACTACTTTTACTGCTTCTCTATGATTTGTATTTCCTGTGGAAACTTTATCATAAGTAGCATCCTCTTCACTACCTCATGCATATCATGAAATAGCTTCCTTTACTCAGTCTTGTGCTTCAAATATTCATTCCATACACCAAAAACACCCTCCTGCAAAATATGCTTCTTTTAGATCAGTATTTGACATAATTTTATTATTAGTGTTAAAATTTGTAAATGCTTATTAATATAAAATAAATAGTAATGAATATAACAAGTGAAATAATTAAAATTTTCATAAAATTTTCATTTATTTTATATCTATAATCTAGAATATTTTTCTTTTATTAATTCTGTTTTAACTCATAGTTTATACAAAATTCTTAAATATAACATAAAAATAAGAGTTTTTGTAGTTCAATTTTTCAAAAATTTTACAGATGAAGTAATTGTTTTATTTTTTATAATAAATATTTTTCATGATTTATTTAACTTTTTTGATATTTCGACATCTTCCATCAAACTTATTTCAGGAAATCATCATATTTTAAAAAATAATTCTCTAGTTACAAAAATAGAATTGTCTCAAAGTAAACTTCAAAAATATTTAACTCTGATATTTGTGATAAATGAATTTATTTCTAATAATAAATTATTAGGTAAAAATTGTTTATAAAAACCACCATAATTATATTTAGTAATATCTAGATTGGATAATATTTCATGGTAAGATTTAGGTAAAATAGTATCATTATGTAGAAAAAGTAATATATCTCCATTAGTATTTTTAGCTCATAAATTCATCAATTTAGACCTAGTTGATACTCATAAAAATTCTATTAACTTAATATCTATATCAAATATATCTATTTTTTCCTTCAAATATGAAAATCTATTTCACTTATAAACAATTATCAATTCTATATTTTTTGTAATATTTATTAGATCTTTTACATTTTTTATTGTAATATTTTCATCATAATAAGCAGGAATTATTATTGAGATTTTATTTTTCATTTATTTTTGATATTACTGTTTTAAAAAATCAAGATTTGTCTATTTTTGCTTCTTCAATTATATCAGAAAGTTCATCTATATCTCTTTTTTCTATTAACAATCAATAACTATTAGAATTATTAACTATTTTAAAAACTGTTTCATCTAGCACTCAAGGAGTAGAATATATAATATCATCAAATATGTATGTATTTAAATCTTTCATTCATACTAAATAATATCATCAATCAATTGCTTTTCATAAAACAAAATCTTTATTTTCTAGAATAGTAAAAGCTTTTTTAAAATCTATATCTTGTAATAATGGTATATCACTTCATATAAGTAAAACTTCTTCATAATTTCAAATAGTTTTTTTGAAAATAGAACTCATTACAGATCATAAATCATCTCAGATCGGAAAAAATATATCTTCATTCTTTACTCAAAATTTATTTACAAAATCGTTTATTTTGTATCTTTCTTTTAAACATACTTTGAAGTCATATTTTTTATCTAAATTAAAATAATTATTATTCAATAAATTTTTTATAAATATTTCCTGTACTTGTGCAGATTTGTCAAATCATATATCCTTTGCAAGTCTAGTTTTTACATTTCATGCTTCTGGGAATTTCGTAAGCATTACTACTATTTTTTTCATTTATTTAAATTATTTATCAAGTATTAATTATGATATTAAAATATGTATATGTTTCATAAATATCTAATATCATTTTTTTCTTAAAAATTTAGCCAATAACAATGATAATCCAAATAATACTATAGATAACATAACTAAAGTAAAGTTTATCTCTATCTGACTAAAATCAAATTCTCAAACATTTTCTACACTACTTCAAGCTAATATAAAAACCAAACTTCAAGGTATAATTCAAATAAGTGTTCATAATATAAATCATTTTTTTTCTACTTTTAATATTCATGATAAATAATTAACAATATCAAAAGGAAAAAATAATAATCTAGTTAATAATATAGGAACAAATGAATCTTTTGATGTTTTAGCTTTTAATTCAGATAATATTCACTCTGATCAATCAACAAATAATCTTTTTCAAAATATATTTCAAACAATATAAGAAAAGTAAGCACTAATATTTGCTCATATGATTGTATAAAAAAACCCACCTCAAATTCAAAAAATAGCTCAAGACATAAAAGTCAAAAATGTAGCAGGAAAAAATACTAATGGTCTAATAGCATATATAAAAATATATATTAAAGGTCAATAAATACTAGAAGTAAAAAAAATATATAATTCTTTAGCAATATCAGTATTTGTAAGGCTAAATTTATCCTTGAAATATAAATAAGAAATAATTATTCATCCCCAAATTATTGCAGTTATTATTTGTAAAATATGTAATTTTAGTAAATATCTAATTTCTCATTTAATATTTGAAATTGTAGTAATTACAAAATTATCCGCGACTTTTTTGATAAGTTCAGCTTTTGTAGGATAAGTAAAAATTATTTTTGATAATTTGTATGCTGAAATATTGTTTTGCATCGCTGAAGTCAATACAGGTAACATTTCTCATCAATTTATGGATACAATTGTAGCTCATAATATTCTTCATGATACTCTTTTAAAATTTATTTTTACAAATCATATTTTACTATTTGTTAATATACTTCTATCATTTTTATCAAAATACATAATTTTTGAAACTATATCATCTGACTCATAAATTTCAAGTAATTCTTCCTCTGTCTTTCAAATCCTAGAAACTTCAATATTTGTATAAAGTGTAGCTGGTAGTATAGCTTTTCTAATAGATGATTTCAAAAATGGGACTAATATATTTCTAACTACTCATCTTCATTCATTATTTGCCCAATGTGTAAACATAGGATTATTTTCTACACAATCTCAAATAGCATATATATTTTTTATATTTGTTCTATTATATTTATCAACAATTATTCATGATTTATACTCTATTCAAGCATTTTCAAGATTTAATCACGCTATATTTGTTTCTCTTCATAAAGATATTAATATTTTATCATATTTAATTTTTTTTGTTCAGGTTTCATTTTTTACAATTAAAAAATTATCTTCTGCTTTATCTATATTCGTAGAAGTGAGTACTTGAATTCATTTTTTTTCAAAATCTTGTTTTAAAAATTCTCTTGTTTCTAGCTCTTCTCTTGGAATTAAATATTTATTTCTTTGAATAATTGTGACTTTTACTCATAAATTAGCAAATGCTTCTGATAATTCACATCAAATATATCATCAACCAATAACAATTAAATCTTTTATTTCTTCCTCTATTTCAAAAATAGTTTCATTTGTTAGAAAATCTTTTTTATTAACTCAATCAATATTTATTAAATTTGCATGACTTCAAGTAGAAATAATTATATTTTTTGCTGTAATTTCATTTTTTCCATCTATCAAAATAGTATTTTTATCCTTAAAACTAGCAAAACCGTAAAATACTTTAATACCGTATTTTTCTATTTTTTCTGGTGTTTCTTCATCCTGTATAATTTTTCTTCTTGTTCTAACTTTTTCTAAAACTTGCTTTACAGAAAGTCATTCATGATTATTTTTTGCTAAATCTATAAATGCCTTGGAAGGCACACATCAAAAATTTGTACAATCTCCACCTATAAGTCATTTTTCTATAAGTGCTACTTTTTTTCAGGCATTAGCTAATCAAATAGATACTGTCAATCAACCTGACCCTGATCATATAACTATTACGTCAAAATTTTTCATATTTTTGTTTTTTATATTGTATTTATATTATAATACTAAAAAAATAAGATATTACTATCTTATTTTTGAACCTTAAATAATTCTTAATAATTATATAGATTATTTAATATTCTAATTAAATGTTATTTTTTTACTCAAGTACTATCAATCAAACTTTCTTCAAAATTACTCAAATCTATAAAATATCAATTTCATATCAAAAATGATTCAATTTTTTTATCATATCAAGTAAATATAGCTATTCAAACAATAATAAATATAATTGCAAGTATTTTTTTGAAATATCATTTAGGATTTGCTACTATTTTCATTTTTGAAACTATAGATTGTCAAAATAATGCTATTAATAATAACATAGTAGATAGTCAAAGTGCATACATAACCAAGTTTAATAAACCAAACAAAAATCAAGCTGGTAAAATAATAGCTAATATCAAAGCATATGTAGGACTACAACTAGTAAATACAGGTCATAGTGAAAATCACATAAGTATACTTTTTTTGTATCATTTTGATTGTGTAGATTTAGAAAATACTTCATTAGTTTTATTTTCTATACCTAGTTTATATGTAATATTTTTCCATAAATCTGGAAACAATGTGATAATTCAAAGTCAAATAATTAATCATCATGAAAACATAGACCAAAAACTTTGTGGTAATGTGATAAAAAAAGTAGTTGCTTTTAATAATATTGAAAAAAGTATCATAGAAATAGCCAATGAAGCTATTATTATATATGGTCATTTTTTACTATTATCATCTATACTTCATGCAAGTATTATTGGTAAGAGTGGTAAAACACACGGAGCAAGTATAGTTAAAACACCAGCTATAAAAGATATAATTAATAGTATCATAATATTATAATTTTTTTACTAAATCTGCTACATTACTAGCTCATGACCATTTTTTAATTTCATTTCAATCTTTATCAACTATTACAAAAGTATGTTGCATAGTAACACTATATTTTTCTTTTAAATCAGAATATTTATCATAATCAACTTTTAACAAATTTATATTATCAGGTATTGTTTCAGTAGAAAAATTTTTATCTGCTGATTTACAAGATGGACACCATGAAGCAGCAAAAAATAATACATTTGTTTTATCTGCTACTAACAAATCAGATCAATATTCTCTATATTTATTCTCAATTTTTACAGAAACATTTTCTATACTTTCAGAATTTGTATTTGCTATATTTTCAGAATTTGTATTTTCTATATTTTCAGAATTTGTATTTTCTACTAATATATCTTGAGTATTTTGCTCAACTAATTCTTCTTTGATACTTGTATTATTAGAATAAAGAAATAATCATCCAATAACTAATAATATAATAACTATAATAATAGGTATCTTCATTTCTGCACATTTTCCTGTTTTACAAGCTCAATTCGAACTTGAATTATTATCATTTCACATAAATTAAATTATTAATAAATAAAAGTATAGATATTATATATAGTTACCTTAAATAATTCTTAAATAAATAATTAAAATCAAAATTTATATCAAACTCATTTTACAGTTTCTACTATTCTTTTATCGAGTTTTTTTCTTAATGTAGAAATATTCACATCTAATTTTGCATCATCAGAATAAAGATCTTCTCATCACCAAACATATTCAATAATATCTGTTCTTGTTAATAATCTATCCTTATTATTATAAAGAAATTCAAATATTAAATATTCTTTTATAGTAAGTTTTATTATTTTTCAATCTTTTTTAAATTGTCTTTTTTCAAAATCCACTTCAATATTATTTATTGTAATTATTTTGCTATTTAGTTTTAGATTTGATTTTACACGAGCTACTAACTCTCTCAAATCAAATGGTTTCACTATATAATCAACTGCTCAATTTTCAAATCAAATTAATTTATCATTTATAGAATCTTTAGCCGTAATCATGATTATTGGAACATCTATTTTTCTATTCAATTTTGAAGCAATAGTTATTCAATCTATCTTTGGTAACATCAAATCAAGCAAAATCAAATCATACTTTTTCAATAATGCTTTATCCATTCATTCTTCTCAATCAGATGCTATTTCTACAATAAATCATTCCAATTCTAAGTATTCTTTTATATTATCTCTTATTTCTTTATTATCTTCTATAAGTAATATTTTTATGTTCATTTCTTTATGATTATGTTCTATTCCCTCTCTAATATTCAATACCATTAAGTTAAGGAATTAATTAAATTTCTCCCTTTTTTATTGAAATGTATCCTTTAGGACAAAGGGAGTACCCGCAGGAGGAGGGATTAGAAACAAAGTACAAAATTATCCTTAACTTAATGGCATTGCCCTAATATTAGGGAGGGCTAGGGTGGGTTAACTAAATTTAACTATAAATTTTGTTCATTTTCATTTATTAGTTTTTATTTGAATTTCCCAATTATATAAATCAACTAATCTTTTAACTATAAATAATCAAACTCAAAATCATTCTATATTTACATCATTTCTATGAAATTTATCCCATATTTTATCTAAATTATCTTTATCTATTCACTTTCAATTATCTTTTATCCAAAATGAATTTTTATTAGTTCATATCTCTATGATTGGATTATCTCATGAAAATTTGATAGCATTTGATAATAAATTTTCTAATATAATATAAAATGTAGTGATTTCTATATCTAACAATAAATCAGATTTTAAATTATAATTTATAGTTACATTTTTTTCTATTCCTTGTAAATAATTTTGTACTATTGATTTTACACATATATTTAATTTATAATTTTTTTTCTGAAATTGGTCCAAATTATTTTCAATTCTAGAAATTAAAAAAAATATTTCTAATAATCAATTCAACTTAATAGTCTTAGATTTTATCTTATTTAATAATTCCCTTGTATCATTTTCTGAAGATTTATTTTTTTCACTTTTTTTATTATATAAATCTATTTGTGAATTAATAATCATTAAAGGAGTCTTAAATTCATGACTTACATCAGTAATAAATTGTTTTAAATTTGAAGTCTGCTTATGTATATGACAAATAGATTTGTTTAATGTTTCTGCTAGGATATTTATTTCATCATCCTTGTTTCAAATAATATCTATTTTTTTAAAATCCTTTTCTATATCTATTTTTTTAGTTTGATTTATTATATTTTTTAAATTCTTCAAAGCATATTTAGAAATACTTTTTCAAACAAAATAATTAATAAATAATGATAATAATATTATCATTAAACTAATCTTTATAATAATTATTTGTGATTTTACATATGGAGTTGTATCAAAAAATACTTTTATTTCTCAAATTTCATCATAATACTCTGAAAATATAAAAAAAGTTTTTTCTCAATTATTATAAAATAATTTATCTTTAATTTCTTCTATATTATTATGGACTTTAGTCTCAACTCAATTAGAACAAATTAAATCACTTCAATCATTAGGTATTATTAATGTATCTTTTTGAAGTATATATTTTTTAAATGCATCTAAATTATTATCAGTTTTTTCTGTTAAATACATATTATAATTTACATTCATATCATACATACTTTCATTTTTTTGATCTGAATACCAACTGAAAAAATATATGATATTTATTCATATAAGTAATACAATTAGAGAAAAAAAATTATAAAAAGTAAATAATATACTTATTTTTTCAGATGTTTTTAAATTGATAATAAATTTTCTCATTTTTTTATTTAAATTATATTAAGGCTGAATTGAAAACTAACATCTAGAAAAAATATTTTTATTATTACGAAAGACTTTTTTAAGTCTTTCCTTGAATATTACTAAAAATTAATGTAATAATAATAAAAATGATGATTTTTACAAACAAAAAAAAGATTGTTTACACAATCTCATTTTTTGTTATTATTGAACTTCTTCATCAACTATAGAATCAACTGCAGCATCATCAATTACAGTAGTATCATCCATTGTATTAGTATCATCCATTGTATCTTCGATTACAGTAGTATCATCCATTGTATTAGTATCATCCATTGTATCTTCGATTATAGTAGTATCATCTATTACATCTTCAACAACTGGAGCGTCTTTACTTGCTCCACAAGAAGCTAAAAATACCATAATAGAAACTAATAATATTTTTTTCATAAAATTTAATATTAAATATAAAATAACAGGTGGATTATAATACTAATTTCAAAAAAAAAAAATTTTTTTTTAAATTTGACTGTACTTATATAATTAATTATTTATAAATAAGTTTTTAACAATTTATTAACAATTATTCTTTTGACTATATAGGTATTATCTAATTTATTTAATTATTTCTACTATTTTTTGTTTATCATACCTAACTTTTGGTGATTTTGAATATTTATCATAAATATTTCTATATCATATAGGTAAAACAACTACTGATTTTAAATTTTTTTCAGATAATCACAATAATTCATCATATTTAGTAGGATTGAATCATCCTATAGCACATGAATCTATTCATTTTTGAGCCAAAGTATTTAATACTATTCATAATGCAATAAATACTTGTTCTCTAGCCCATTTTTCTTTTGCTTCTTGGTTCATAGCTGAAAAATAAGATTTCATAACATTTTCATATCCTGATAGATTTTCTCTTGATGCTCCAGTTATTTTTGTATTATTATTTAAATGTTCATCTATGAAATTGTCATCTAAATCTGTTCTAATAGTAAAAACTAGTAAATGTGAAGATTCTCATACTTGTTTTTGATTATAAGAATAATTTACTAGTTCATTTTTTATCTCATCGTTTTCTATAACTATAAGTTTCCACGGTTCTAGACCAAAACTAGATGGAGTTAATCTAAAACTTTCTATTATATCTTCCAAATCATCACTACTTACTTTTTTACTTGTATCAAAAGATTTAGTAGCATATCTCCAGTTCAAAGCTTCTATTATTTTTGTCATTTATGTTTTCATTAAATATTATTATATCTGCACATTTTTATAGTGTTTTACAGTAAAACTTATTTCTCATTTCAGAATAGTTATCACATCAAATCTAATTTTTTCGAAATCTAGCCTGTTTTTCACCACATAGTATTCTACTGTTTTTTTACATTTTCTCAATTTATTTGCAGTAATAGATTCTTCAGGTATTCAGTATTTATCATTATTTCTATATTTCACCTCTATAAATACTGTTAAATCATCTTTTTTTGCTATCAAATCTATTTCTCAAAATCTACCAAATTTGAAATTGCTATCCATTATACTATATCCATTTTTCTGTAAATATTTAATAGCAATCACTTCTCCATTGTCTCATGTTTGTTTTGTTGTCATATTTTATTTGTATTTAGATTTAATTAACCCACCTTTGAATTTCCTCCCTAATATTAGGGAGGAAGGCTCATTATAATAAAAATGTTTTAATTTTTTCTAAAACTAGATTTAAATTATTTTCTAAATCATCATTTTTAATCCTTATAACTTTAATTCAATTTTTATTTAATATTTTTTCTTTATAAATATCTAACTCATATACTTCTTTCAAATTATGAATATTTCAATCAACTTCAATAATAATTTTTTTTTCTTTACAATAAAAATCTGGAAAAATAAATCTATTTAATCAAGAATCTTCAGTATAAACATACATAGGATTTTGTCTTAAAAATTTAACTCACAATTTATTATTTTTTAACTCATTCCATAATATTTTTTCTGAATAAGTCATATTTTTTCTCAAATTTCTTCATATCTCTACTATATTATTTGGTACTATATACATTTTTATTAAATTATTATGTAGCTATTCCTCCCTAATATTAGGGAGGTTAGGTGGGTTATTTTATATTATCTCTCCCAATATATCATCACTTATTTCCTCTATACTTCTCATTTTTCATTCTGATTCACAATCTATTTTTACCCAATCATCAAACTTATTTACTACTTCAATAGCTGAAGCATGTGCATTTTTTAGATGATTTTTATCAGCTTCATGCAGGTCCATTTTTTTACCATCTTTCAAATATTCTCTGTCATTTTTCATCATTACAAGACTCTGACTCATTTCAGGGCTTACATTTAAAAATATTGTTTTATCAGGTCTAGGTATTTTAAAAATATTGTATTCTAAGTCAGATAACCATTCTAGAAATTCTTGTCTGTCTATAGTATCTGATATCTTACCTGCTTGGTGTATCATACTAGCAGACACATATCTATTAGAGATAATATAATCATACTTATTATAATCATTTCTCAGATTGAAACTATCATCATATCTATCAATAGCATAAAAAATACTTGCTTGTTTCGCTGTCACATCTGTACCATAATCTCCATTCAAATATTTCTCTACTGCAAATGCTGATTTTTCTCCATATCTAGGATAATCTAGGACTTTTACTGTTTTTCACATAGCAGTTAGTCTTTGTTCCAATAGCTTAACTTGAGTTCCTTTACCAGAACCATCTATTCAGTCTATAACTACAAACATAATTTAATATTAAGAAGTATTCACCTCTCTCTTGTCGCCAGGATTCACCCACAAGGGGATCAATTCTCTCCCCTTCCAGCTACGAGTCCCGTCTTTAGCGGGAAAGACTGGACACGTATCAGGGGAAAGAGGCACAATATAAGGTATAATTTAACAGATTATAATCGTAATTTGCAAATATAAAAATTAAAAACTCTTTTTTCTTTACAAAACAAACAATTAATTTAAAATAAAGATATTAATTATAAGATAAAACTAAATGAACATTTCAGAAGAACTAGAACAAGCCATAGACATAGTAGATTTGGTTTCCAAATATGCTAGTCTAAAAAAAGCAGGAGCAAACTATAAATCAGTTTGTCCTTTTCCTGGGCACAATGAAAAAACCCCTAGTTTTATGGTGTCTCCTAGTAAACAAATTGCTTATTGTTTCGGTTGTCACAAATGATGATGAGCTATCAAATTTGTAATGGATATAGAAAACTGTGATTTCAAAAATGCTATAGAAATACTAGGTGGATATACTGGAATAGAAGTAAATACAAATTTTAATAAAGAAAAACACGAAACAAAGAAAAATATTTATAGTCTGTACAAAGATGCAGTAAATTATTATAAAAACTCTTTAGATAAATATCCAGAAGTAAAAAAATATGTATTTGATAGAGGATTAAATGAAAAAGTGATGCAAGATTTTCACTTCGGTTATGCTGATAGTGGAGTAGAATTATACAATTATCTGAAATCAAAATGATATGATGATGATATGATAGTGCAATCAAATATTTTCATAGATATAAAAACTAGAAAAGATAAATTTATAAATAGACTTATATTCCCTATCCAAAATGCTAGATGAGATTTCGTAGCATTTACTGCTAGAATAATATGAGCATGAGAACCTAAGTATTTGAACTCTCCAGCATCGGATTTATATGATAAATCAAATATATTATACTGATTATTCAATGCTAGAACTTCTATTAGCAAGCTAGATTTCATAATAGTAACAGAATGACAAATGGATACTATTAGCTTGCAAGCAGCAGGTTTTACTAATACTGTTGCAGTATCTGGTAGTGCTTTGACTGATAAACATCTGACACTTATAAAAAGACTGACTCACAAAGTATTTTTGTGTTTTGATTGAGATTCAGCAGGAGAAAAAGCTACGAAATCAGCACTAGAAAAGATGAAAAATAATTGATTTGAAGTCAGAATAATATATTTACCAGAATGAAAAGATCCAGATGATGTAATAAAATCAGGTTGAAACTTCCAAGAATATATAAATAAAGCACTCACACCTATTGGTTATTATATAAAAAAATCAAATTTTGATTTAACAAGTATAGATGAAAAAAAGAAGCTATTATTAGAACTACTAGAAATAGTGAAATCCTACAGTGATAACATAGAAAAAGATTATTATCTAAAAGAAATATCAAAAAGACTAGATATAAACCAAAACTTGATATACGATTCATTTAACAGAATAAAATTTACTACAAATACTAGTAAAGACCCAAAAATAGAAGTAAGTAAAACATCTAGTGAAGATATGGTAATATGATATTGTATACTAGAAGAAAATAACATAGAATTTTTTAACAAACATATATTATTCAAAAACTGATTAGCTCAAGACTTGAAAAAAGTATTAGAAGATTGACTATCATATATCAATTCTCTAGAACTAAATAAAAAAGAGAGGTATAGATGAATAGCTCTCAAAATAGAAGCAGAAAATGAACATGCAAACAAAGAGCATTCAGACGAAGAACTACAAAAAATAGTTAGCTGACTAAATCGTGAAGTATACAAAAAGCTCGTAACAACTCTCAAAAAAGAAATGGCAAATGGTAACAATGAAGCATTTGTGAAATATACACATCTAGTAAACGAAGCAAAAAAAATATGAATAAAGTAATTTATTCATATTTTTTTATTATAAAACTAATATTTAGAAAAAATGTAAAATTATAATTTAAAAATTGAACAAAAAAGTTTGATTATTTTGAAGTTTATTATATAATCAAAATCGAAAAAGAAATATAATTCTTTTAAAAATGAAAAAACAGATAAATAATACCCTTTTGGTCCTTCAATCTAATAATTATGAAGGAATTTTTTGTATTGTTTGAGATAAAACTTTATTATAATATTAACTAATTATAAATAAATGGCTCCAAAAAAAGATTCTAATAAAAGAGATAATACAGCATTTGAAATAAACTTAAACCAAATAGATTTAGATGAATTAGCAGAAGCTTGATTAAATCTAGATGATTTAAAAGATTTAAATGTTTGAAAAATTAAAAATAGTGACAAACTAAAAGAAATAGAATTATGAAATATAAGTACTAATAAAATAAACAAAAGGGATTTTGAAAATTTTGCTGCAGAATATAAAAAATGAAAAAATAATAAATCAGATGATTTTGATGATGATGAATTTGAAGAAGATGAAATAGATGATTTTGATTTTGATGATGATTTCATTATTGATGAACCTAGTGAAGAAGATTTGAAAAATATCGCAATGACAGAAGATGGTGAAGAAATTGCTTTTGCATTACAAAAAGAAAAATGACTTAGTAAATTACCAAAAGATAGATCAGATGATAAAAGAAGAGTTGGTAAATGAATTCAAGAATTCATAGATGTAACAGTAGAAGAAATATATCTTGAATGAATGCCTACAAAAATTCAAGAATTGATGAAAAAGTGAAAAAAAGAAGGTAGTGTAACTCAAGATGAAATAATGTCAGCTATACCAAACGCTGAAGATGATATAGAATTATTGGATGAGATATATACTAGATTTTTACAATTAAAAATTGATATAGTAGACAATCTAGACAAAGATAATTTGTTTGATAGTGATAAAAGAGGTAAAAAAGAAGGTAAACAATCTATCTCATTATCAGAAATCAGTGATGATTCTATTAGAATGTATCTAAATGAAATATGAAGAGTTGAATTACTTAGCCCTGAAGAAGAAATAGCATTATGAAAACAAATCAAATCAGGTAGTATGGCAGCAAGAAAAAAACTAGCAGCAGCAAACTTGAGACTAGTTGTATCTATAGCGAAAAAATATATGTGAAGAGGTCTATGATTATTAGACTTGATACAAGAATGAAATGTATGATTATTTAGAGCTGTTGATAAATTTGATGCTGAAAAATGATTCAAATTTTCTACTTATGCTACTTGGTGGATTAGACAATGAGTGACTAGAGCAATAGCAGACCAAGCTAGAACAATCAGAGTACCAGTTCATATGATAGAAACTATCAATAAATTTACTCATACTTACAGAAGACTTACTCAAGAACTTACTCGTGAACCATTGATGGAAGAATTGGCTACAGAGCTGGATATGGACATCAGAAAAGTGAGACAAATCATGAGAATATCTCAAGATATATTATCACTAGATGCGCCAGTATGATCAGAAGAAGACACTTCCCTATGAGATTTCATAGAAGATGATAAAAATCCAACTCCAGATGTTCAAACTAATATGAATTTGTTAAAAGACAATCTGTATGAAATGCTAGATTTCCTAACTCCAAGAGAGAGAAAAATCATAATAATGAGATTTGGTCTAGATGGATGAGATGTACATACACTCGAAGAAGTAGGTAAAGAATTCTGAGTAACAAGAGAAAGAATCAGACAAATAGAAGCAAAAACTCTTGAAAAATTGAGAGAACATCCAAATGCTGACAAAATCAAATTTTTCTAACAAAAAAGAATAACCCATCCTTGAATTCCTTCCCTTAAGCCTAAGGGAAGGAGGCTACAATAAATTAAATGTAGCCTCTTTCCCCTGATACGTGTCCAGTCTTTAGCTGGAAGGGGAGAGAATTTATCCGAAGGTGTATCCTGTGGACAAGAGAGAGGTTATTTTTTATTTACCAAACAATGGTGGAGGACTAGATTGTAGAGTAGAATTATATTTAATAATTATTGGGTAATTAGCATAACTTGCTTTATATTTATTATTATATCATGCTCTTAAATAATTCAAATCATATTTTTGAGCAACTACTGAATCATTACAATTAATTCATTCTGATTTTGTCCAGAATGGACATAAAACTGGAACTTTTCTAGATCATCAAATAGTATTTTCTGAGAAAACTGTACCAAATATATATAATTGATTTTGCATTACTGAATTATCGATATTTCAATCAACTTCATGACTTTTAATTGAATCAGTATCACCATTATCATAAATTTCATTATAACTCATTATTGATTTATAAGCAAATATTACAGCATCTACTTCTTGTACATTTGTATCTATATACACTTTTCATCATCTATTTAATTCATCTGGAATTACTATTATTCATAATATATCATTAGATGAATTATTTATAATATTTGATTTAATATATAAATTTCATCATTTTACTATAATTGTCTTTTTTCATTCTAAATTTCAAGTTGTATCATTTATTTCTACATTAGCTCATGCTAAATTACCAAAATATATTATATTTCACAATTTTTTTCAACCATTACCACTAGATAGCCATCAAGATCATGATAAATTTGTGATTTGAGAAGTTCCATTATTTGGAGTTACAAATTTAATTGTTGTAAGTGCATTTTTTACTATATCTGCTCTGAGAGTAGATTTAGTTATTTGTCATGCTAGATTTTTCACATCTTTTTTATCTTGGTCTGCAGTTAAATCTTTTTGTTTACTTTTATTTATATTAGTAATTCAATATATTTTTAAAGTTTCAAATGATTGATTATTTGTTTCATTTAATGTTCAAGCAAGATATGTTACAATATTTCAATTTAAATTATACCTAATGTATCATTTTAATTGAACATCTTTTATATAATTTAAATATCACGTTCAACCAATTGTAAATAATGTTCTGAAAATATAATTAGTAGAAATATTAAATGCAGAAATAAAATTTGTTCATATATTTGTTTTTAATATACTTAATTCTGGATTTGTATTTATTTTTCAAGTTCAAGAAAAATAACTACTTCAACTTCATGTTTGTAAAAAATATAATCAGTCTACAGTAGGATTAACTCATCAATTTTGGTAGATGACAATACTTCATGTTTGAACTGTTCATTCTACAAATCAATCTGTTACTATATCTCAAGCAAAACTAGCTTCATAAATAGGTTTGAATGCAAATTGTAAATTTGTTCAGGCAATTGATTCATTAGATGGGTTATCTCATCAAATTATAGATGTAGTTCTATTTACATCAAATGTTATACTATTTATTGTATAATCATTTCAAGCTATTATATGATTTGTAGGAGCTAATACTCTATATCAAAAAACATAATCTCAATTATTTATATTAGATACTGATTGACTGTCAAAACTAACATTTAAAACTGTTCATGTTGATATACGATCATTTTGGAAACTAGAAGAATCAGATGGTATAGACATAAATACAGCTGATCATCAAGAATTGTTTGATTGATTTAAGTATAAATTATTATTTACATTAAAATTAAAATCTATAGTTCTTCATATAAAAGTAGCAGGAATAATCGGATTACCATGAATATCTATTAATCTAATTGTAATATTTTTTGTAACACCATCTGCTACATTATTATGTGTAGAAGTAACTTGTTCAGTTAAAGTTTTAGTAATATTTAATGTATTTGCAAATACTTTATAATTATATGTTTTTATTCATGCATTTGAACTAACTGCATTTAATGTTCATAAAATATTTCATGCTTCATCTCTAATATATGTAATTTTAAATGAATATTCTCTATATCATCAAGCATTGAAATCACAAGTTGGTTTTACTTCTTCAATATTATGAGTAGCTGATATTGTTGTAATTGATGAAGAATTTGAATCAATTCTTGCATGAAATCAATTAGAACAATTAGAACTATCTTCAAAAAATCATTGTATTTGTACTATTGGTGAACCTCCATTGTTTGATGGAGTAATCGTAAAAGTTTGTGTAATAGTAGCTAATAAATTTGAATTATTAGATGGATTTACTGAAGGAAAATTATCAGGTAAATCTAATACTGTTGGATTTGTTTTGTCTAGCATATATATTCAACTCCAAGTTCATACATTTCATGCTGCATCTCTCGCACATAGATATAGAGTTCTAGTTCATTCAGTTGAATTAGTTATTGTATTTCAATTACTAAAAAGAGTTCATCAAGATGTACATGTTGCATCTAAATCATTAGACCAACTATATCTAGCTTGAAACCAAGTACTTGTTGGAGTTCAATTTTTTCAAGTATCATCAGTTGATAAAGTAATTGATATATCACTATTTCTCCATACTGTATTAGATGAATTATTTGCAGAAACAGTTGGATTAGTATTGTCCCAACTTAGACATGTTATCTGAGTCACATTTTGAGTTAAAACTCTTAAGCCTGTTCAACAAGAAGTTATTCATGATTTATTAACAACTACATTATAACTAGCATTATTTGGTAAATAATTATATGTAGTAGTACAAGCTCTAGTTCATGATGTTGAAACTGAATTAGTATTTGATGATGGTACTCATGTAGTACAATTACTAATTCATGAACTAACAGTCCAAGAAATTGATGCATTTACATCTAATATTCAAAAAAATATATAAGTAACAAAACAAAGAAATATAATTATTGATTTTTTCATACAAAAAATAGTAGTAAATTAATTTAATTACTACTATTTTCTCATATTTTCCATTTTTTTACAAATATTAGTATATTAAATATTTATAATTTTGATTTACTTCATTAAAATGCTTATTTTGTGCTTCTTTTGCCTTCAATAGTATCTCTTTACTAGGGTTCAATTTACGTATCAATTCGTCCATTTTTGATATTACGAAATCTATCTCTTCTGATATCTCTTTTCATAACTCAGTTAAAACAGCATATTTTTTTATCGTTCTTTGTAAAAATTTGGTTTTCATATAGTACAATACTATTTTATCAAGCCATGATTTATCATCTCATAATGCTCATTCTAGATATGATTTCATTATCACATACATAGTTGGAGCAAAGGCATGATATCATAAGAATACTCATATAATAGGCCTTGCATCAGGTCTGATAGCAGAATAATATATCTCTTTTTTATCGTTTAAAACTATTTCATCAAATTGCATTATCAGATTCAATTTATTATGACTAGATTCATGAATAATTGCTTCTAGATTATTGATTTCTGGATTTTTTGAATCTATTGTATATCACATATATAGATGCCCAATACATTCTTTATAACTAGCTGAATTATGCATTGACCTAGCTGTTCATAATGGCACTATTTTGTCTATGATTTGGTTCAATTCATCATATATTCATTCATCTATTTTTTTTAATAATTCAAACGTTTTAGTATATACTTCGAGCCACTCTTTCTCTGATCTTTCTCAATATCATATAATTGCTCAATTTTGAATATGTTCTGGATGAGCTTCTTGAGTTTTAAACGGATTATTGTCTATATTTGTTAGCTTGATGTTTGTTCCATATATTTTTGTTCACTGATTCATTATTAGTTCTTCTTCTTTTCATGCCAAAAAGAAGTCTATTTCTTTTTTGAATAGTTCTACATAAATCGATTTATCTAATAGTTTTTGAGACTTATTTTCTACGAATTCTTTGTATAGTAAATTTATTACTGATGACTGGTCAGGATTTAATAAAAATTGTCTATTTTCTATTTGTAACAATTTGTTTATTTCTTGTGACAATATTCATTTTTCTGATATTTCTTTTAAGTCAGAAATTAATTTATTGTAATACTTGTCAAAATACTTTTTGAGTAGTGGAGAATCTTTTACTCATAAAACATAATATTTTAAATCTTGCATAAAGTGATAATTAATTATACTAATTATAATTATTATATTAAGTCATGATTAAATGCAATATCTTTTTTATATTTTATCTATTCCATTTTTATTCATAAATTATAAAATTATAGTTAGTGATATAAAGAATAAAAAAATCCCAAATAAGTATTTAGGATATTTATTGTTATTACTTCCCCTTTATTATTTATTTTACATTTTTTCACAGATTCACATTGATTTATATATATTTTTCACTCAAATAATAATCAGTTTTATTGTTTCATTTATACTTTATTTTTATTGAGTTTGGGCCGCTTGAGATGCTAAATATTTGCTTATTTTATCTCTCTTTTTACCACAAATCTGAATCATACCAATTGTTTGAAATCTATCTCTAATCACATTTATATATTTATTATTGTACTTCATATGGTTTTATAGTATCAAATTACCATTAAATAAAAGTTATAGTAAATGATTATATGAAAATATAATAAATGATTTAAAAGAACAATGGCTAAATTACAAAAATAATAAATGATGAAATAATGTATTTATAATAGCAAAGTATCTAATTATATTTCTGACTTTTTTTGTAAGTTTTAGATTACTTAGATGATATTTGATGGATAATTTTATTCTTAGTGATAATAATAGCATTGATATAATAAAGGACTTACTAGAAAAATACAATTATTATATAGTATTTTTTATTATGTTATTATTCATTGTTACAACATATATTATAAAAAATACTTATAATTATTTAAGTAATTTATTAGTAAAAAGATATAATTTTAATAAAAACTATATAGAAAATTGAATGATAATTACAATTTTATGTTTACTTATTATATATATATCATACGAATTTGTACTAAATCCTAGCGAGATAACAAAGAATCTATACAAAATATTTACAGTTTATATTGCTATATATTTATTTATAAAAATACTTATTTATAGCTATAAAATAACTTTTTGATTAGCTGAAAGTGATACTATATTTTTAAGTGATTTGAGGGTTGGAGATACGGTTGACAAAGTATATTTACTGAAATTATTTTGAAATCAAGACTCTCTAAAAGAAAAAAAAGAAGAATTATATTGAGTATCACCTGAACATTATTTCACGAATATCAAAAATCCTATAGATGAAACAGAATTATTAACTATCAAAAAATCATTTGAAATAGTAAATAATCACCAAAGTGACAAAACATATCATCAAGAACTCAATCAGTTAAAAGTACTAAATACCTTCGCATT
Organism: Candidatus Altimarinota bacterium; assembly: GCA_030683605.1. Lineage (GTDB taxonomy): Bacteria > Patescibacteriota > Gracilibacteria > BD1-5 > UBA6164 > UBA6164. Next base: position 28,380 of record JAUXPL010000018.1, read on the forward strand.
TGGACCTTATATATTTACATGATTTATTATCACATTCTTATTTGGAAACAATATTTTTATAACTATTGTATGATGGTTTATAGTTATTATGAAAAATATTTATAGATAATCTCATTAATTTAAGACACAAATGACTAAAGCCCAATACCATTAAGTTAAGGAATTGTGTACTATGGTTTTAATCCCTCCCCCTGCGGGTACTCCCTTTGGAAAAGGGAGAAAAAAAATTAAATCAAAAAAAAGGATCTATTTCTTCCCTTTTCAAGGGAAGTCCCGAAGGGGATGGGTTAAACAATTCCTTTTATTTTTTTTATTAATTCTTCCTTGTCTGATTTAGAAAGTTGTCTTGGATATACATTTACATAATTATAATAATTGTCATACTCATATATTCCTGAACAAATACTATTTAAATCACAGTTTTTACATGCTTCTAATTTATCATGCTCCCAATGTTTTCATTGCTGTCTAATTGTTTCTCTTTCATCCAAAAAGTGTACCATTCTCTCTTCATCTTTTACTATTTTTCTAGTTTCAGTAGATGCCCGCTCATATCATTGCATATAACAAAGTGGAAATCTCTCTACTCTAAAAGTTCTATTAGTAGAATCCAAATAAGCCATAGCTTTTAATAATGATTTTGATGCTTCGTCATAGTTTGGTAATGTAGACAATGCTGTTTTTGTCTTTCTCATCATAAGAGGGTCTAGATTATTCCATACGAAATGTTTGATTTGAGGAAAATGCTTAGTCAAAAATATAACAGTTTTATCTAGATGATTTTCGTTATAATGATTTATTACTGTATTTATTTGTACTCTTACTCATAGTTTCAATGCATTTGTTATAGACATCATCAATTTTTTCCAGCTACCAGGCGTATCAGTCAAAAAATCATGTATTTTCTCATGACAAGAATAAACTGAAAAATGTACCAATTTCAATCATGCATCTGCTAATTTTTTGCTAAAATTATAGTCACTACACATCATTCCATTTGATATCATTCTGTTTTCCATTCATATATCATTAGCATATTTTATCCACTTTGCTAAGTCAGGTGACAATGTTGGCTCTCATCAAGTAAATATTATTCATTTATATTCCCTTTTTATAAAATCATCTATCAACTCTATTCCTCTCTCTAAACTAATATTGTTTCAATTACTTGGATTACTACAAAAATGACACTGATTGTTGCAGTATCTGTTTACTTGTATGTATCCTATATTTGCCATGAGTTATTATTTTATATATGCTAATATTTATATCTTAATTATTTATTTATTATTGTAAACAATTATTGAATAATAATGTAAATGCTGCATATGTGATGTCTGTGGTATAACATAATGGGTAAGTACTTCATCATTGTTTTTGCATAATAATTAGTTAATTTTAAAACAATTTAATTATACATATTTATATAGAAAATAAGATGTTTTTATTTTTCTCATTGACTATTAAATACTAATTTTCATAATTTGTTTTACTTTTAATTAAATGTTTATATATTGTATATACTTTAATTTTTACTTTCAAAATTAAAGTACCAATATTTTATTTTTTTAAACTTTATCAATATGAAAGTATTAATAACTTTTCCTGTTTGGAAAGGTTATGTTGCATCTTTTTCACTTAGAAAGAAAAAATTTTCTAGAAAAAGAAAAACAACATAAAAAGAGAGGTTTCACACACCTCTCTTTTTATATATCCAATATTTTATTAACTTCTCAATATGGAAGTTATAAATATTATATAAAAATTATACTCAAAAGTCAAAATAATTTTATTTTTTATCAAATATTACCCCCTCCTTACTAGGGAGGGTGGTAGTGGCTGGGTTAAATAACACTTTCCAAAACCTTAAATCCATAACTCCTCACAAAATTTATATGTATTCATTTACATTCTTTATCATACTTACATTTTTTACAATTCAAAGACTTTATTCTATACAAATTATTTATATATTTATATGTGTAATCTTCTAAAGTATCATACTCTTTTATATCATTATATGTTTGATATATTCATGATCATCATAGACATTTAGGTATATTTATTAGCTTTTTGTTGTATGATTTTAGTTTATTTTTGAAGTCCTCTATTTTATCTCAGTATTTTTCATATACTTGACTTGGAAATTCTTCTCATAATATAATAAGCAATCCCCTTTTTGGTACTTCCATTGATAATGGAAGAAAATCTAGTTTTTTTGTATTTATGTTCTCTATAAAACTATGACAATAATCTTTTTGAAAACATACTGAACAAGCATCACCATAACAATTTGGTTTTATTTTTCAGTCTGATTTTATAAATTTTTCAAATGTTGAATATGCCTCTCACATTACTTCTGATTTCATTTTTCTAGGGTCTTGAATCAAGTCTTCATATCATTCAAATGCTTCAGCAGGAAATCTATTTGTCCACATATACATTCATGGTACTTTAGATAATTCCCATGTTTTTTGTAAATACTCTATATTATCAGATATATTATAGAATAGTTTAGATTTGTATTCTTTGAATCATCTTCCAAATGGAATTATTTGCAATATATCGTATTCATATACTCAAAATTTCATAAAAAATTTAACTATATCAGGCAAAAATCTAACATTTACTTTATTCACTACTATATCTATATTCACAATAACTTCTGGAAAATATTTCTTTATATTCAATAATCATTTAATAGACCTATTAAAAGCTCATGGAGTAGCAACTAGATAATCATGAAGTGTAGAATTGTGTCAGTGAAATGAAAAAGTAATCTCTTGCAATCCAGCATCTACTACTTTTTTACAAAAATCAAAACTATGGAACATATTTCAATTCGTAACTGTCTGTACTCTATTATATCATAGTTCCCTAGCATACTTTATGTATTCATTAAATTTTGGATTAATTGAAGCTTCACCTCATGAAATTATTACTCTATTTTCATATCATTGTTTAAATCATTTTTTTATCTCTTCTTTTACTATATCTTCTTTTACTAATACTCAGTTTTGGGCATCTGAATCTAGACAAAACAAACATTTATTATTACAAGCAGCAGTAATACGAACCCAAACTCTATTTTGTTTGGTTGTTTTTTCTTTTGATAATAAATTTTGTTTATTTTCCATTTTTTAAAAAATTATTTATTTTCTCTTTTGCATAATCATCTCATACGAAACTTACCCAGTTTTTATAAAATCACAAACAATAATCATTGTATTTGCATTTACTACACTCATCAAATTTCTGTTTTTCTTTCCATAAATACTTATATGATTCAAAATTTCAATTATTTATAGTTCAGTTTTTTTCATCTATTCTTAGTTTTTTCATCCTTTCATGTTCTAGATTGTATTCAGGATAATCCAAAACACAAAGTGGTGGACAAACGAAATGAAAATCAGGTAATATATTATTTTGTCTACATAGATTTACTATTTTGTCTACTTCTATTATGTCATTTTCACTATATTTTATTAATACTTCTTCTTTATTTAGCTCTGCATATCAATTTGGTTGCACAAATCAAAAAGATATTTTATGTGTTTTATTTCATCAGAAATGATCTCTTTTTGGAATAATATTTATAAATCAAATCTCTAATAGCAATGAAATATAATCATAAATAGAATACAAATTTATCTTTGTTACTACTATATTTAGATATATTGATATTTTTTTATTTATATTGTTATCTATTATATATTTAGTCCAATCTTTGAAGTCATTAATACTATAATAACTTCCTAATTGTTTATTTATATCATCATTTCATGAATGTTGTGCTAAAAATATCTCATCTAATCAGGCTTCGATCAATTTCAATACATAATTTTTTTCTTTGAATAATTTTGTTCCATTTGTCTGTATTTCTACTACTCAAACTCATATTTCTTTTGCAAGACGAATATATTTAAGCAGATTTTTATTCAATGTAGGTTCTCATCCTGAAAATGATAATATAAGTTTTTGTCTTTGTTCAACTGTATATTTTTTAATTAACTTCAATATTTGATAAATTATTTCTTTATCAGTTACATCTTGCTCTCAGAAATTATTTGTTTTTAAAACATTACAAAACTTACACTTCCAATTACATTTGTAAGTGACTCTAATTATTTCATTTATATATATCTTTTCTGCATTTCCCTTTTTTGAAGTCATATTATTTTAATAAATAGTATTTATTTCATCTGTTCAATATAGCAATTTGTAGACATAAGAAGGACCCCAACATGATTTATTATATTTACAATTTGTACATTTTTTTATTTTTCTTCTTTTTCTAGGTAATTTTCTAAAATCAGCCAAATCTCACCTATCCAATTCTTGATTATTATGATTTATTTTTACTCTTGTTTCGAAATCGTAATCATCAGTAAGTTTTATATATTCTTCTCTAATATTTTCAGGAAAAACACAAAATGGAAAATCAGGTAATTTCAAACGAATTTCTTTATCTCTTAAATATTCTACTACTGGTATTATTTTAGTTATACAGTCAGTATAACTTGGTGCTATTTTCTCAAGTACAAATTCTTTTCAATAATATCAATAATTTATATCTGGATAAGTTATAGATATATCTTTTACTCATTTTTCTACTACGAATTTAACCAAATCATAAATATGACTTAGATTATCTTGCGTAATTACTATATTAGCTTTGAGAGTTTTTCAGTTCCAATATTTATATATATTTTCAAATACTTTATCCCAATGCACATAATTTTTTGTTCTAGATATTTTTTGTTGTTCTTCTATTCAAATAGCTTCTACAGATAAAAATAATTCATCTATATATGGTAAAAACTTACTAGCTTGAGAGTCTAAATGAAGTGTAGTACAATTAGTAGTAACTAAGATAGTATATCAAAGTTTTTTTCATAAATTCAAAGCATCCAGAAAAACTGCTTGAATTAGAGGCTCTCCTCATAGATAAGTTACATGATTATATCATAGTTTCTTGTATTTCAACAATTGCTTCAATATATCATATTTACTTACTTTTTTTGTCCATGCTTGCTCCATATTTTCAAATTCTATACAATATGTGCATTTTTGGTTACATGTCCATCAAACATATAATTCTAATCTTTTATAATTCATATTATATTTCTATCTTACAATTTAAACACCCCTCTGAAATATTAGGAAACTTTTTATTCAAAAATAATTCATATTGTCTAGACAAAACTATTTCAAGTAAACTATTTTTATTTATATTTCATAGATTATTCTCATAATCATCTAATATACAACATGGAGAAAAATCACCATTTTCATTTATCCTTATCTCTTTTTTAGACTTTATAAAACTACAATTATTTCATTCTATTTTTTCAAAACTATTATTATTTAATATAAAATATATGAATTTATCAAATTCTCATTTATAGTAATCAGGAGAAAAAACTACTTTTATATTATTTTTATTTTCTAGTATATATTTTTTATCTTCATCGTAAAATATTTTTAATTGCTCCATAGTAGGAAATAAATATAATGTATCATTTATAGGTGCTGTAGATATCATAGAAAAAGATATAGAATCTACTCATTTTTTCTTAAAAAAATCAAAAATATCCTTACTTTGGCTTATATTATCTCTTCTAATAGTAAAATTTATATGCACATTTATTCAATACTCTTTTAAATTAGAAATATTTTTATCAATCGTATTAAATAATCAGTTTATTCATCTGATTTTATCATGTAATTCATATAATCAATCTACTGAAATATCCATATAATCAATAGAAACCCCTCTCAATTCTCCCCTTCCTGCTACGAGTCCCGTCTTTAGCGGGAAAGACTGGACATGTATAAGTGGAGATGAAGAAAATATATTAGTTGATTTATTTTTTACAATATTTTCGTAAAAATTATTTCATAATGTTGATCAATTCGTTGAAACTGAACTTATTAAATTCAGAGATTTACTTAAGTCTAATAGTTCAAAAAATCATTTATAAATAGTTGGTTCTCATCATGTAAAATTTACGACTTCTCATCATAATTTATAAAAATCTAGTATAGATCTTTTAATATTTATAATATTATTATATTCCCGTTTTCTCTTTATTACTCAGCACATATCACATTTTGCATTACATGCATTTGTTAGTCTGATTTTTATGTATTTGTATTTTTTATAATTTACGATAAACGATGCAGATAAATAAGCTCAAGAAAAATTTAAAATAATCCCTCCCCCTTCGGGTACTCCCTTTGGGAAAGGGAGATTTATAAACAATTTAGAAAGTTCATTTAAATTAATTTCATTTCAATTATATAAATAAATCACTTTTTTTGATAATATATCTAATCTAGCTTGTTGTTCTGTATCTGTTTTTCTAGGATAAATTATTGTAATTTTTTTATAATAAATATTTTCATATATATTATTGTATCCTCACATAGTCACAACTAATTTTGCTTGTATTTTTAATTCTAGAAAATTATCAAAATAATCCTTTATTTCTAATTTGTTATTTGTTATAAGGTGTATTTTTTCTACATTTTCTTCAGTATAATTCTTTCATAAGTTCACAAATACTTTTCAATCAAAACTAGTATTATTTAACTTTTCTAAAAAATCTAGTACAAATTCAATTCCATCTTGTCATCCTCATATACTTATGAGAATATGATTTTTTTCTATTGTAGATTCTTTTAAATTATTGTTTACTATAAATCATGTATAGATTATTTTTCTAGATATATTTTTATGAAATTTATCATTATAATTTATTATTTTTTCATCACTATGAATTAGAAATCTATCAAATAATTTTAGATTTTTTTCTTGAATAGACTCTATATCAAATATATCTCTAACTGAACAAAAAACATTTCATTTATGATTTAATTGCTTATATTTTTTAATTAAATAATCTAACTCAAAATCTAAAAAATTTCTTCAAAAAGGATAATGTTCAATAATTAATGATTCTATATCTGTAATAGAAAATAATTTATCAAAAATAACTTTTCTAAATATTTTTATTTTTTTATTATGATTATTATCGATTAATTTATAATCAAATATTTGATAATTCGGTAAATTAATTATTTTTAAATTATTAGATTTTTTAAATAAAAAATCTTGTTTTTCTCAACTATTAATAACTATAATATTGTAATCAACTCAAAAATTCTCAATTATATTCTTTATAATTAGAGCTATTCTATTCCCATGACCAAGTCATCAGAAATTGTGATAATAAAATATTAATGTTTTTTTCATTTTACAAATTAAATTATATATTTAAATTTACTACAATCCCCTAATTCAAAAAATTCATTTTCTCAAATTTTTATTAGTTCAAAATCTATTCATACGAATTGATTTAACTTTGTTATTAACAAATCATTATCAATATTGTTAAAAGAAAAATAATACAACTTATATTCATCAAACTGATAAAATAGTATTTCACAGAAATATTCACTGAAAAAATTATCTAAATCTTTAAGAGTTTTACTATTTAATAATTGATTTTTCTTTCCATTTATAATAATATTTTTTCAATCATAATTTCATAAATCATCATTTTTGTATCTAATAAATGGAAAATATGGATTATCCAAATCTGTGACTACAAATTCAGAGGAAATCTCTTCAAAAATAATATTATCTCAATACAATTGCTTATTTCCGTCAATATCTATACTGATTGGTCACACTTCACTACATCCATAATTATCAAATACATTACAATCAAACACTTGTTTTATATATTTTTTTAGACTTTTATTTGTATAAGTATATGTCAAACTTATAGCTTTTAATTTCGGTAAGTCTAAATCAAATTTCTGGAATCAAAGTATTAAATACAATAAATATTTAGCATCTGAATGGAGATACTTCGTATTTTTATTATCTTTAAATATATTTTGTATTTTTATAAAATACTCTTTTTCGAAATAAAAATCTGATATACTGATATATATTTTTTTTACATAATCTGGCTCAACTATATTATTTATTGCTTTTTGATTACAATTAATTGGTGTCAGTGAGAAGTAAGAATCTTTGAATGTGAAATCAGACTCATGAGAAAAAATAGCTATTTGTTTAATATGTCTTTTGAAATCAAGTGGATAAACAAATTTAAAAGCATTTCCAGTATTTCATGATGTTTTTCAATAGAGTACTTGTTTATTTTCGCTTAATTTAAGTATTTGCTCATAATTTTTTTTCAAAATAACTTTATCCAAGATTGGCAATTTCTCTATAAATTCTAGAGAATTCATGTTTTCTATATCAGATTTACTTATATTATTATTTAGTAATAATTCTCTATAAAATTCTAGATTGTCATAAAAATGAAATAATTGTTCTTTTAATTTTTTTAGTTTTATATTATTTATTAGAGAAACATCCTCAGTAAATAATTCTTTTAAATATCTATAATAATTTATAGCTATACTCTTATCATATAGTTCATCATTTAGATATATTTCATTGAATAGAGTTTTTCTAGTATAGAAATTACTAGCACATTTAGAAGCATATCCACATTTTTCATTTGAGTTTTGTCTATATTTTTCATATTTTTCTGAATTTCTTATTTGTGAAATATCGTTTTCTAATACATTTCATACTGATACACTAGGACTTCTTTCTACTACACAACAACCATACATATCACCAGTATAATTGATAGATGAGTGGTCTAATGGTCAAAAACAACCATATTTATCATAGAAATATTTTCCATAGATTCATTCATAGAAACTATTTATTTCCGAGTGGTATTTTTCTATATCTGATAAATTTTGCAATACTTCATCATTGTTTTTTCATACTAATTCACTTATAAATGGTGAAAAATCTACATTAATATTATACAGTTTAGCTTTATTGAAAATCAGTTTAATTTTCTCTCTAAAAAAATAAAAAAACTCCCTTTTTGATAGATTCAAGCTATCAATATCTTTCCTATTTTTATCATTCAAAAATACAAAACTCACTCTATCAATATCGTATTTTTTTCACAAATCTATCATTTGGTCTAGAGTTTCAAAGTTGTATTTCATCACAACTGAGTTTATATATATCTTTAAATCAGGATTTATTTTTTTTGATTTTTTTATTATATCAATATTTTTTGCAAATGATCCATTTACTCATCTGATATAATCATGTATCTCAGCACTTGGTCCATCTATAGACAAATACAATTCATCCAATCAGTATTTTAATATTTTTATCAATCTTTTATCACTAAGTAGCCATGCATTAGTTTTGATTGCAACTTTTAATCACAGTTTTTTTGAGAATGCTATTAGGTCTTCCAATTTGGCATACATAGTAGGTTCTTGCCCGTGAAACCTAATATAATTGCAATTGTAATCTTTTTTTAATTTAAGAATTATTTTGTATAAGTCATCTTCTGTAAATTTCATCTCTATTTCCCTTTTCCAATTATCACACATCACACACTTAAAATTGCATCATCATATCAGATGCAAATCTGCCCTAAAAATCAAACTTTTTCAAGTATTTTTGTGGTGTATGTAATTTTGTGTAATTTGGTGCATAGGAGTTACTAAAAATTAAATCTGATGAAATTTATATAATATGAATAATACAAAAAATATAATAATAGCAAAGTGTAAGAATATTTCGAATTCAATATATTTTTATATCTCAAAATGAAAATTATAAAACTTGATAATATAAAAATGGTCAAAAATTTTAACTCTTTTTCTTTTATTTCTAATACAAGTGGTCAAAATAATGTATTTGATATATGTATAAGATATAAATATGTACTAAAATAAATGAAAAAAGTGATAAATACTGTTAATGTGAAAAAATATATTAAATCTTTATGTTTATTAAAAAAAAGCATATTTATTTTTGTTTGTAATATAATTTTAGAAGAATCTTATAAACTAATCAATCAGAATCTGAAGTATTCTGTTGATTTAATGTATTGTTATAATGTTATATTCACAAAAGGTTACATACTCAACAACTCCTCCAACTTCTCAACCCCCTTCTCACTTCAAAATTCCTCTTTGACCTTTTCTAATCAATTAACAACAATCCTTTCAAAATCAAAAAGTCCCTTTATCTTCTCCAAATCTTCCTCTACATTTCCACTTAAAACTACTCATGTTTCTCAGTCAATTATTAATTCTCCAATCCCTCAAACAAGCGTGCTAAATACTAGATTTCAACTAAGCATATTTTCAAGTATCATATTTGGTATTCAATCTGTATCTCAGTTAGTTGATACTTTTGAATAATTGATATATGTATTATAATTATTAATCTGCTTTAACAAATCTTTATGCTCTAAAAAGCCAAAATACTTGATTTTATTAGTTAATCATAATTCATATATTTTTTTGAAAATATCATTTTTTAATTCTCCATCTCAGATTAATCATATTTTAGCTACTAAATCCTGCTTTTCTAAAAGTGCTATCAAATCTAGTACTTCTACAATCCCCTTTTTTTCTACGAATCTTCATCATATAAGTATATTTAATTTTGAAAAATCCTTCTTAATAAAAATATACTTTGAAAAATCTAATACACTTCTAACTATTTCTATTTTTTCATTTATACCTAATTTCTCCCTTTTTCAAAGGGATTGGCTGAAAGCCGAGGGATTAGAAAAATCAATAACACTTATTGTAGCCCCTTGCCCTTTTCAAGGGAAAGGATTTATGCCCGAAGGGAGGTATCCTGTGGACAGGTTAGGGTTATTTAAATGTTTCTCTAATTCTCATCTCATCTCCCCATCCCTCACAAATATCTTATCAATATTATCCAGAAACTTATTTTGATTTTTTAAAAAACTATACACATCATATCACCTAGCTGCTGAATATATTTTTATATCTAGTAATAATGTTTTTATCTTTGAGATAAAAAATGCATCAAATAAAAACTCTGTATAAATTATTTTAATATCATATTTCTTTATTAAAAAAACAAAATATTTTAAATATTTAATATATAATTCTGTATCATTTATTTTTGGGTATTCTATATCTAATAATGTATCAAATTCTTTCCTATAAACTATATTGAAATTATTCGGAAATATATGATTATTATCCATTTTAAGTGTAAAAATTATAGGATTTACTTTTTCTAGGAGGCTAAGTTCTTCATATATAAAATTCTCTGATTTAGGCAAAAATATATTCTTAAAAACTAATATATTTCTCTTATTTATTTCTTTTATTATTTCCTCACTTATAATTTTTTTTCCATCTTGTAGCCTCCTTCCATTTTCAAGGGAAGGAATTCAAGGATGGGTTAATAATTTGTCAAAACAATTTAAATCTTTATTCTCATCATAACTCCCCTTCTTAATAAAATCTACTCCGAAATGATTCATAAAAAAATCTATTCTATCAGATTGATTTTCAGCGTTTCTTTCTACTGGAAATAACAAACACTTTGTGTTTGAAAAAAATACTTCATTTATAGTATTGTATCATCATCTACCGATAAATAATTCTGAGTTTATAATACTTTTTGACAAATTGTTATCAAATTGTGAAATATTTATGAATTCTGGAATCCTTAAATTAGCTGTTAATTCATCATAATATTTTCATAAGACAAATGTGATTTCATATTTTGAAAATAATTCTATATTTGAATTTATTAGTTTAGTTACAAATTCAAAAAAATATTTTGTATTTTCATAGTCTCAAGCATATCCAGGTGAAACTAAAACCCCTCCGGCTTTCAGTCACATACCCTTATCAAGGGAGGAAATATTTATATCTTCATAAACATATCATGAGAAAAATATATTCTTGTAGTTATTATAAAGATCCTGTTTTTCCTGAGATAATTCTTCTATAATATGAGGAATAAATATTTTCTTAAAAATAAATAAATAAGTTTGTATAGAATTTAAATAATCTAGTTCACTATCTCTTAAAATCAAAAAATGTGATAAATCTGGTCTATTATCTAATACTTTTTTTATAAAGTAAGTATCATGTATTATTATATCTATGTTGTTTTGTTTTATGATTTCATTTATTTTTGAAAAATTTTCAGATTCATATTCTTGAAAAGAAGTATTATTTAAACAATCCTCTATTCAATAATCTAATGATAAAACTCTAAATCATGCATCCTCTATTAAAAATGGATTTTTACTATTAGTTACAAATATTATTTCTCATATAACATCTGATTTATGAAGTTCTTGTGCTATTAACAAAGTCCTTTTTATATGTCATAATCCTATACCATTTATAGAATGAATTATTGCATTTTTTTTATTTAAAAAATATTTTTTAAAATCATTTGAAAGCTTTGATTTTAGATTTTTTTCTAGATTATTATATCTATCATAAATATATCTTTTATAGTCAGGAGAATTGTGTTTTTGATAGTTTTTGAGCCAATTATTAGATAGTGATTCAATATTTTTTTCTTCTAATATTTTATATGGTGGATTATACAATTTTTCTGATAAATTAAGTACTTGTAGATTTTCATTAAATACTATTTTGTGTCCTGCTTGTTGTAATCTAAATCAAAACTCAGTATCCTCATCTCACCATGAAACAAGTGATTCATCAAATCATCAAATACTTAAATAAATATCTTTTTTGATAAAAAAATTGGATGCACAGAAAAATTCCCAGATTCTATTTTTATTTTGTTTTTCATGATAGAAATTGATTCTGAAATCACTAAAATCTGGATTATTTATATATCAATTATCTATGAAAAAATCTATGCCTTCATCATTTAATTCTTTTTCTAAATTATTATATCATAAGTATGGTCAAATTATTACATCATCTTTATCTATATATTTTAGTATTTTTTCTATATGATTTTTACTAAGAATTGTTTCCTGATCTATAAAATATAGATTTTGACTTCATGCTAATTCTGCTCATTTATTTCTAGCTTTGCATACTCTATTTAGTCAGTTTTTAGGTCATAAATAAAAATATATTATCTCTAAATCTTTGAATTTATTTATTGTTTCTTTATATATATTTTGATAATTTTGTCTTGATCAATCATCAATAAAAACAACTATTATCTTTATAGCTTTGTTTTGCTGTTTTTTTATTGATAATAATTGTTTTTCAATATAATCAGAATTATATAGTGGGATTATCAAATTTATGATTATCATCTTTTTTTAAATTATATGTATACTAAAAATAGTAATGAATTTTTGAATAAATCAATAAAAATAATTATAAAGTGAAATATTTATTGAATAAGTAAAGAGGAGCTAATAAAAAATATAGTAAAAGACTATAATTGAGATATAAAAAATATTATAGATATTATCAGAAATATAGAATGAATCTATGTTATTATTATTAATGATTTTAAAACTAATAATACATTTATAATAAACGATAAATTATGATTATATCCATATTATTATAAAAAAATAGATAATAAAATCATCCATAAAAATGATATAATAAAATTATCAAATATTATGAATCATTCTTATTTGAATCTGAAAAGTATTTTGGAAATTATGCAGTTATGATATATAACAAAAAATAAAACAATAATAAAGTGAATCAAAAAAATATCTCCATGATCAATATTATCTATAAGTTATAATAATGAAGTAAGTGAATCAAAATATTTTAATTTAAAAGCAATAAATAATACTAACATAGAAAAAATATATGATAATTTCAAAAAATGAGTGGAAAAAAGAGTTATGTGAGAAAAAATGTACAGTGATTTAAGTTGATGATTTGATTCTAGACTTATAATGCTGACACTTATAAAAGAGTTAAAACAAATAAACATAATATTTATAACAAATAAATACTATGATATAAAAGATACTGAAATATCAAAAGTATTAGCAAATAAATTATGATTAAATCATTTAATTTATGAAGATAAGTCTGTTTTTGATAATCATTTGTATTGATTCTCTTGATTATGCTGATGAGAATTATTATGAAATTCTCTTATGAAAGAATGGTTTGAATATGAGAATATTGAAGAATATTTGATAGACAAAAATACAATAATAAAAAGTAAAAATATTAATTACGGAATAAAAAGTTTCATAAAAAATATTCTCAGAAGTGAAATAAATACAGTTCAATGAAATTGATGGTTGAATCCAATAAATCAATTCAAATCAAATCTATTATTACCTTTCTTGGATACAGATTTTTTAAATAGTATTATTTGATTAGAAATTGACGAATTAAAAAATTATAAAACATATAAAAATATATATGAAAAATATTTTAATGAATTCTTAGATATTAAATATACATTTAATAGTGAAAGAGAATGAGTAAATAATATAGAAGAAGAATTTTTATACTTCAAAAATTATAAATTAAATAAAAATGAATATATAAAAATAGTAATTTTCAATAAAAATAATTTTGTAAAAAGTAATTTATCAAAATTATTTAATTATAAAATAATATATAAAAAACCTTTAGAACTTTATTGAATAATAAAATTTATAGAAAAAATAAACAATATAAAATGAAACAAATAATAAAAAAAATATTGTATCAAAAATTGTATTCTAGATACAAAGAGATTTTTGAAATAGATATAGACGAAATAATAGAAATATGAATAAAAAAATTTATTCAAATATTAAAAGATATTTCAATTAATGAATCAAAATATAAAATAAAGTACTTCCGTTTGGATAATATAGAATATGATGATTACTTCAGTGTTAACAAATGAAAAATAATCATATGAATAAATAATATAGAAAATATAGAAGCAAAAATTAAAACAATAAAAATTCTAGTATTAACAAATGTAGAATTCAAATTACTATACAAAATAGAAACAAATAAAAAATATTTTGAAAATGATTTTTACAAATATATATCACAAAATATAATTTTTTCAATATTTATTAGTTCAAAATATAATAAATATGATTATAATTTTTTATTGAAAAATTCTAATAAATTCAATGATAAAGAAATATACATCTGATTAGATAAATTAAAAAATCAGAGTGATGTGGAAAATGAAATAATATTTGAAATAATTGAAATCATAAAAAATGCTTGATGACATATAAATAATGATCTAATAAGATTGGAAAGTGCTTTTAAAAAAATATATATACTTTGACCTAAAGAATTACATCTTGATTTATATGAATATTGTAATGCTAGCTGTAATTTTTGTGTTACTAATTGACCTTGATTCTTGACTGATAGAATTGATAATAATGAAAATAATTACAAAATACAATACAAATGAATTGATTTGATAAAATTATTTAAAAAAATAAAAAAATCTCAAACAGAAAGTCTAGCATTATGAATTACTTGAGAACCATTTTTACATCCAGAAATTAAATATATTTTGACAGAATTATGTAACATAAATATAAAAGTATGATTTCTCACTAACTGATACAAGTTACTTGAAAACTTAGAATTAATACTAAAAAATAAAAATGTAATACATTTTTATATAAATATTTCTGCTTGAAATATAGAAAGCTTTAAAAATACTAGACCAAATGATAATTTTTATAATTTTCTGAATGTATGGAAAGCAATTAAGATAATAAGAAAAAAAAGACCCGATATAATAATAAGAACTCTTTATGTAATAACACCCCAAAATATTAATTGACTAGATGATTTTATAGATTTATGTATTAAAAACAATGTTTGAGAAATAGAATACAAAAGAGTAGTACCATATATTTTTAGTAATAAAGATTTATTTTTCAATGATTCAGAAGTACTCAAAATAATTAACTTAATAAAATCAAATCAAGAAAAAATAAGTAAAATAAACAATAATAGTGAATATATAATCAATGAATTTAATGAAATTCTTGAGTGAAAAACAGTTCAATATCCTGAAGATGATGAAATGGATAAATCTAATTTAGTTTGAAAAACAAATAATTGTTATAATCCGTATTTTTATATATCAATATTTAGATCTTCTTCTTATACTTGTGGTAAATTTGTAGCAAAATTATGAACTCTTTCAAACATTGATTTATACGAAAATTTATTTGAAATAAAGAATACAAAAAATATACTAGATACAAGTGAGAATATAAAAAAATATTTATGAGAAAATAAATGGAAAGAGAAGTGTAGTAGATGTCATCATTTAGATGTAATTAATATAGTAAAACAGTATATAGATATAAAAAAAATATCATTAAAAAATTAATCACATGCTTAAATCAATAAATTTTGAAATAATAGATATATGTAATCTCAGATGTAGTATGTGTGATATTTGGAAAAATACACAAAGAAATACTATATCTATTTATGATTTTGAAAAAATACTTGAATCTAAATATATTTCAAAAAATACAAATATTACACTTACTTGATGAGAACCTTTATTACATTCAGAAATAAAAGAAATATTTCTAATATTTCATAATAAATGATTTCAAATACATACTCTTTCTACTAATTGATTTCTATACGAAAAACTAGAAGAATTACTCATATATTGTATTTACAAAGATATACAAATACCAAATATCCATATTAGTGTAGATTGAATGGAAGAAGTACATGACTTGCAAAGATGAGTGAAATGAAGCTTCAAAAAAAGTATAAATACAATAATGATGCTCAAAAAATCATACAAAAATATAAATATCAAAATCAAATATACAATAACAAAAAATAACATAGAAGACATAAAAAAAGTATATTTATTATCGCAAAAAATGTGAGTAGAAATTGACTTCAAAGCAGTAGAAAATGATAATTTTTATACAAACAAAATACAAAAACCACAATTACTAGACAATAATGATAAAGAATTAGTAATAAGTATACTTAGATCAATTTATAGAAATAATCTATATGCAAATAATCTAATCCATTACTTAGAATTCGGTAAATTGAGATTCAAATGTACTACCCCAAATTATAATCTGTTTATAATGGCAGACTGAGAAACTTATTGTTGCACGAAGTATGAATCAATCTGAAATATAAAAAATAATACACTAGACGATATTTATTACAATCTAAAACACAAAAATATTATTGCAACAGTGGATCAAATTAATTGTAGTAAATGTTATAGTTTGCATGGTAGTTTTAAAAGTGTGATTTAACACTTAACAGCCCTCACCTAACCTCTCCCAAAGGGAGAGGAAATTAAGGATAATTGTTTTTTTACATATTGTCCCCTCTCCCTTTGGAGAGGGCTAGGGTGAGGGCATTCATTAATAAGGAGGGGGAAAATAAAAACTAACAAATAAATAAATGACTCATTATATAAAAAGTATAAATTGGATATTTACATATAAATGTAATCTGAAATGCAATCATTGCGACATCTGGAGTTATGATTATAAATCAGAACTAAGTATAGAAAAAATAAAAGAAATCGTAAATTCAAAAATCATTCAAAATAGTTATAAATATTATTGAGAATTTTTTGATATTGGTATAAGTGGATGAGAACCATTATTAATAGAAAATTTGGAAGAAAAAATGCTTGTAATAGATGAGTATTTACCTAACTCTATACATTCAATAAGTACAAACTGAATATTGACTAATAAGTTGATGAAATTGCTTATATTTTGGAAGAAAAAATGAAAAAGTTTTAAAAAGATAAATATTTCAGTCGATTGAAAACAAATAAACCATGATAGACAAAGATGATCCCTATGAAGTTTTATAAAAGTTTTAGAAACTATTTGAAAAATAAAAAAAGTATTTCCTAAACAGATTATAGAATTGAAAATGACTATAACAAAAAATAATTATAAAGATATAATATTTTTGTGTAGATTAGCAAATAAACTATGAGTAAATTTTTCATTTAAACCTGTGGAAAATATGACTAATTATACTAATCAAAAAAATGATTATAATGTGCATTTTACTGAAGATGAAATAATTGAAATCGAAAATCAAGTATATGACAATCCATATATAATCGAGCAATGAAATTATATAAATAAAAATTTTTTCTATAAAATACCTGATTACTTGAGAAACTGATTATGAGAAGAAAAAAAGAATTGTAGTATAGCAAAAGATTCTATTACTATTATGCCTGATGCTAATGTTTTTTCTTGTATACTTATGAATAAAATCTGAGATCTAATAGAAAATAATTTAGATGAAATATGGAATTGAAAAAATATTAAATTACAGAGAAAAGATATTGAAAATGGAGATTGTCCAGAATGTATGCTGATGTGTGGAGCATTTAAATCAAAAGAAATATATGACAGATAAATATATCATAAACTGGGAATTATCACTTGCCTGCAATTTAGATTGCTCTTTTTGTAGTCAAAAAGAAAGAAGGAATCTAAATAATAAAATACCTAGTCTAGAAAATATTTATCAAATAATTGATAATTTACCTAATAATACTCACATATCATTTCTATGATGAGAAACTCTAATGTTACCAAATATAATAGATATATTTAAGAAACTTGAAGAAAGATGAATCTCATATGAAATAACTACAAATGGAATACTTCTAGATAAATTTTTTGGTGTTGTTATGAATAACCCAACCTTAAATTCCCTCCCTAAAATTAGGGAGGGAGGCTACAATAAAATTGAACAATTAAAACATTTAACTCAAATAAATATTTCTATAGATTGATATGGTGATTTTCATGATATATCTAGATGAAAAAAATGATTATTTAATAAATTAAAAAAAGTTATTCCAGAATTAATAAATATCAAAAATATTACAATATCCACTGTTATCAGTCCGAATCTAACTAATGAAAATATAGTCAAATTGCATCTATGGTTAAATAGTATATGAATAAAAGAACACAAATTGATTTATATGATGAATTTTTCCAAAATAGATGTAGAAAATTCAAAAAATAAAATAAAGGAATTAAAAATATGATTACCTGGTTCAGAAAAGCTAGATAATAATGTATTGAAAAATAATTTCTTAGAAAAATTATCACTACTAAAAAATCTATGAAATAATAACCCCTCCTTGTATTCCTTCCCTAAAATTAGGGAAGGAGGCTACAAAAAAATTCAAATAACAATAGAACCTATTGCCTTATTTAAAAAATGAAAGATTTCATGTAAACAATTAGATAAACAATTGAGAATAGATGAAAATGGAAAACTTTCTATATGTGAATTTATCACAAATAATTTCGATGATATTTCAAAAATAAAACTAAATGATGCTATAAAAAATAATGATTTTATTGAATTTAAAAAAGCTATTAAATCAAATTTCCCACTAGATATATGCAAAACTTGTTGTAAATTATATAATGAAAACTCCTCTAACTAATAAAATAATTTATCAATAAATTCATTTAACAAGAAAAATTCTATTGCCTGTTTAGTAGACTCTATTATTGATTGTAATTTTCAATTTAAAAGAAGTTTTTAATAATCATTATATTCATTAATATTATAATTTAAAAAACAAATTATGATAAAATTTGATTGTTAATGTGGATTATTAAGTAATAAAAAAATTCTTGATTTTATCAAGAATTTTTTTGTTATTTTACTAAAACTTTTTCTCTTACAGTTTCATTTATTACTTGATTTACATTAGTTGTCTCATACAAAAAAACTTGATTATTTTTTACATAAAATATTAATTGTAGAATAAGAATTATTTGTTTTGAGTTTTCATACCAAAGAGAATCTTCTATAAATTTATCAAAATTATTCAAGAAATCTAATCAGAAAAAATTAGATAAGAAATTAATATTTTCATTTACTTGGTTAATTATTTGCGATTTATTTTTTCTAAATGATTGTTCATAATTTAATACTGTTCAAGTATGAAGATTATTTAATAATTCTTTATTTATTTTTTCTTTTGATATCTCTCTTATAATAAATTTCTTTTCTTTAGTGTATGGATTATACAAGAAATTATCAGGTATATTTAATGAAATCACTTCTGATATTACTTTCTTACTACCAAATGGATTATAATGATTAACTCCTAGATTTTTATATGGTAAATTATATGGATTATATCTATTAGATAAACTAGTAGTAATAATAAAATATATTTGTTTTTTTAATTCAGAAATATCTGATCTAATGTTTCACACATTTTCATTGAAATATTTAATAGAAATATCTTGTAAAGTATTATTTAAATTATAAGCATAATATTCTCAATATTTAATGAAAAAATTACTTCATAAAGGTGAGTTTATTTTATCTAGTACATATTTTAAATAATATTTATTTCATCATAATACATTAAAAATATATGATTTATCAATCAAATTTGAGTTGTATAATTTTTCCATAAATGAATTTCTAAATAAATCCATTCCCGCAAAAACATAATCTAGTCAAAATCAAGAAAATACTATTTTACAATCTTTTACTACTTCTTTAGATAATATATGATTCATAATCAAACTATCTTCTCATTCTAAATCATAGCAATTTTTATATATTTCATCAAATGTATCAAGTAAATGTGATTCCAAATCATATATTACTTCTCTATGAATTGTATTGTATTTCTCTGCTATATTTTTAGCTTTTATTAAATGTGAATCACTAGAATTGTATCATAGTGTATAAGTATAGATTTTTGAACTAGGAAATTTATCTATTATTATATCTAATAACAATGTTGAATCTAATCAACCAGATAATAATAAACCAATATTTTCTCAATCATTTATTTTGTATGAATCTATTTCATTATTAAATATATTTAGAACAGATTCTTTAAAAAACTCAATATTTTTATCTGAATTATCTATTAAATTAATAGAATTTAAATAATCTATATCTATAAAATTTGAATTTGATCAAACTGTGAAAGCAAGAAATTTAGTAATTTGTTCTTTTGATAATGTTTTCATAAAAATTTTATTAATTAATTATTTTTTATAATTCTGGTCAAGTATTTATATTCAATTTTTCTATCAATTCTGATATAGTACTATCCATGTTCCACTCTTTTATTATATCATTTTTGTATTCTTTTACATTAGAGAAATTTGAATACTCCAATCTAGAATAATTTATATATGTATTTTCTACATCAAAATTCTTATCTAATATTTTCTTACAAGATAAATATTGGATAATATTATCATTATCACACTTAATATTTTTTGTACTTAAATTTGTAAAAGTATTATACATATTTTTAGCAAATAATTCTTCTTCATTGTATTTTTTATATATGTCTACAACCTTTTCTTTATCTTTAAAATTATCATATAATTCATTACACATTGATTTTTTATCTTCTAAAACTATATTATTACATTGATTTTTATCAGATAAGTATATAGATTGTAATATATAAAACTCATAAAAAGGACTTTCTGTAAAATATGAATTTATTCTTGGTAATTCTTCTAAATAATCTCAACTTTTTATCTCTTTTAAATTTTTTATGGCTTCTTCTTTAGTTATCAACTTAGAAATTTTTTCATTAATACTTAATTCTTTTACTTCTGGAATTATTATTCCAGTTTCAGTCAAACTTCAAGAAGAAATATTTGTTATTCAAGAACTAGTATTTACCTTATTAGTATCTTTATTTTCTACTCAAAAACAAGAACTCAACATAAAAATAGTAAAAAGTACTAAGTATGCATTTTTTTTCATAATTTATAATCAAAAAATAATTAAATTTATTATATTTAATTTATTCAAAAATAAAAATTTAAACTCAAATTAGTTTTAAAAAAAATATCAGTATTTTTTAAAAAATTTTTATTATTATATTTATTGAATGCTATATGTTCTTGCAAATTTATTTCATAATATTTTCTTCATAATCAATTTGAAATATAGTGTTCTCTATCTTCTGACAAAACCGTGAAATTTCTAATATGAAGTCTATTTTTTTCTAAATCTAATTTAGGAAATATCATATTTGAATCTTTGTATTTTTCTATATATGACTTATACAATTCTAGATTTGAATCTATTATTTTATCAATATATTTTAATTTGAATAATAGGACCAATGATTCCATTACTCATATATTTGCTGGAGTTCTAAGTGAATTAAGTACTTCAATATTTTGATTATCAGGAAAAATATAATTATCTATCTTTTCAAATAATATTTTATCTTTTGTAAAAAAAATTCATCCATTTCAAAATGTTCAGAAATTCTTGGATAAATGACAGCTAAATGCTCATATATCTCAAATTGTTCATAGTTTTATTCAATTGTATTCTCATCAAAATGCATGTGATGCATCTTCTAGTATTTTTATTCAATACTTAGTTGCAATACTTTGTATATTTTCCATTTCACAATTGTATCAATAAAGATGTACTGGTATTATTACTTTTGTTTTATTTGTAATTTTGTTCTCTATATCTCTATAATCTATAGTGTAACTATCTAGATTTATATCAGCAAATACTGGAATAGCTCAAATATTTGTTATAGCAATTGCTGTTGCTGAGTAAGTATTCGCAGGCAATATTACTTCATCTCAAGCTTGGACTCATAATGCTAAAAGTCAAAATTGAAGTGCTGTAGTTCATGAATTTAATAGTTTCACATATCATCATAAATATTCTCAAATCTTATTTTCTACAATAGAAATATATTTATTTGGATTTCATAAAATGTCTGTATAATACTTGTGTGTAAAAGAAAAATACTCTTCTTTTATTAATTCATTTATATATTTTGTAGTGAAAAATTCCATATGCCTAATATTATTATAAACAATTATTGTAATCAAAAATGCTCATATTGTTTCGCTAATGAAAATATGAAAGACGAAAGTCTGAAAAAAAATATGAGTATATCTACCTACATAAAAATTCTCAAATATCTAAAAAATAACAATGATAATAATGTAAGAATTCTATGATGAGAGCCATTAATATCACCAAATATAAGAAAATTCCTACAAATAGCAAATAAATGATGATATGATATAATTGTATTTTCTAATATTAATATGAGTAATGAAAATATATATAATATTTTTAAATGACTTGAATGAATAAGAGTGAATTGTAATATCAACGATAGAGATTTTTATAATGAACAAGAATTATTAAATATAGATAAAAATATTTCTACACTAATCAATTTATGAATCAAAGTAATAATTGGTTATAATATTACAGATATACATAAAAAGCCTGAATTCGTATTCAATCTAGCAAAAAAACATAATATTTGAGCAGTAAATCTGAAAATTACTAATTCTTCTCTATGATGAGAATTACTTATTGATAATAGATCTAGAGAATTATGAATATATATATTTGAGACGATAAAAAAATATAGTAGAGAATTTTTTATAGAAATTTCATGCTGACTTGATAAAAATATATTTACAGAAAATGAAATAGATTACATAGAAAAAAATACAAGTATAAAATTAAAATATTGATGTGAATGAAATATTTGAAAGTTTGATATAAATACTGACTGAACAATTTTTAAGTGTTATCCTTTGGAAAGTATTTTCAGAAATGATCTATATTCATTTATAAATATAGATAATTTACTAAAAAATAATACAAGTATTCAAAATGTATTAAAAGTCTTAAATAAGTGAAATATAAGCGATGGTGAATGTAGCGCAAACAAACAAATAAAAGAGAAATCATAGATTTCTCTTTTATTTGTTTAATAACTTCAATGAGAACCATGACTTCAATGTGAACCATGACTTCAATGTGAACCATGACTACCATGAGCTGAAGCACTACAATGTCAATTATTTATTGCAGGAGTTGCACTATAATGCCCATTAACAATTCAACTTGCATGTTGTGCTGACCAACCTGAAGTAGATGTATTTATAGTTAATCACGCAAATGGTGTAGTTACATTTCAATGTCAAACAGGGCCAGGTCATATTGGAGTTAAAGGGTAGTTCATATGACCTCAAGCATATCATTCTTCTACTCAAGTAAGTAGTAATGCTCATGCACTTAATCACATAGCATCTTTTTTAGTTATTTTTCATGATTCATCAGTCAAAAAATTCTTTATTTTCTTTTTTAACTTTGGGAAAAATTTTTTATTATTTGTCATGATAAATTATTAATTTTAAATTAGTCTTATATTAAACAATTTATAAAATTTTACAAATATTAAATTATATTACATAATATTGGTTCTGTTTTCATACCTACCCATTTTTGAAATAATGCCTTATTTTCTTCTTTTCTTAAATTATCAAAAAGGAAATCAAGTACTGCATAATCAAGTATTTTTTTATGATCCTTAGAATAATTTGGTATTATATTTCATGTAGTTTTGTATGAATGTATAGGACAAACTCAAATATATGGTTTATAAACACTATCATTGTATCATGGTAATCAATCCAATGTAGAGGCTTGAACCATAACTTTTGTTGTTTCTGACTCTATCATATTTTTATATGTTTCTGCTCAAGAATCTGAAACAGTAGTCATCAAAAAGTTTTCATCTCACATTCTTCATAGCATTCTTCATTCATCACAGCTATATATTTTCCCATCGTAATTATATGCTACTTGTCAAATACAAGCTCAACAAGGACTTCTCTCATCTAAATAATTAGGATCAGTATCTGTAAGTATTTTTGATAAATATATCATACTTAATGATTCTCTAAAATTTACTCCAGATTTATTTAATTCCAATATATAAGCCATAGATTTATAATAAAATTCTATGAATTCTTCAGGTTCATATCACAATTTTTCTAATTCTGCAGCAGCAAATCAATATGGATTCAATGGTCTTAAAAAAATAGAATCAAGTCATAATTTTATATATGTATCTATTATTTCCTTATATCTACTTAATGATTTTTTGGTTACAGTTAATAGTGCTCATATTTTATTATTTATTCATCTTTTAGAATATTCTTCATTTATTCTTTTTATCCAATATGTAACTTGTTCATAACTATTCCCTTCTTTGAATGTTCTATTATAATTATGAGTTTCTTCATCTCAATCTAAAGATGTAGATATTCATACATTATTCTCTATTAGATAATTCATCTTTTCTTCGTCCATCAATGTTAGATTTGTAACTAATGCAAAAGTAACATTTTTTTTCAAATGATAAGATTTAATAGATGCATATTCAATAATATATTTTACTATATCCCAATTAACTAGTGATTCTCATCATTGAAATTCTATAGTTAGATTTTGACTAGAAGTGTAAAATATTGCATCTACTACTTTTTTTGCTGTATCCTCTGTCATATCCATATTTTTTGCTGTCATTGGAGCTACAGCTGCATGACAATATTGACATTTATGGTTACATCTAAGAGTTGTTACAATAATATGCAATGTTGGTCAAAATGCCAAAAAAGCATTTTTTTGTGCAAATGATTTAGCCATATCTAGCTCATAATCATTATTTTTTATAAATTTTTTACTTAATAATTCATCATATTTTTCTCACGAATTTAATTTACCTGAAATAAAATCTCAAAAATCATTTTTATCTATAAAACAATATTTTCAAATATCGTTAGTTATTAAATAAGAATCTAAATCAAATTTTTTAAATCTAAAAAATCACAGATTATTATTCAATTTTTTAATTTTTCCAATTTCTAACATAGATTATTCATTAATTAATCAAATAACATAATTTCAAAACTCTAGAAATATTTCATCTATATCTTCATTTGAATCTCACACAATTATCAATTCATTATTCTTCATTGTTATTATTGCAGCATCTTTATAATCAGAAATAGCTTCTAATATTTTTTCTTTTGGATAAATATTTAAATCTATTTTTATATTTTTTTTCATATATTCTTTTTATTTACTAATATTTTCTTTTGCTTTTTTTACTCACTCTAGATTAATCATTATTTGTGGTTTTTCTTCACTATTAGATTCTTCCTCTATTTCTTTTAATATACGAGCTATTTCCTCTTCATTTATTTGCAAATCAGGATCATTTTCTATCTCTTTCAATATATCATCTATATCTTTATCAAAATCAATTTGATTATTTTCTATATTATTATCAGTATTTATTTCTCTAAAATTATTTATATCCAAACTATTTCAAATAGCTGCTCATACAATTCTCTCTCTTATTTCTTTATTGCTTATTTCTAAATCACTTCTCAAATTAACAGACAAAAGTTCATCAGAAAAATCCAATAATACTGTTTTTGCATCTTGTTTATTATCAGATTTTTTAGTAAATTGTACTATTATATTTTTATTCTCATCAAACTTGAAAAAGAAATAACCTTTGTCTAAAAAATTATAAGCTGCTTTCAAAACTATATCTTTACTAAAAATATTTGAATCTATTAATAATTCAAATTTTTCTCACTCAACTACTTCATTTAAAAATATTTCCATAATAAATTTTATTTATATAAAATATAATCTAATTCTAATCAACAAACAAAAAAAACCAAACTAAAGTTTGATTTTTTTATTTACCTAAATCTCATAATTTTAATTGTGTAACAGATTTTAATAATAAATCTTCTGCTTCAATAAATTTATCCATATCAATTTTATCTTTTGAATGTTTATATTTTTCCATTAACTCTATAGCATCTTTTTTTGCCTTTTCAGCTTTTTCTGTATCCAATGTATCAACAGTTACAAGCATATCAATAAGTACTTTAACTTCTGAATTTGATACTTCCAAAACTCATGATCATATAGCAAAATCTTTTTCTTCTTTTTCTCATAATTCATTTATATATACAATACTAAGAATAGAAGGATTAAGTACAGTAACCAATGGAGTATGACCATTCAAAATAGTTATAGCTCATATCTTTGTATTAGCATTAACAGATTCTACTGTATCTGATTTAAATAAATTTCATTCAAATGACAATATTTCTATTTTCATATTTTTTTAAATTACTAATAAAACCCACTTTATTTTAGTTTTACCCCTCCCCTGACAAGGGGAGGTTGGGAGGGGTTATTATTTTTGATCTTTTTCAAATGCGGCTACAACATCACTAATAGATGCTTTATACATAAAATAATTTTCAGAAACATGGTCTACTCCACCATCAATTATAGTCTTAAAACCTGAAACAGTATCAGATAATTTAGCATATACTCATGGAGTACCTGTAAATTGTTCAGCTACGAAAAATGGTTGAGATAAGAATTTTTGAATTTTTCTTGCTCTATTTACAGTTTGTTTATCTTCTTCTGATAATTCATCCATACCTAGGATAGCAATAATATCTTGTAATTCTTTATACTTTTGTAAAATTCTTTGTACTTCTCTAGCTACATTATAATGTTCTTCTCAAACTACATCTGGTGATAATACAGTAGATGTTGAATCAAGTGGATCAACAGCAGGATAAATACCCAACTCAGCTATAGATCTGTTTAATACTATAGTAGAATCCAAATGGGCAAAAGTAGCAGCTGGTGCAGGATCTGTAAGATCATCAGCTGGAACATAAACTGCTTGCACAGAAGTAATAGAACCATCTTTAGTTGAAGTTATTCTTTCTTGTAAAGCACCCATATCAGTTGCTAAAGTTGGTTGATATCATACTGCTGAAGGTATTCTACCTAAAAGTGCTGATATTTCTGAACCAGCTTGAGTAAATCTGAATATATTATCAATAAATAATAGTACATCTCTTTTTTCTCTATCTCTGAAATGTTCAGCCATTGCTAGACCTGTTAATGCTACTCTAGCCCTAGGTCCTGGAGCTTCATTCATTTGACCAAATACCATAGCAGTTTTATCTATTACTCCTGATTCTTTCATTTCATGATATAAGTCATTACCTTCTCTTGTTCTTTCTCATACTCATGCAACAACAGAATAACCACCATGTTCTGATGCAATATTATGAATTAATTCTTGCATTATAACTGTTTTACCTACTCATGCTCAACCGAATAAACCTACTTTACCTCATTTAAGCATAGGAGCTATTAGGTCTATTACTTTGATTCAAGTTTCAAAAACTTCGGCTTTTGTAGTTAAACAATCAAAGGCTGGTGCTTTTCTGTGTATTGGATCCATGAATTCTGTAACTGGTTTTTCTAAATCATCGATTGGATCACCAAGTACATTAAACATTCTACCTAATACTTTTTCTCATACTGGTACTCTAATAGGATTTTGAGTAGCTACTACTTCCATACCTCTTTTTAGTCAGTCTACTGTATTCATAGCAATAGTTCTAACAACTCAATCTCATAATTGTTGTTGAGTTTCTAGTACTACTCTTTCTTTTGTACCTTTTATTTCCAATGCTTCATATATAGAAGGAACATATCCTCCTTTGAACTCTACATCGATTACTACTCAAACTATTTTTGTAATTTTTCAAGTATACATTTAAAGTTTATTAATGATTAATATTATTTTATTTCCTTACCTATTTTTATATCTAAATTAGGAAAATTATCTACTATTTCAATGTTATCATTATTATTTATATAATTTTCATTATTATAAATAATATCAGGTTTAAATCATTCAGTTTTATCAATATCATTAACGATTATATTTACTCACTCGTCTTTTAAATCATCAAATTTTGAAAATACATTTAAATCATTTTGAGATTTTTCTTTCAAAATATTGTTTTCTTGATTTTGTTCAACTACTATATTATTATCTGTTTTCAATTCATTATTTTTTTCATGAGATGAAAATATAGGTAAATAAAAATATTTTCTAAGAATTAAAGTAAATATAAAAATTAATACAACTATAGCAACTTGTATAATTTCAAATATTGGATCTGTAGGATCTAAAATATCCTTTCATAACATTAATAAAATACTAGGAAAAATAAATGAAAAAATTATCGAAACCAAAAGAACATAAAATATGTAAAACAACATATTTAAAACAACTCTATATAAATTAATTTTCTTTTTCATAAAAATTTTATATTATTTAATAAACAATTGTATTGTATAATAAATATTTTATTTGTAAAGAGCTACTTTTGTCTTTAACCCAATAACTTTAAGTTATGGAATTGTGTACTATGGTTTTATTCCCTCCCCCTTACGGGTACTCCCTTTGGAAAAGGGAGAAATTTCTTCCCTTTCCAAGGGAAGTCCCGAGGTACGAGGGGATGGGTTAGAAAAATATACCACATATTCACATAACTTAATGGTATTAGTTACCCCCCCGCAAGGGGGTAAGTTCTGTCAACCAATCGCTTTTCAGGCTATTTGGACATCACTTATTCTTTCATAGACTCAACTCAACTTACTATTTCTGAAATTTCTTTAGTAATAGCAGCTTGTCTAGCTTTATTATATTGTAGTACTAATTTTGAAGCAAATTTATTTGCATTATCTTTTGCATTTTTCATAGCAATCATTCTAGAGCTATGTTCAGAAGCCTTTGACTCAATTAATATATCAAAAAACATAGAATCAACCAACATAGGTAATACTTCTTCTAACAAGTCATGTAATGAGGGTTCTACTAAATATGCAGATTCATCATTTTTATTATCAGAGTATTTAAAATCATCTCACAAAATATCTCTAAAATATTTTTCAATAGAAACATCCGTCAATGGTAACAATTCTCTAGATATAGGAATTTGTCTAATAGTATTTACATAATAATTATAAAATACTACTACTTTTTTGTAATTTCAAGTAGAAAATTTTTCTAAAATCATTCTAGAAACTGACTTAGAGAAAATTAAATTGATATTATCTCAAAAATGATCTGAAAAATCAGCAACTATATTATTTCATGTTCTAGCTAAAAATTGACTTCATCTTTTTCACAATGAAATAAAATCTATATCAGTTCTATTAGATTTCACATATTCATTAACTTTTTTCATTACATTAATATTATAACCTCAACATAATCATTTATTTGAAGTTATAACTATTCATAATGTTTTAGAAGAATTACTTTCTTTATTAAAATATATAGACTCAGAAAAATGTCAGTTAATATTCATAAAAACTTCCAATATTCATCTAATATACTCTTTTTTTTCTAGAGCCAAATCTTGGGCTTTTTTCATCTTTACAGTAGAAATAAGCTCCATAGCCTTAGTTATTTTTGAAGTATTTTTAATTGATTTTATTCTTCTTTTAATTTCTTTTCAAGTTGCCATATTTTTTATATGTTATTTAAAAATGAGAATTTTTATTTATTGATTTCAACTACTTTTCCAATAAGTTCTTTTAATTTAGCCTCAGCTTCTTCTGTTAATTCATTTTTAGTTGAAATAGTTTCAAGTATAGATTTTTCATCATCCAAATTCAAATATAATTCATGTTCAAATTTCTTTATACTAGATACTTCTAATCCGTCTAAATATCCTTTTGATCAAGCATAAATAGAACAAACTTGCTTTGGTACAGAAACTGGCTCAAATACACCTTGTTTTAATAATTCCATCATCCTTTTACCTCTTTCTAATTGTGCTCTAGTAGAAGCGTCTAAATCAGAAGCAAATTGTGAAAATGCAGCCAATTCTCTATATTGAGCTAAGTCTAATTTCAAAGTACCTGATACTTTTTTCATAGCTTTTATTTGGGCTGCTCATCATACTCTTGATACAGATAATCATACATTTATAGCTGGTTTTTGTCCAGAATTAAATAAATCTGATTCCAAGAATATTTGACCATCTGTGATAGAAATTACATTTGTAGGTACATATGCAGATACATCACCTCATTGAGTTTCAATTATAGGTAATGCAGTTAATGAACCAGCTCATAATTTATCATTTAGTTTTGAAGCTCTTTCTAATAATCTAGAGTGTAGATAAAATACATCTCATGGATACGCTTCTCTTCCTGGTGGTCTTCTAAGTAATAATGACATTTCTCTATAAGCATTAGCTTGTTTAGATAAATCATCATAAATGATTAATGCATGTTGACCATTAAACATGAAGTATTCTGCCATAGAACATCCAGAATAAGGAGCTAAATATTGCATAGCAGCTGAAGAAGATGCTCAAGCTGAAACAACTATAGTATAATCCATAGCTCATCTACTTCTCAATTCTTCAACTATTCTAGCAACTTTACCTTCTTTTTGTCAAATAGCAACATATACACAAGTCATTCATAAACCTTTTTGGTTAAGAATAGTATCAATTGCTATTTGTGTTTTACCTGTTTGTCTATCTCAAATGATTAATTCTCTTTGTCATCTTCAAATTGGTACTAATGCATCAATAGCTTTTATACCTGTTTGCATTGATTCATGTACTGATTTTCTAGACATTACTCAAGTTGCAACTCTTTCTACTGGATATTTTTCTGTTGAATTGATTTCACCAAGTCAATCTATAGGATTTCAAAGTGCGTCTACTACTCTACCGATAAGACCATTTCAAACTGGTACTTCTAATGTTCTACCAGTAGCTTTTGCTTTTTCTCATTCTTTTATGTTTGAAAATCATTCTAAAATAACAACTCAAACATAATGTTCTTCTAGATTCAAAGCTATTCAAACAGCTTTAGAATCAAATTCAACTACTTCATTATAAGCCACATTTCTAAGTCAAGTTACTTTAGCAACTCCATCTCAAAGATAGAAAACTTCTCAAATATTTTCTATTCAAGGTGTAGTATCTAAAATATCTATTTTTTTCTCTATGTCACTTATAATTCAGCTCAATAAGTCATTTGACATAAGTAATTTAAATTACAAATTAAAATTATTTAAGTAAAAAGCTTTCAATCTTTTTATAACTTAAATCTAACATATCATAATCACTAAAAATCCTCAATCATCAATTCAACTCTGGATTTTCTTTAAAAATAATTTCATCAGTTGGAACGTTTTTATTAAAAGCTTTACTATATATAGAAATACTTAATGATTCTAAATCTTTTTGTGACATAGATGGAAAATATTCCACTATATATGAAGATTTTCAAGTATTTACTTTTGTAAATTCTTTAAATCATCTTTTATTTCATAAATCTTTTAATAACATTTTAACTCACTTCAAATCTTTAAGTAAACTTTTTAGTTCTTCTCTATTTAAATTTTGCCAATCATTTAAATGGCTATTAGTATTTTCCATAAAATTTTATTAGTTTATAGAATTTAATTCTTTTTCTACAAAGTCTTTATTAATATTTTCTTTATCAAAAAGTTTCTTATTAACTTTTAGAGCTAAATCTATTACTCTAGTTTTGATATTTGAAAGCATTTTGTTTTTTTCTACTTCCATTTCTTTTTCAGCAGATGAAATCAATGCTTTGGCATCACTCATTGCTTTAGAAAGAATACTTTCTTTTTCTTTTTTAGCAGAAGCTATAGCAAATTCTTCAATTTCTCATACTTTTTTTCTAGATTCTTCAAGTATTTTTTGTACTTCAATATCTGCCAATTCTAGTTTTTCTTTATATTGTTTTTGCATCAAATCAATATTTTCTAATTTTGATTTTCTATCTTCTATTGCATCAACTATTTTTTTTCATAGAAAATGCTTAAAAATAAAAAGTAATAATAGAAAATTTATTATTTGAGCTATAATTGTTCAAAAATTTAATCCTTCATTCATTTAAATAAAATTAGTAAATAATCTATTCCTTATTATCCTAAAATTTGCATTGCAACAATAAGACCATAGATAGCTGCAGATTCAACCAAAGCTACAAATAGTACCATAAAAGTTAACATTTTTTGTTTATTTTCTGGATTTCTATTCATTGCTTCTAATGATCAAGCTATTAAAAATCATTCTCAAATCGCAGCTCATAATCAAGCTAATCAAACAGCTAAACCAGCTCATGCAGATTGAATTAATGATAAACCTTCTGTTCACAATATTTTTTGTGCAACAATTAATCAGTAAATAGCTGAAGATTCAGCTAAAGCTATTCATAATACTGTAACTGTTAGAAAAAATGAAATCATAGCAGGATTTCTACCCATTAATTCAACCGATTTTTTAGCAATTATTCATTCTCAAATACCAATTCCTATTCAAGATAACCCTATAGCTAAACCAGCTCAAATATACATTTCATTCATAAAATATAATTAATTATAAAATAATAAAAATAACTAAACCTTTGATACTTTAATAAATATTGCTACAAGCAGTGAAAAAACAAATGCTTGAATAAGAGCTACTAAAGTTCATTGCAAGTAAACAATTAATGGAAAAACAACAGGAAAATCTATATTTGTCATCCATTGTGTAAGCGAAATTAATCATCAAACCATCATCATAAGTAAAACAGATCATGATGTAACATTTCAAAACAACCTAAATGATAATGATACGACTTTAGCAAATACTCAAATAATATCTAAAAATCCTAAAAATAGTGATAAAAATATATCAAATATTTTTACTAATATTCATAGAGGAATATCATAAATAGGTTTTAATTTTCACTTTTCATAAGGTATATAATTCTTTCAAAATATAGGTACATATTCATGAAAAAATTTAAATAATCATAAATGTTTTGCTTGTATAAACAATATTAATAAAACTGATACTATTGCCATTGCCAAATCAAAACTCATAAGTGTAGTCGGAGTAGATATGTAATCTCTCAATTTCAAATCTTGATTTATAATTCAAGGCTGAGTTTCAAATGCTGGTAATATTATATCACTAAAAGTTCATAATAAATTTGAAAATAATATAACAAAAAATAAACTTATTATATACATTTTTACAAATCTTTGTTCATCTTTTCATAAAATATCTTCGAAAAAATTATAAATATTTTCAAATGCTAATTCAAAAAGTTGATAAAATTTGCTCTTATTAAAAAACTTTGAGGATATTATTAATATTGTTAAAAATAACATCAAAACAATAAGACCTGTTGAAAATCATGTATTTGTATAAAAACTTATCATTTCCGCAAAAGTTTTATCTACAAATTGTGATACTCAACTTAAACCTTGTTCCATATATTATAGTTAAGAAATAAGCTTTTTTTTAAAGCAGCAAGCATTATATAAAATAAAAATTAAAAATCAAATTATATTATATATATATTTTTTTAGCCATATTATTAAAATAAAAACTAAGATATTATACTATTTTATATCTTAGTTTTTATTTATAAATATTAATTACCCAATTTAACACTTGCTTTATTTGCTCATGTTTTTATATCTGTACTTTTAATCATATCATCACTTATAGAATAAGTATTACTTCATACCCATACAGCTCTTTTTATGAAACTTTTACTATATTCCCAACTCTTTGATGCCACATATTCTCAAATAGTAGAATCTGCGTAACAATATCTAGGTACATAACTATATTGAACATCTTCACAATATTCACCTCATCAGATTAATTGTACACATTTCTTTTGAGTACTTTCTTTTGTATATACTGAACATTCTTTTTTTCTTTCAACTTCAGCATTAGTAGTATCTAAATGTGTAAGTCTAAAATCTTCTTTTATTCAAGTGTCTTTATTTACAGTTAGAGTAACTAATCATTGGAAGAAATCTTTTTGTCTATATATATCTACTTTATCATTTGTATACAAACTTACTGGTAAAAATAATTTGTTATCACTAGCTTTCCACATAAACATCCTAGGATTATCCAATGCTTCTGAATAACTACCGTATCATCATAAAGTTTGAGAATATTTTTGTTTAACAATTATTCACTTATAATCACCTGTATCACATTTTGTTTTTTCTTCTGCTGTTAAATTAGTATCTCAACATTTTTTGTTATAATTTATTTCATACAAATCTACTTTTACTCAATCATTAACTACTCCTCCCCATTGATTTTCTTTTGTATTATATCATAATCATATCAAATGATTTGCATCATATGGATGTAAATAAGTACTATAACCTGGAATCTTTAGTTCCCCAAGTACTTTTGGTTTTGCTCCATCAGCTACATCTATTACAAATAATGGATCAATCTGTTCAAAAGTAACTAGAAATAATTTATCTCAAATATACCTACTTCATTTGAATTGTTCTCATTTTCATAGATTTTTTAGACTTCATTTAAGTTTTAAATCTTTGTCTAATATATATAAATCAGTAAAACTATTATTACCACTATTATCCCAATTATTGGTTTGAGTTAGTATTCTAAAATCTCATTTATATTCATCCATAGAATATTGAGTGAGTGGATTACCTGGAACTATTGTAGATTGTTGATATTTTAAATCAACTCACTTAATATTTACCTTATGTACTAATGTATTAGTTCATCTAGAAAACCATGGGATCATACATCTAGCATTTACAGGACAAGAAAAATCATAATTATTATACATATATGAAGTCAAATACATATTTTCAGTACTCATATACAATTCAGCATTTGATCATGCTATTACTTTTGTTTTTACTTCTTTTGATGTATCTTTTGTATCTATAATAGAAATAATATTATATGACGGATCAAAATCATATTTTTTGATAGTTTCTTTATCTGGTAATACATATTCTATTTCATTACATTTAGCTATATTTCAAGCTGTAATATTATATGGTAATTTTTTTCCTCTTAGATTTAGATTTTGTTTAGTTGTATCTGAATTTTTACTAATATCTATTTTTTTAGGTAATATATTAGCTGAATCAACAACTATATCATCTACTGATTTGAAATTATAATATGGTATCGAAAAATTGTTTGTAGTTACAACATAAACCAAATCTCATATTTTTCTAGTTTTTGATAAATCTCAATCAACTACATACAATTTTGTAAGTATTGGACTATTTATATTTGTAGTATCAAAAACTATAGTATATGTTTTACTATTCCTATTTATCCAATATGACATTTTTGAATAATCTATATTACTATATCCACTAGAAATAATAGTTAATTTATTATTTCAAATATATAATACAGGATTATAAAAAGTATCAGGTAATTTAATCTTTTTAATTATTTTTAATTCTCAAGTAGTCACTATGTAAACATATTTATCAGTTTCATTATAATAATAAATATATTTACCATCAGTTTTTACTAAATCTGCTTCATCTACTCATTCTACTTGTACATTAGTTTTAGAAAAATCTAATATTACTTCAGATCATCACATTCAATCTACAGAAGCATCATTTGAAGTAGTTGTTTTTTGCAATGAACTTTCCATAATTGACATATCTCATTTATACATTATTGGATATCTCCATTTATCTTGGTTATTTTTCCAATAATCTTTTATATAATCACCCATAACTTTTTCAATTCAATCACAACTTTCAAATTTTTTCAAATTGAAATCAAAATTTATATCTTTTACAATATTTTTACTCAATTCATCTATAATAGATGTATCCTCTACTGCAGCATATGAACTAGAAACAGAAAACAATGATATAAGCATAATAACAAAAACCATAAATGGTCTTTTATATATAGTTTTCATAATTCAATAATTAGAAAATAAATGTTACATATAATGTAACGAAAAAAATAATAAAAAGTGACAAAAAGATAAAAAATAAGACTAAATCATTTTAGTCTTATTTTTATTAATTGCAATAGATTAGAAATTAAAATTTGTTGTAATATATAGAAAAACACTTTTTTTACTTGTCTATATTCAAAATATATATAAACTCTAAGAAATTTAAAAAAATAACTATATAAAAATGAGTGCGTTAGAAAAAAAATTACTGAAAAAATTGAGACATGCTATAACAGATTTCGAGATGATAAAAGCTGGAGAAACAGTATTATTATGAGTTTCTGGATGAAAAGATTCTATGGTATTATGATACCTTCTTAGCCAATATAGAAAAATAGCAAAAGATAAATTTGACATCAGAGCTGTTTATATATTCAAAGATTTTTTGATAGATTGTGATATAAATTTCGAAGAAAAAAGGAAATATTTTGAAGAAGAACTAGAAATACCACTAGAAAAAGTAATACTTAGTCTACCAGCAGAGTCAAAATTGAACGAATGATTGGGACTAAACTGTCAATGGTGTGCTTATGCTAGAAGAATTGCTATGTTTAAATTGTGTGAAAAATACTGAGCAACAAAGATAATTTACTGACATCATATGGATGATATAGTTGTAACAACATTTATGAATATGGCACAATGAAGGAAATTAAAAATAATGCCACCAAAAAACAAAATGAATCTATGAGATATTACTTTTATTAGACCTTTGGCTTATATAAGAGAAAAAGAAATACTTAGATTCGCTCAAATAAATAATATTCCATTTTCTTCATGTAACTGTCCTGTATGAAGCGACTGAATGAGAAACAAGATAAAACATCAAATAGTATGGGAAAATGAAAAAGTAATTCCTAAATTTGTAGAAAATATATTTTGGGCACTGATCAAAGATTTCAAAGATAAATACGAAAAAGATTGATATAGTATGTAGGAAAAGGTTTAAAACAACCTCTCTCTTGTCCACAGGATTCACCCACAAGGGGATCAATTCTCTCTCCTTATCAGGAGAAAGAGAAACAATTTATTCCCTTTCTCTTACTTAAGAGAAGTAGGAACAAAAAATAAAAAGTAAATAATTATGTATTTAAGTTTATTATTTTTGCAATATAGAAACATATATGTTAATATTAATATAATTAGTATTAACATATTTTTTATGCCAGAAAACATCTATAATCTAGAAATATTTAAATGAATCACCCATGATATAATTGAGCAAATCATTTTGAATTGCAATGAAAGAACATACACTAATGGTGAAATGATTATTTCAGAGTGAGAAAAATCAAACTGAGAATGATATATATTGAAATCAGGTAAAGTAAGCGTATCTATAAAATGA
Organism: Candidatus Altimarinota bacterium; assembly: GCA_030683605.1. Taxonomy (GTDB): domain Bacteria; phylum Patescibacteriota; class Gracilibacteria; order BD1-5; family UBA6164; genus UBA6164. Next base: position 66,100 of record JAUXPL010000018.1, read on the forward strand.
TCAAAAATAGCAGAATTGCATTCTGGAGATATTTTTTGAGAAATTGCTTTACTTAATGAAGAAGAAAGAACTGCAACAGTAACAGCACTTGAAAATATAGAAGTAATTATTCTATCATATGATAACCTAATAGATATGATAAACAATGATGAAAATAAGATAAATAGAACTATTATGGAAAGAATAGAAGAAAATATAGCAAGAGAGTAAAATTTCATAAAAAAATAACTATAATTTTAAAATTATAGTTATTTTTTATTGTGCTAGATTTTAGTATTTTGCAAAAAAATAATACTTGTAATTAATTACTTCTTAAAAATTGCCTCAACCTTTCATCAATTTTCACTAAATTGCTTAAGTACTTTAACAATCTTATCATAAGTTGCTTTTGATAATTCTGACTTGTAATTATTTATTACAAATTCATATGTATCTGTCAATTCTCATTTTTCAAAAACTATATCTTGGAAATCATTAGTTATCATTTTTACTATTTTCATTAAATTTTCAGCTCTGATTTCTACATTATCTCATTCGTATATATAAAATTTGACTCCTCTCAAATTTGAAACATCTAAGTTTTTAATTTTCTCATTTATTAAATATACTTTATCTTCATGTGCTTTTGTAGATATATTTTCCAATTCTAAATTATTTTCTAAATCTAGATTTTTTGTATTAGTAATATTTGATAATCTAAATTCTCATACTATATTATTTCAATATTTTTTGGTATATCTTGTAGAAATAATTATCATAAGTATTCATATAAATATGAATGCAACTACTCTAGAAACAGCATCATCTATACCATACCATATATCATAGAAAAATATTTTTATAGCAGTTAAACTAATCAAATATAATCAAATAGTTCTAAGTTTTATTAAATCTTTTGCAATACCATAAAACAATAATACAGAAGATGTAACTCACCAATAAATAGTTATAGCAAATGTAGTATCAAATATGTCATAAACATAATATGATGTAACAAATAATAAATATACAGAAAAAATTAGATTTATGAATATATCTAGTACTTTTTGTTTATTTACTCTATTCCAAAATATAACAATCATTCAAACAAGTGCTGTAGAAATGTATTGTAATATTCTCAAATATGATAATTTTTCATTGTCTAATTTCCAATAAATAGAATCCAATTCTCAAACTTGCAATATTAAATATCAAGTAAAAATTAATATAAAAAATATTTTTAAAATCCTAGAACTATAATATGAATATACAAAATTTATAATAAATAAAAATACAGCAATTCATAAAGTACTCCATCCATGTCATGTACTAGGAATGATTTCTAATAGCAAAATTCAAAGAGTAGTTATTCATAAAATATGTAAAATATCATGAGCAAATCTACTTACTCCAGACTTGATACTATCCAAGAATTTAATATTTAATACATATGAAATAAATATCAAACTAAAAGGAATCAAAAATAAGAAATCTCTTTGTTTTACTACATCTATCAATATGAATAATTTGAATACTCCTATCATAAAAAGTATGATTCATGCTGAAAATATCTTGATTTCTTTTGTTTTATTGTAAAAATAAAACATAATAGTAGCTTCAAATAACCATACAGCACTTACTACAGCTTCATATTCAGAGAATATTAATGCAATAGCTAGTGAAAATATTGATATTGTAACTCACAAATATGTATAAATAACATTTTTTGAAAAATCTTGTTTTTTAATATTTTCTATTCATAACATATTCATCATAAAATATGCTAGGAAGAAATAAATAATAGCTAATATACCATATGCAATTCACAAAGTCACTCCTGGAAAAAACTCAGTTCAATAATTATATATTTCAAATCCTATAAATAATAATCCTGAAATAACTCAGATAAGAAGATTTTTTATATTGTTTGCACTTAATAATCAACCTATAGAAAGATTATCATTTGAGCTATTCCCTTTCTCCCTTGGGGGGAAAGGGTTAGGGATTGGGGGATTCAAAAATGGTAAAATCCAATTTGATAATGCAAAAACAATTAATGCAATTACTGATGTGTAAAATTGTAGTAGATTTATAGGCATAGTATTTATTAGTTCTGTAGTTTCATAATCGAAATTACTAACTAAAACTGGTGCCAATGTAAATATTGCTCATATAGTACCTATACTATATAAAAATTCTAGATTCTTCTTTGTGCTTAAATAATAAGAAGTAAATATAAATATAAATGAAACAATTATAACAGTAAGTAAATTTACAAAACTCAAATTAATAGCAGAAATGCTTAAATATGAATTAGTAATAAAAATATAAAATCATAGAACTATAAAGAATATATACTTCAAAAAATCTGGTAATTTATCTTTTATAAATACAAATCATACTAAATAAACTAAAACTATTAATGCTAATACTTTTGTAATGCTAAATAATACTCGACTAAAACTCAATCATAATACAATAAATATCGGAGAAAATAATAGAAATATAAGTGAATTGAAACTAGTTTTCAAATAACAATATATTCCAATAGCAAAATAAAGCACAATAGTAAACATATATGAGATGAAACTAGTAGTTTCTTTTAAATAATTATCTCATGTTCATAATAAAAATACCAAGAAAAGATAGCTTCAAATAAATATTCAAAATAATTGTTTAATATCAATTTTATAAACTGTGTAAATGCTTAATATAGATATAATAGCACTTGATGCAAGTTTAACAATCCAATGAATGTCAGAACTATCAGGAGCAATTAAAAACAATATATTTGATAAAAGAAATACTCATATAGCAAGTAAAATATCTCTTTGTTTTACAGATAAAAATAATCAACCAAAAGCTACAATCAAGCTATATCATACAAGTGTATAAGGATTATCAGAGCTTCATCAAATCAATAAAGGATTAATAAAAGCAAATATGAATGAAAATAATAGTAATGTCCTAGATTTATAAATAAGTGATGTCAAAACTGCAAAAACAGTATTAAAAATCAAAAATACAAAAGTAATTCCAATAGATAATATATTTGTATCGTCTGTATATGAAATCAAATGTCTACCTGATAAAATAACTAAATAATTTATTAATATTCATATTCCAAGTAATATTCTTCATTCATTATGAAAATTTTTTTTATCTAATATTACTCAAGAAAAATATACTCAAAATCAAATAATAAATCATATAATTAATTTTCAAACAGGTCAAATAGATGAATAAACAAGGCTAAGTAAGAATAATACTCAAAGAAATACCAAAATACCTCATATTTTTGCTAGTAAATTCTCAGAGAAAAAATTCTTTATAGCTAATTGTAATTTTGATGGTTCACTTACTTTTTCTACTATTTCTTCTTTTACTGTATTTATATTTGTTGAATTATTTTCTATTTTAGGTAAATCATTTTCAAAAACCTCTCACTCTAATTTATAATTATTTATATCAATTTCTTCTTTTATAAATTCTTCTATATTATTTGTAGCCTCTTTCTCCTGATAAGAAGATGAGAATTTATCCGAAGGTGTATCCTCTGGACAAGAGAGAGGTTTTTGTTCTATTTTTGTCAATCCATTAGCAAAAAATTCTAATCTAGATTCTATATAGTCTTTTGATAAAAAAAGTTTCTTGAATATCAATCAAACAATAAATCAAAAAAACACTGCCCCAATAATATCATCAGTTCATAAGTTATAAGCATCTATTGAAATGAATAATAAGCTTATAATAAATCACATACAAAACGAAAGAAAATATGCTAGTCTATTTAATAATTTGAACATAGTTTGAGTATTAAAAAATAAGTTACTTCAATTTTTTTAGCATTTTATATATTCAATAAAAGAACACTAAAGTAATAAAAATAATTAGAATTATAAAGAAATTGGAATTAGACTCTATAAATCTGTTGTCTTTTTCATCACAAGCATCACCTATTCAATCATTATCTACATCTTTTTGATCTGGATTATAGACAAATGGACAATTGTCTTTTGCAAATAATATATTATCTCCATCATCATCTTCACATAAATCTCAAACTCAATCATTGTCACTATCTTTTTGATCTGGATTAGCTATATTTATACAATTATCAACTAATCAATCAATTCAATCACCATCACTATCTTCACATATATCTCATATTCAATTCTTATCAAAATCTAATTGATCTTTATTTTGAATATTTTTACAGTTATCACAAGCATTTCAAATTCCATCTTTGTCATCATCTGCTTGGTCTGGATTATAAACATTTATACAATTATCATTGAAATCTATTATTCCGTCTTTATCTCTATCATTTTCTCTCAGATTTTTTTCTATTTCTTCACATATATCTCAAATACCATTATTGTTTGCATCTATTTGAGAAGGATTATAACTTTTACAGTTATCACAAGCATTTCATATTCAATCCTTATCATCATCAGATTGGTCTGGATTAAAAACATTTATACAATTATCTATTGAATCAAAAACTCAATCCTTATCTTTATCAAATTCACAAACATCTCAAATTCCATTTCTATTTATATCTTTTTGGTCAGGATTATAAACATTTGGACAATTATCATAATATCATATTATTCAATCTTTGTCATCATCACTACACATATCTCAAACTCCATCACCATTTATATCACTTTGATCTGGATTATAAATATTTTTACAGTTATCTAAATCATCTTCTACCCAATCATTATCAGTATCAATTTTTGAATAAACATTATATTTTGGATTTATCTCTTTAGTTAGTTCAATAGTTTTGGTATCCTTATTTATTGAAAAATTATTATAATTAGATGATAGTATATCAAAATCTTTATCTTTACAATTAAATTTAGAATAAATTTCTATATCTGAATTATTAAATGATTTTACAAGAAATGTATCTGATTTTTTTGGAAAATATAATTCATAGATTTTTATATTTTCTAGAAATGATTCTTTTGTATTTGATAGAAATACTATCTTTAAATATTTAAATGAAAAATTTTCTAGATCCTCTTTTTTAACTAAGTTCCAAGTATTTTTATCAACACTTATGTAATAACTTGGTGTATAATTATTCGTACTATAATCAAATACAAAATTAAAATTATTTTTTTCTAATATTTCATCAAAACTGAGAATTATTTCATTTTTATTTATTGAATGAAGTTCTATATATGTATTTTTATTATAATCTGTGATTTTTTCATTAGTAATTCATAAATCACTTTTAAAACTATAACTATTTTTTGAGTCAGAATAATATTTATATGGTAATATAAAACCAAACTGAGTAAATACAACATCTTCAGATTTACTTAATTTTATTTTATAAGTCTCTCACAAATTATTTCATACTATTATTTTATCTATTTTATTATAGTATTCATAACAATGTCATTTGAAATTTGTAGGTAATTTTTTTAAACTATCTGTGGCTGTAATAGCAAATGATTGAGTAAATCAAAGTAACAAAAACAAAAACAAAAATATTTTTTTCATAAGATTATATTAAGATATATTATTTTTTTGTATAAGTAATAACTTTTTCACCACTTCTGAATTTTGCTACAAATGAAAATCAATTTCATTGTGTAAAATATTTAAATCAAGATATTTTTAAATATTTTTTACTTTTTAATCAATCAATAAATAAATAAGAACCAAATCAATCGTTAAATATATAATCTTTTCAATCTAAATAATTAATAGATTTTTTAATTCATTCATTTATTATATTTCAATTATTTATCAATACATTTTTTCATTCTTTTTCAGCAACATATGAATAATTGTTATTAAAACAAAAAATATCACTTATTTTATCATATTTTTCACTCTCTATTCAGTCTTTTACAACTATTTGTTTTCAGTCTATAAATGCCTTAAATATATAACTTTTAGCATTATCTAAATATCAATAACATATATGATTAACTGTTTTTATAGGAATATTTATACCAGAATTTATTATTAAATTATTTATTTTATCATATTTTTCACTTTCAAATCAATCTTTTATTAATATCTGTTTTTTATCTTTTGTTGCTATAAATGTAAAACTATTTTTATCACCAGAAATATCAAAATTAGACATTACATTATTATTCATATTATAAATAATATTATCATAACTTCATATCTCTTTTCACTCTTTTACAACTACATATTTATCAGACTTTTTTGCTACGAATATATAACTTTTTCATCACTGAATTAATTTTATACTATCAATGAAGTCATATTCATATTTTTTATTCTTATATGTATATATATATTTGTTATCTTTTTCTTGTATTATTTTTTGTTCGACTCAATCTTTTATAAATAAATAATTATTATTTTTTCTAACTATAAATGAATTAAATGTATAATTTGCTATATATTCCGATATATCTAAATCATTTATTTCATCATATGCTTCACTTTCAAATCAATTCATCACTATTATTTTTTTTCATTCTTTTAAAGCACTAAATATGTACTTATTTCAATCGTTTGAAATGTCAAAATCATATATTTGATCATATTTTTGACTTTCTATTCAATCTTTTACAAATACATATTTTCATTGTATTTTTGCTACAAAACTATAATTTTTTCAATCTTGATAATGTTTAACAATTGGTATATCTTCATATTTTTTACTCTTTTTTCAATCATATACTATTGAATATCAAACATCATCTTTATCTACTAATATATAGCTACCACTAGCAAAATACTCTATTCTTTTTATATCATTATATTCATATGATTCAGTTATATGATATAATTCTTCCAAGTTTCAAAATGACATAGTTCTAAAAAAAACTATTAATGAAATAGATATAATAAATATTATTATATATTTTTTTTTCATGAATTATTTTTAAGAAATAATGTTTTTTGAATAATAACATAAACAATACAAAAGTAAAAATATTTTTTAATTTTTGTTATAAAAAAGAAATAAATACATGATTTATTTCTTTTTTATAGTCTTATTATTTTACATAAATATACATGATTCAATTATTATAATAATCTAAAGGTATAATATTTGTTCATCAATAAGATTTTTTATCATAATTAAGTCCTAATCACAATCTATAAATATTATGTTGACAAGCTGTTGGTTCAAGATTACTTCATCTTGCAACCTCCCAGTTCCAATTATGTGTTCAATAGTCTCATATATGTCATATACTTCATCATTGATTACAAGCTCATATTGGAACCAAGTTATACCATATCCTTGAATAATCATTTCAATTTCAAATAGTTTGAAATGATAAATTATTTCAGAAGAAATCAGTTCATCAACTCATATATGTATTTAACCAAAGTGTTTTTGTATTATTTGAAGTTTGAGTAACATTAGTCTTTAAATTAGAAGTATTAGAAGAATTATTATATGTAGCAGAGATTTTTAAATTAGCTCAATATGAATATTGTAAATTTAAGTTAGTAAAATTTAAAGTATAAAATACTTGAGAAAAATAATCATCAGATCAAGTTAATGTTCATACCTCAGTTAAAGTACTCCATGCTGCATTATCCCATTTTCTAGTAACTGCATCATTAGTATTCAGTCTAATAGCTAATGTCCAACCCCCTCAGTCAACAGTCATGTCACAATATACTTTAAATGCTGCATTTACATCTGGTTTTATCCAATATATTCAATCTCAAGTTGATCATGCATATGATTTTCATAAACCAGGATTTCTATATCAATTACAATTTGTTGCAAATGTTCAATCACTCCAATTTCTTCAAATTGTATCATTTCATGTAATTGTTAAGTCATTTTCATTACACACATTTCCACTTTGTGTATATCAGCTATTACAACTTGTCACTATACATGCTCACCAAGCACTTCCATTCCAAGTTTCTGTTGCTGTTGCATTTGCAATTACACATGATCTTGTATCACTTACACAACTTACTCATCAATTCTCTGTATGAAATCAGTCTTGACAATCATATCTACATACTCATGGTGTTGTATTGTATGACCATGTTGCTGTTCATTGTGTTCAATTCAATTCTGCATTATCTGGCATTGTTCATGAACAACTAGTATTTGATACTGTTGTTACTGGTTTAATACTTCATCATAAATTATTAGCTACTAGATTTGTTGATACATAT
>JAUXPL010000044.1 GCA_030683605.1 Candidatus Altimarinota bacterium
CCCTTTTCAAGGGAAGTGCCTGAAAGGCGATGGGTTACTTTGTATTTTTTGTTTATTCATAGTTTTTTGATTAATTTATATCCTATTTATTTTATATAAAAAAAGCAAAATAAAAAAATATTTTTTTATTTTGCTTTGACAAATTAATTATATATTTTAATACTTACTCATTCACAAATTTCTTACCCCAAACTCAATGCAAACTACACTTTACTCTGATTTCATACTCATCTAAATCATCGAAATCAAACTCAATTCTTGCTTCATTTTCCATTTCTAAATACTTTTCATCTATCAAGTCTCAATACTCATCATACAATCATACTGATGCTATCCTATGGTCTTCTCACATTGGATGAAGTTCTCATCATACTACTACTATTAATTTATCTCACTGTATAGTTACTTCTGGAAAATGTTCCAATTCAATAGAATCCATTATATCATCTTCAATATAATTTACCTCTTCTTCTATACCTTGAAAAGTATCATACTCTTCACAAACTGGACATTGTTCCAATATATCTCATATTTCTATCTCTTCTTCCATATCTCAAAATGCACTATCATAAATATAATTACAATTTGTACATAAATATTTCATAATTTTAGTTTAAATTATATAATGAAAACATTATAACAAATAATAAATAAAATGAAACAAAATTTTGATAAAAAAATTCATGAAAGATTTAAATCATATTTTGGGATAAAAGAATCACCTTCCGAAATTGAAAAATGATTTTATAAAAAAACTGAAAAATATATTAAATATATTAAATGGATACCTTGAATAAGAATGATTTGAATCTGAAATAGTATATCCATGAACTCTGCAAATGCTGAATCTGATATAGATTTATTTATAGTCACAAGTCCTAATTCTATGTGGTTAAATAGAATTATAATAACATTTATTTTTCAAATACTTTGAGTCAGAAAAAATGATAAATATCATGCAGGTAGATTTTGTCTCAGTTTTTTTGCTACTACTACTTGATTGGATTTTTCAGACTGGAAAATAGAAAATGATATATATCTATATTTTTGGATAGTTTATTTCAAGCCAATATTAAATTATGATAATACTTACGAATTATTTATAGAAAAAAATAGCTCCTGGGCTGATTTAAGCGAGTATAAAGATGTGATAGAAGATAACAAAAAATATATAAAAATAACCTCACCTCAATCCTCTCCTATAAGGAGAGGAAGCATAAGGAATTTACTTAAAAATTTTCCATTTATTCCCTCTCCTATAAGGATAACTGAGACAGGAGTGCTTGCACGACTATCTTCGAAGTTAGAACGGAGTAGAGGGCTAGGGTGAGGTTGTTTTGAGAGGAAAGAATGAAGTTGGTCTGAGTGGGTAAAGTGAGGTCTAAATATTCTCCTTAAAAAAATATTTCTCCCAAAAACATTAAAGCATTTTGAAAAAATATGAAAACCCTATTGAGTAATAATAAATGACAATTTGCTCAAATTTCATAACTGAGATATAAGAAAAAAAATAAAAGAAGAGTTAGTTAAATAAACTAGCTCTTCTTTACTTCAATTTTTCAAATCTTATGGTCTTCAATATTAGTAACAATAAAATCTATTTTACTATGTTTATCTTCGCTATCACTAACAAAATTAAATGTAATAGTTTCTCATTTTTCTGGATATCTTTCAAGCTCATGAGTAATTATGTAACTAATTGTTTCTCAGTCAAATTCTTTCTCATCTAGTCAGATATCTTTTAATCATAATCAAAATTTATCAAGTAAATCTTGCATCATAACATCTGGTTCTACCATAAATGTTCACTTAGCTGTTTTCTTTATATCTTCTACTTCTTTATCTGTTTCATCTCTTATTTCTCAAAATACTTCTTCTACAATATCTTCTATAGTAATCAATCAAGCTACTCAACCATATTCATCTAATACAATAGACATAATTTTATTAGAGTTTTGAAAATTTTCTAATAATTTAGGTATTGTTAGATTTAAAGGAATCTTCATAACTTTATTAAGAGTAAGTTCTGATAACTTTGTATCTGATTTTCAATTTTTAAAATGTATTAATAAATCCCTAGCTGTTACAAAATTATCTATTTTATCAATAGTTTCAGTATATATTGGTATCCTACTATGAGTATGTGATAGAAAAAAATCAATAGCTTCAATAACTGTTTTATCAGAAGACAATGCTTCTATCTTTACTCTAGGAGTCATTATTTCATCTACATATGTATCATCCAATTCCAAAATACTTTTAATCTTTTTATGTTCTTCTATTTCCAATGTTCATGAATCTCTTCACATATCTATAAAACTCTCCAATTCTTCATCTGTAAGTGTTTCTACTTTTCATTTAGTAGAAAATAATCTAATAATCACTTCTATAAAAGTAATTATAGGATATAAAACAAGCATAACTACTTTATAAAAAGGAGCAACAGATAATGCAATTCCAGATGCATTTTTTGATGCAATACTTTTTGGTAAAATTTCTCAAAACATTAATAATAGAAATGTTATTATTCATGCGGATATTCATATAACTGTTGATTGTGGTATTCACATCGAATCAGCAATATTAATAGCTATTGAAGTAGCTAATGAGGCTGTATAAACATTTACTAAATTATTTCAAATAAGAATAGTTATAAGCAATCTATCATTATTTTGCTTAATTCTCTTAAGTGATTTAGCTCAATATTTTCACTGTTTTACTAAAGAATCAATTTTATGTGAAGGTAAACTCATCAATGCTAATTCTGTACCTGAAAAAAATGCAGAAAGTAAAAATAGTACAATAAATAAAAGTATGAGTAAAGGATCCATAAAGTATAGTTAATATATAATAAAAGATATCCAATTAAATAAGGATATCTATTTAAGTTGATTTTATCTGTTTTTTGTACTTTGTAAAGACTATTTTGTAAAAAATAATTCTGTTTCTTTTGAAATATATTTTCAATTATTATCTATAATTATTTCATTTCACATATATCTGAAAAAATTACTATTACTATCGTCTATTGGATTTATATATATTCAAGTTCATGTTGAAGACTCTCCTCTGATATTATAAATTAAAGTACCTGTTCAAGTTGATTTCACAAACAATGCATAATCATTGTTTGTGAAATCAAAATCATATTCATTTCATGTTATATTTCATGATAATGAAAGTACTCATCAATTATTCTGTAAATATCAAATATTTGCTATACTAGTTCAGTCCAATTTTTCTTTTATAATAAGTTCATTAAAATTATTATAACTATTTCTATCAAATTTAACTAATTTAATATCAAAACTCTTATCTATATCTATATATAAATATGCAGATGTAGTATCTCATATTTTTATATTTAAACTATCATTATTATTAGTATTATCATCTATTATTTTATTAGTTTTGCTAGTATTCCAAAAAACTTTTTTATATCAAAAACTTGGTGAGATAAATCAGTAAAACATTTTTCTAGCTACTACATCATCATCTTGCCAATTATTAGGATAATAAACTCATGTAGAAGTATTTCAAGTAGAAGTAACTCTATAATTATCACTATTGAAATTATCATCATATCAATCTCAAATATTATAGTTAAATCAAGAAAAATCAATCAAAGTACTGTCTGTATCCGAAAAATTTGATAATCATAATCATCATGATAAAGTAACTAAATATCAATTATATTCTGCAGTTGAAAAATCAGTAAATCAAGTATTAAAATATATTTTTAATTCATCTCAAAAATAATCTCACAAACAATAAATAGATCAGCTACTTACTAAGGTAGTACCTATTTGGTCAGTATTTATAGTTCAACTCATAGTTACTCAAGTACCTGTTGGGCATCAAATATTATCTATAAATCAACTTCAATTTGAGTTTTTATCTTTATGCAATTTTATAGATATCTCAGAATCATTTGATATATTTGTCAATACTTTACTCTCTACTTCAAAATAATCAGATATATTAAATAAAAAAGAATTATTATTTAAAATGATAGTTGCAAATATAACCGATATAGTAACTAAAAAAAGTACATAGATAAATACTACTGCTCTTTTTTCTTTTTTCATAAATTAAAAATCAATATTAAATTTTTTAAGATTATCTCTAGGTAGATCATTCCAATATTGTCATACTAAATTGTTTTGAAAATCTTTGTTTATTAAAACATTTATTTCAAAAATTTCTCAAGAATTATATGATTCAAATGATAAATCTTGTAATTTTAAATCTGAAAAAATATTGTCATCTTGGAATATTAATTCATATATATTACTTACATCCATATCTATATCTAATAATTCTTCATTAGATATTTTTCTAAATCATATTCATCTATTTTCATAAATAGTATTATCTGTATCCAATTTATTATCCGCCAAGTTAACTGCTCAAATTAATATTCAATTTTCTCAAGTAACATCTCTCATCAAAAATACATCACTTCAAGTAGAAGTATTATCTACAATTATTCATCAAGTAATATATACATTACGATAATTATTTAGTTTATATGTAAAATCATAAAAATCATACATTAATACTGTTTCTTTTTTTGAGTCTGAAATTCAACTAGATATATCACTTAAAAAAATAAATATAAAACTTAAAATAATTCATGAAATAAATGTTGCAATTACTACTTCTGGTAAAGTAAATGCTTTATTATTTATAAAATTTATTGATTTAAATATATTAGCACCTTTAAATATTTTTTTTAATTTTATTTTATTTAACATTTTTATCTTTACAAAAAATATAATTTTTATAAACTAATTGTAATAATTTTTTTCTAAATTCAAAATGATAAAAAATAATTTCTGAGAATCATTGATTTGAGTAATAATATGAATTTTTATTCTATCTTTTATTGTCTTATGAATTACAAATTTACTCATAAATAGTAAAAATATTATTAATACTTATGAAAATAAAAAAATTATTAACCTAATAAAAAATAATTCTGAAAACATATTAAAAAAAATAAATACCGAAGATATTCAGGAAACTGAAGTTTTTTATCTATATAAAGATATCATAAATAAAGAATTTGTAATATTTACTTGATCTACAAATGTATGATATAAATATATAGATGAATTTGGTAACAAAATAGATAATCTAGAATCCTTTGATTGAGATATTTATTCTAGAATATTTTGGGCTGAAAGAGATGATAATTCACTTTGAAATAATCATCAAATTATAAAAATGAGTATAAAAAAATTACTAAAAAACTAATACAACAAATGTTGTATTAGTTTTTTTAAAATAAAAAAATGTCTTCTAATTTGGATTTTATTGTAATTGTTCTCTTAATTCTGATTCTTGTCTATTTTTTTCTAATTGATCACTTAAATCTGATTTTTGTCTATTTTTTTCTTTGCGCTCTTTTTTTCTTAAATCAGCAGTCTTTTTTGCTTCTTCTATTCTTTCTTCTAAACTTTTAATAGGTTCTCAGATATTTCATGTTGAAGTAATTCAAGTTAAATCATTATTTATACTTCCTGTAGAAGTATCTCATGTAGAAGTTTCAATTACTTTAATAGTGTCATTTTTTGAAATATTTATATTAGAATTCTCTTTTACTTTATTATCTTCATTTTGAATTTCAGATGAATTAGTACAAGAAACTAAAGTAAACATAATTATTAATAAAAGTATCTTTTTCATATATAATTTTAATAAATAAAATATTATAATATTAATTATCTAATTGTATCCAAGTTGTTCAATCACATCAATAGAAATGTTTTCAACTACTATCATATCTAATAGATCATTCATTAGATGAATTACATGTAGTGTCTGTTGCAACTCATATTTTTAATGATCAATTAACTGTTAATTTATTAGTTGCGAAATCTCAATGTATTAAAGGAGATGAAGTATTACTATTGTCTATATATAGCTTATTAGAACCTAGTTCATTATATCAAACTTGGTGTCAAATAAATACATTTCAACTTCATCTAGTATTATATCAAGCATGTTTTCATACTACTGTATTTAAACTACCAGTCGAATTAGTATATAATGAAAATGCTCATAATGAAGTATTTCCTTCACAATAAGTACATCAAATCAAAGAGTTATGTCATACTGCTGTACTATAACTTCAAGTACTATTATTACGTAAAGAACGTTGTCATAAAGCTACATTGGCATGTCAAGAAATATTATCTCTCAATGATGACATTCACATTGCAATATTGGATTGTCAAGTTTCATTTTCTTCCAATGCTCAATCTCATATAGCTATATTTAAATATCATGTTGTATTATATAATAAAGCTATAGTTCATATTGCAATATTTGACCATCAAGTAGTATTAGAAGCAAGTGCCGCGACTCAAATTGCAACATTATCTCTTCAAGTTGTGTTTTCATATAATGTTTCAACTCAAATTGCAGTATTTCAATATCAAGTAGTGTTAGAAAATAATGACATATTTCATATACCAACATTGGCATTTCAAGTATTACTTAATCAGGTCATATCTCAAAAAAACATATTATTACCATCTACTATTACATCGCTTAAATCATTAAGTGATAATAAAGACATAAATGTAACTTTTAATTTTCACTCTGTATCAAATATTTTTGTAAATATGTCTCAAAATAATCATGAGATAATTGAACCTCATCTCAAATAATTTATACTATTTTTTACATCCAATTGATCATCTGCAAAAACAGATTTTCATAGTAAACTTATTATCAATAAAGTTAATATTATTTTTGTTTTCATTTTTGTTTTCATTTTTATTATTTAATTATATAAAATATAGATTCTTTTACTGTTTCAGTTTGAATTAAATCTCATCAAAAAGTATTTAAATTTTGTTCATTATTTATATTATAAGTATTTTGTTCTATTTCTGTTGTATCATTATTAAAAATATAATTTGTTATTTTTTCAAATAAACTTTCAACTTCAACTACTATTTGTATATCTATTCATTCAAAATTTTGAAATCATATAATTTTTGAATAAGCTTTTCAATGTAATTTTCAATCAATACTACAAAAATAAACAAAATTATTTAAATCATAGTCAAAATCAATATATCACACAAATTCATTATAAGCTTTTCATCATAATTTATATCAATATCATGTATTACATTTATCTGTTGATCATATTATTTTTACATTTTTAGTCTTATCATTTGACCAATCCAATTTAAAATATCAATATAAGTTATCATAATAATATCCTTTAAAATAATTTTTTATAATTGTTGAATTATTTTCATCATTTACATAATATCATTGTTTATCTGTAACTCATGTAAAACTTATAATTGAATTATTAGATCATACTTGTGTAGATGTTTGTGGAGTTATCAAAAATAATGTAAAAGTAGCATATACACTTGAAAACATAAAAAAAGATGCAAAAATATATATTTTTTTTCTATTTAAAAACTTTTTTATTTGTTGTTTTTTCATTACTTATTAATATAATTAGTAAAATAAGTAAAATAATAATAACATAAATATTATTTAAAACCAAATTTTTAATATTAAAAAATATACATATGAAATTAAAGAATAAAATATCATTTTACAATTCTTTGAATTATAAATGATTTACATTAGTTGAGCTAATTATAACAATTACAATTATAGCTATTTTATCTACTATAGGATTTAATTCTTACGTTTGATACTTATGAGAAGCTAGAGATTCTGAGAGAAAAGCAAATATGTGAGAAATAAAAACAGCACTAAAACTATATAAACAAAAAAGATGATCTTACCCATTACCATGAAAAACATTTAATATTACTAATAGTGGTGTTTTAGTAGCTATTCAATGATTACTAAATGAAGATGTTACTCTTAATACAATGGATAAGATACCAACAGATCCTTATACTAGTAAGAATTATTTTTATAGTATAACTAAAAATAAACAAGAAGCAGAAGTAGCTTTGACTTTAGAAAATTG
This sequence comes from Candidatus Altimarinota bacterium, assembly GCA_030683605.1. GTDB lineage: Bacteria > Patescibacteriota > Gracilibacteria > BD1-5 > UBA6164 > UBA6164. The sequence goes on from JAUXPL010000044.1 coordinate 7,979, forward strand.
AGAATTTCCAATTGCATTATTAGATTGAGATTATAAAACAGTTTCAAAAAATGTATTACCTTGAATAATATTAGCTACTTGATCTACTTCATCAATAGAAATACATACTTGAGTATTAGATTGATCAAATAATAGAAATTTATTTATATTAAATTGATGAATAAATCTAGCTTATAGTATTGCTAGACCTTATAATGTATATAGTGCATGAGAAAATATAGATACTGTATTAATATCAGGTAATATAAAATTTTGGCAAAATAGTGATTTCAGAACTTGTGATGAGATTTCTGAAGCATGAAAATTAATACATACAACTTGAACAGAACAATATCAAATACTAGATGAAACTTGATATTTATCAAACACTTGATGTATTCTTCCATAAAAAAAATGTTTTTCTTTAAAAGAAAAACATTTTTTTTATGTGATTATATTTCAAGAAGCATCAATAGTATCTAGTCATCCATTAGTAAAAATCAATATATTTCAATTATCATCCTCTGTTATCAAAAATACATAATTTCATAATAATCAATCTCAAGTGTCATAATTTGTCCAAGATGATCAATTAAATTTTGATACACCTCATGTAGTTCAAACCCGTATATTTCAGCTAGAATCCTCAAACAAATAAGTTATATTATTATTTATTAATCATCATGAAGTATTAGCTGTAGTGTATGTTGTCCAAGATGTTCAAGAATTTGAAGTTATTCATATTCATCATTGAGTTCATACCCATACTTTAGAATTAGAATCTTCAAATATATATTTTACTATATGATTTGGTAGATTTCAAGCATTATAATTCTCTACTGTTCAATCTGACATTTTATATCTATCTACTCATTTAGAATTAGTTCAAAACCATACATATCAAGCTGAATCATTGTATATAGCTGTAATATTATTATGTGTTATTCATGAACTTTTTCTTGTATAATCAGTCCATACTTCTCAATTATATGATGTAGCTCATTGATTAGTTCAAATCCAAACTACTCAATTACTATCTGTATATATATATTGAATATGAGAATTTTTTAAAATTGTTTTATTATATGTAAACCAAACATCATCACTTTTATCTACAAAGTCTCATAAAACTAGTTTATTAATTCCATTACTTGTTCATATCCAATAATCTCAGTTATTATCTTGATTAACTGATGTAATATGATTAAGTACCAATCAACTATCTTGTTTTTTATATACTACCCAATTTATTCAATCAAAAAATGCAATTCAATTATTTGTACCAAATACAAAATTTCAATCATCATCTTGATATACTGCTGTTATCTGATTTCATGGTAAATTAGAAATATCAATATTTAATACATTTACAACAAAAAATGTAAGAAAATCTACTTTTCAACACTCTACAAAATATTTAAGCTTGAAATTTATCAAATCACAAGCAAGTATTTTTATTTTATTTGACGGTTCAGGAGAAAATAAATCAGTATCATCTAATCTATTTACAGATATAGATTTTCACAATATACTTCAACTATATGCTAGTCTAACATTTTGTAATAATCAAACTTGATTATATGTTTCTCTTAAATCACTTACAATTCAACTATATAATAACAAATTATTAGGTGCGAAATCTATATTTTCATCAAAACTATATTTAGTTCAAGAATAACTAGCAGGAATATTTCAGTAATCATTATATACCAAATTATTATTATTTAATATATCTACTATATCTAATGATGATAAATCACTTGATACAATTGAAGGTAAAGCTAAAACATAAGTAAGTCAATTTAATTGTATAGAAATCAATTCTCAATTATAATTTCATTTTACAATTGCTATTCATTTTGTTTTTCATTTTTCTGCAGCAGATACTTGAGAATGAAGTTTATTATATGCTACTAATCAGGGTCTTTCCTCCAAAACTCATGCAATAGAATATTCTCTTCTAGAATTTTTTAAAGAATAAGTATATTGATTTTTAGTTAATGGATCATAAACTCATTTAGAATATCATACCAAATTACTTACATCATCTCAAAATGTTCACTGTTTCCATAATTCTGATCAAGAATATGTAATATTTACTCAATTAGTCGGATCAGGATAAAATCAACTTCTAATTACATAAGATCATAATCATGTTTCTATATTTTGTAATTCTACAAGTCTAGATGAATCCCTTACTGAAACTAGATAAGATTTATAAGATAACAATGAAATTACTGACAAAATAGCTATAACAGTAATAACAATTATTAATTCAATAACACTTATTCCCTTTTTATTGATATTTTTCATTAAATTAACATAAATTAATAATTATAATAATATTTCTAACAATTTTTTTTCTAAATCTTTAATTTTTACTTCTATTTGTTCTCATTTCTCTAAGTTTTTCAATTGAATAACTCATTTTTCTATTTCATCTTCTCATTGTATGATAACAAATGGTATTTTTTTATTATCAGCATATTTTATTTGTTTTTGTAGTTTAGTTTCAGAATCTAAATATATCTCAGTATTAATTCAAATATTTCTCAAAGTTTTAACAATTTGTAAATTATTTGTTAAATACTCTTCTCACATATTTAATACTAACACTTTAGAAACAGTTTTTGCTCATAATTCTATTTTTCATATATTATTTAATACTGATATAAGTCTAGATAATCAAATACTTCATCATACTCATGGATAATTATTTTTACAAAAGTTTGAAGTCAGATTTTCATATCTACCTCCTGAAGCTATACTTCACATTTCTTCTGCTCATAGTATAAAAGTCTCAAATACAGTTCAAGTATAATAATTTAATCATCTTGATATTGAAGGATTCAATTTGATAAATGATTCATCTACTCATAAATTAATTAAATTTTCATATAAATATTTCAATTCTCATAATCACTCTAATAAAGTATCATTTTGCATATTTGAAAAATATTCAAGTATTTCCATACTAGTTCTTATCTCTGATAAATTTACATATGTTAATATTTCAGAGATTTGTTCTGTTTTTAATCAAAGTTCTTCTAGCATTGGAACTATAGATTTTACTTTATCTTTTTTATCTATTATAGAAATAGTTTTTACTATATTTTCTACATCTATACTTTCTAGAAATCAAACTAATAATTTTTTATTATTTATATTTATAACAAAATCTCAAAAATTTAATTCTTTCAGTGAATTATAGATAGTAGATAATATTTCTACATCAGCAAAAAGTGATAATTTCGCATTTCAGATAATATCAACATCAGCTTGATAAAATTCTCTATATCTTCCCTTTTGTGGCCTCTCTCATCTATAAACTTTAGCTATATGTTGCCTCTTGAATGGAAAATCCAATTCTCATTCATATTGTGCTACATATCTAGCTAAAGGAACAGTCAAATCAAAACGAAGTCATAACTCGAAATCATTTTTTTCTTCTCCTTCAGCTTTGAGTCTCTTTATACCATATATTTCATTATCATCTGCTCATTTAGAAGTCAAAGTTTCTACCCTCTCTATATTTGGAGTATCTAGAGGTGTAAATCATGACAATGAATAATTTTTTCTAATTATTTCTTTGAAATTATCCTCTATTATTTGTGCTTCTGGTAAGTTTTCATAAAATCCAGAAATTGACTTTGGTTTTATCATTTTTTTTCATATAAATTAAATAATTTTATGTTAAATAGATTAAGAAAATAAGCACAAAAATCAAATAAATATAAAAATAAAAATAAAATAAATAAATTAAGTATTCATATATTTGATTTTTAATATAAAATAAAGTATTATTAAATTATATATAAATATTTAAAATATAAATTTTTTAATTATGCCAAGTCCAAAAATAAATCTAACTGCAATGGTAAAGAAAAAAATCTGAGATAAAAAAACAGAACTAATAGAAGAAAAAGTAACAAGTGAAAGTGTTACTAATACTGATGTGAATACACAAATAATTAGTGAATCAAAATTAAATGATTCAGTTTTTAAATCAAAAGAAGAAAAAGAATCAGAATTAGCAAAAAAAGAAGTTAAAGATGAAGAAATAAAAAAATCAAATGAAGAAGTAAATAAAACATCACTAATGCCAAAAATTTCTCTATCATCTATAAAAACTACTAAATCTGTAGTAGAAATAAAAGAAAAAAAAGCAAAAGATAAAATAGATGAACATGCAAGAAAAAAAGAAGAATTATTGGAAGTACTAGTAGATGAAAATAATTCTACAAATATTGATAATAATATAATTGCTAACAATATAGAACAATCTAGTTCAGAAAATAATAGTGAATCAGCTAATAAAGAAGTTATTAACACAGAAAATAATGATGAATCATCTAATAAAGAAGATAATAATTCAGAAAATGATGATGTTATAGTTAAAACAGATGAAGAAAAATTGAAAGAATTAGAAGAGATAGAAAGAAAAATAGATGAAAAAGTAGAAGAAGAAGTAAATAAAAAAATAAAAAAATCAGATGATAATCAAAATAAAGAGATTCTTGACGATAAAGAAGAATTATTTTGAAATTATAAGTCAGAATTCATAGAAAAAGAAGACAAAATAATTGAAAAAGTAGAAACAGAAAAAAAGAAATTTACAGATAGAATAAGATTACCTAAAACTAGAGTTTTATTAGTTATAGGACTAATTCTTTTAACTATTTCTATAGTCTGAGCACTATTTAAAATTGATCCAAAAAATCACTCAATTGATATATATAAAAATGCTATAATAAAAAATGTAGATACTATAAAAACTACTTATATAGTTAAGCCTTGGGTATTAGAAGTAATAAATATAGAATGATATAGTTTTAATACATATTCTCAAAAACAAGTATTTAAAAAAACATCATATAAATATAATGAAATAGTTTATGATACGAAAGAAAATATGGAAATAGTAATTAACAATGAATTATTAGATATAAAGCAAGCAGAAGAAGCTGAAAAAGCAAGAATAGCAGCTGAGCAAGCAAGAATAGCAGCTGAAAAATTGATCCAAGAACAACAATTAAAAAATAAAACATCAAAAGAAAAAATAAAAATTATTCTAAAACTAAAATACAATGAATTAATAAAATTGTATCAAAAATAAACTCCTATTAAAGGAGTTTTTTTTAACCTCACCCTTGTCCACAGGATTCACCCACAAGGGGATCAATTCCCTCTCCTTGATGAGAGGGCTAGGGTGAGGTTAAAGTAATATAATATATAATAAAACATAGTAAATACAAAAAAGTATATTCAATTATTTTACTATTATAAAAAAGTATGATATTATTTATTAAATATAAGTTAATTTATTAAAAAATGAATAACAATTTAAACATTGATGCTCTAAAAGTCAAAAGAGATATATGAGATATTGTTGATTATATCAACAAAATGTTTACTAATGCAATTGATTTATGAGCATCAGACATACATATAGAACCAACTGAATTTTTTCTACTTATTAGATTTCGTAAAGATGGTGATTTTTTGCTATTTGATAAATTACATACTGAAAATATTAGTAGTATGATTACTAGACTAAAAGTATTATCAAAAATCAAAATAGATGAAAACAAAAAACCTCAAGATGGTAAAATAGTATATCTATATGAAAAAGAAAGTTTGAATGTAGATATAAGACTTTCTACTCTACCTACAAATTATTGAGAAAAAATAGTAATGAGAATATTAAAACAAGATGAATCTCTTATTAATATTGAAGCATTATGATTGATAGATGTTAACTTGGAAAAAGTAAGAGAATCTCTAAATAGTACATATTGAATAATATTAGTAGCATGACCTACTGGTTCGTGAAAAACTACTACATTATTTGGAATACTTAAAAACTTCAACCCTTTAGAATACAATATTTCTACTCTAGAAGATCCAGTAGAGTACAATATAGAATATGTAAACCAATCTCAAGTAAAACCAGAAATATGATATACATTCTCTACAGGTCTTAGAAGTCTAGTAAGACAAGATCCAGATATCATAATGGTATGAGAAATCAGAGATAAAGAAACTGCTATTCTAGCAGTAGAAGCAGCATTGACTTGACATTTGGTATTATCAACTATACATACGAATAGTGCAGCTGCAACTGTACAAAGACTTATTAATATGTGAGTAGAACCGTTCTTGTTAGCTTCTGCAATGAAAATGGTTATATCACAAAGACTATGAAAAAAGATATGTCCTCACTGTAAAGAAGTAGATCAAATAAAAGATATAGAAAAAAGAAAAGTAAAAGAAATACTAGGTCCAATTATAGATAAAGAAGAAATAGATAATGTAGTATTTTACCATTGAAAATGATGCGAAAAATGTTGATATACATGATATAAATGAAGAATGTGATTCCATGAAGTATTAGTTGTTTGAGAATTTATGGAACCACTAATAATTGATAAAGAAAGTGCTAATGTAATGAGAGATGCTGCTATCAAAAACTGAATGATAACTATAACTCAAGATGCTTTATTAAAAGCTGTATTATGAGAAACAACAGTTGATGAAGCATTGAAATTAATATAATTCTAATTTAAATAAAATGTTTGGTCTTTTTAAAAATAAAAATGTCGATACTGGAAATATAAAACAATTTGATAGCGCTTTAAAAGCTATCGAAATTTTCATTATGCTTTCAGAATGGGAAAAATGAAAAAAAGCACTAAAAGAAATAGAATTCAAAGAAAAAGATTCTTTATCAATAGTATTGGAAAAAATAGATCAAATGGATGATAAAGACTGAGTAAATGAAAAAGAAAAAATAAGATTAACAAATGAATTAAAAAAGAAACAAAAAAAATTAAATGATTTATATGAAATATTAGAAAAAAAAGAAGAAAAATATAATCAAAATGTTGATGCAGAGAGATTCAAAATCAGATTCAAAAAAATAAAAGATGAAATAGAAGTACTAATGTGAAATAGAAAAAGTGATAATGCTCTAGCATTATTACAAAAATTCTTAGAAGAAAATGCAGAAAAACCAAGTGTAGTTAAATTTTATAACAAAGAAAAGAAACTAATAATTAAAAGTCTTGAAAAAGAAAAAAAGAAAAAAGAGGAAAAAATGAAATCTGATGCAAGATTAGAAGCAATGACATTGATATGAAAAACTGTTAATTTAGAAGAAGAAGAAAAAAAAATAAATCCAGATGAAGAAGCTAATAAATCTATTTTTGCAAAATTGAAAGATAAAATAAATTTTTATAAAAGAATTAAAGAAAGAGTAAGAAAAAAGAAATTATTAGATGAAATAAATCTACTTATAGAAGAAGATTCAAAAATAAAAAATGACTTAGCAGCAAGAAAACTAGCTAATATACATAAATGATTAGTAAAAGAATTATCAAGTAACAAAATGCTATGATATGAACTTTATTGAAAAATACTATGAGCGGATAAGATATCTTGAGATACATTTGGTTTCGTAGAAAATGATAATAAATATAATTTCTTTTTATGAGATGCTACTTGACATGGTATTAGAGCTTGATTTATTATTACATTATTAAGTAGATTATTCAATAAATATGTAAAAGATTCTAGTTTATCTCAGTTAACTTATGAAATAAATAACTGATTAAAACAAGATTTAAAATCTAGAAATTTCATTACTTGAATATTTTTTGAAATATATAAACAAGATATTTCAACTCTAAATTATGTATGAATGGGGCATGAACCAATGCTTATTTTTAGAAAAAAGACTTCAGAAGTAGAGAGATTAATACCAGGTTGATTAGCAGCCTGAATCAGACTAATAAATAAACCAACAGATATAAAAGTAAAAACTATTAATTTAAATGATTGAGATGTACTACTGACATATAGTGATTGAATAGTAGAAAGTAAAGATTTTGAATGACAATTTTACTCTATAACAAAATTGGAACAATTATTTAATCATGCATGTAAAACTCAAGCTGATATAAATTCAATTTATGAATATTTGATAGAAGATCTGAAATCATTTAGATGATGAGCAAATTTTGATGATGATGTAAGTTTGTTATTAGTTAAAAGAGATTCTAGAAAAGATATAATTGATGCATCTTCTAAATATATACAAGAATTAAAAGCAAAAGAATGATTAAAAAGTAGTGATATAAGAAAATTGAAATGAAAAACTATAGAAGATATAGATAAAGAATTAGAAGTACTAAAAAAGAAAAAAGAAACAGAAAGAATTATTAAAAGTCTAGAATGATTGTATTATACTTGAGAAATATTAAAACTAAAACAAGAAGCAATCAGATATATCAAAGAATGATATATAGATAAAAAAATAAATTTCTATCTAAAAAAAGCTATAGATAATGAGAAATCTTACAAAGTAGAACAAAAAAATCAAAAAGTAGTAAACAAATACAATATACTAGAAGAATTACTTAAAAAATGAGATTACGATACTGTTATAAGTGAAGCAGAAGAAATAATAAGTAAAGATGGGAATATGTAAACTTTAATAATTTAAACACACATTATGTTTTGAAACAGCTTCTATGATAAATACTGAAATTTCAACAACCAAAAGTTTGTTGCTATTTTGGAAAAAGCTAGAAAAGCAAAAAGAAATAAACAGATGCACAAATCAGGTAAAATTAATTTCGAAATTACCTTATTTGAAAGTGTTTCAAAAAAAGATGTTTGGTGATTTATTAATAAATTCTCAATTTTTGTTAATTCTTGAATTGATGTAAAATGAGCACTGTGAATCCTAGTAAAACAAGTAAAAAATCCGTATCTAAAAAGAATAGTAAGTGAAATGAAAGAAAATATTAATCACTGAATAAGTATAAGTGAAACAATGAATGAATATCCAAAAGTATTTGATTCATTGACAACAGCTCTAGTATGAGTATGAGAAAAAACATGACAATTAGGTAAAATACTTATAGAACTAGATCAAAATCTATTAGAAAATATAGAATTAAAATGAAAAGTAAAATGAGCAATGATATATCCGATGATATTGTTATGATTAACTATCACCATGGTAATATTTATGATGATATTCATAGTACCTAGAATTACAGCAGCATTTGAAAAATCATGAACAGCTCTACCAGCTCTTACACAATTCATAGTTTGAGTATCAAATTTCTTTATGAATGATTATCTAAAACTTATTTTATGAGTTATATGATTAGTATTAGTTATTAGAATGATAAACTCAACATATGTATGAAAAATGTGATTTGCTAAAATGTTTACAAAAATGCCAATATTCTGATATGTAGTAAAACAATCAAATATAGTATTTTTCATCAAATCATTTACAATTCTATTAGATTCATGAGTATTATTACTAGAATCACTTAAAACTTCTAGTAAAGTAGTACCAAACTTAGCATACAAAAAAGAGTTAATCAGAATAAAAAATGAAGTAGAAGTATGATTGACAATATCAAAATCACTGTGATTAAATCTGGATTATGAATCAAGTGTATATTTAAATCCACTATTCCCTGAAGAATTTGCCTATGTAGTAAGTACTTGAGAAGAGACATGAAGTCTGTCTGATTCACTTAAAAAAGTATGAAATAATTACAATTGAGAATTGAAAAGATATATATGAAATATGTCGAGTATGATGGAACCAATCATCATTGTAATAGTTTGAGCATTGGTAGGAACAATTATCGTATGAGTTATGCTTCCATTCTTTGAAATGGGTAAAATCGCAAAAAATTTATAAAAAATTCTTGTACTTAGGTGCTAACCCATCGGCTTTCAGCCACTTCCCTTGGAAAGGGAAGATAAATATCATAAAGGAAAGAGGATACAAAAGTTAAAAATGAGCCCCCTGCCTTTATGTAAAGGTAGGGATTCAGGGAAGGAATAGTTAAAATCGCAAAAAATTTATAAGAATAATAAAAAATTTGAACAATAAAATAGTAAAAACTAATTTTATTTTACAAATCAATGAAAATACAAAATAAAAAAAACTGAAAAATAAAATTTTTCAGTTTTTTTTATTGATTATATCAATACTTATTATCATTATAAAAAATATTGTGTTTTTACTCTAATCTAAAAGATAAACAGTACTTTTGACTTTTATATATTGTATTTTATGATATTTATTAGGATAGAATACTATTGATTAGTCTAGCTGAAAATATACTTTTTTTTTGCAATTATATGTAGTTTCGGATAGAATATAGAAGTCTTAAAAAAAGACGTATTTATGAAATTTATTTTGTATTTTATTTCCTAATCATATATAAATGAGAAATACAAAAAAAGCGTTTACATTAGTTGAGTTAATTGTTGTTATTACTATTTTGGCTATATTAGGTACTATCGCGTTTATTTCTTTACAAGGTTACTCAGCTGATGCTAGAAACTCAAAAAGAACATCTGACCTAGGTAACATCCAAGGTGCTATGACTCTTAAACAAGTAGAATGAGTACCATTATTAAGTTTTATTATGGAAGATACTAATTCTGAAGTTCCTGGTATATCTTTAGCTGGTTCTGGTGTTTTAGCTGATGAATATGTTGCTGGTACTCCTAGTTATACTGTTTTAAATGTTATTGAAAAAGATTTTAAAGATCCTAAATCTGACAAAGCATATAGAATTGGTGCTACTACTTTAGCAGGTGGAGTATTCCAAGTTGCTGCTACTATGGAAAAAGATGGTACTCCAACTGCACAAGTTAATGGTACATTTGCTCCTAGAACTACTCAAACTTTTTCTGGTACAGCTGATGGAACTTCTTTCTCTTTAGAAGATGCTAATGCTAATAGATTTAAAGTTGGTGATAAAGTTACTGGTGATAGAACTGTAAGTAAAGTATCTAGAGATGGTGTTACTTTAACTTTAAGTTCAGCTTACTCTGGTACTACTTTAGCTTTATTAGTTAATGAATCTGAAGGTTTAATCTATGATAGTGAAACTGCTAATACTACTGCTACTTGAGTAGTTACTAACTTATCTACTACATTATTACCTTACTAATATATAGTAAATTTCATAAACATATCACAATAAGGTCACGAACTTATTATGAAATAGGATAAAAAAGAACCATTTTGGTTCTTTTTTTTGGACTCAAACCTCTCACTTGTCCATGGGATACACCTTCGGATAAATTCTCTCCCCTTCCAGCTAAAGACTGGACACGTATCAGGGGAAAGAGGCTGCAAAAAGTATAAAAGTTTGTTTTATTTTATAAATGATTATAATATTATTATATTATTAATTAATTAATTGAATATGACTAACATTGAAATAATATTTGATAATGAAACTTGATATTATGATGCTATTATTTTAGAAAAATGAATTGCAACTCAATGAAAATCCCTAGATGAAGTAGTAAAAAATATTTGAGAAGCATATTCATTATCTAGAGAAAAGAGTTTTTCACTAAATAAATTTAACATATCATTTAATGAAGATACTTATGTGAATATTTAATACCGTAAAATTTAAAATATTAGAAAAATTTATTTTATGATTATGATATAATAAATATTCTCAAGAAGGTTCACATATAAAATATAAATATTGAAATATGTCACTTACTATTCCAAAACATAAAGAAATTTCTAGATGAACTCTAAATAATATATTTAAAATTATCAGTTTACATATCTGAATAGATAAAAATCAAATAGAAAATAATTTCATCAGTTATTATAATAAATTTTAATTATTAAAAAAGAACGAGCAATCGTTCTTTTTTTGTTCCTCACCTCTCACTTGAATATAAAACTACATTTTCTGTAGCCTCTTTCCCCTGATAAGGGGAGAGAATTCAAGTGAGAGGTTATTTTAAGTAATTTCTTATGCATTCAGACTTTCTTTAATCAACTTAGGATTATTAGAATATTTCAATCATTCTTCTTCTGTTATCAATCATAGATGAATAAGTTTTATAATATCTGTTTCTAATAATTGCATTCATTCTCTAGATCACATTTGTATCACAGAAGGAATTTGATGTAAATCATTTTCTCTTATTAGATTAGCAACTGCTGCATTTTTTACTAGTATTTCTTTTGCTAATTTTACTCATGTACCATCAGTAGTTTTTAATAATCTTTGTGAAAATACAGCTACTAGAGAATCAGCTAATTGCATTCTGATTTGATTTTTGTCTTCTCAACTGAAACTATCCAGTATTCTAGTAATTGTTTGATATGCACTTCTAGTATGCAATGTTGAAAAAACAATATGACCAGTTTCTGCTAATCTCAGAGCCATTTCCATTTCATTTTGATTTCTCATTTCCCCGAATAATATTACTTGAGGATTTTGTCTCATCGCTCAAATTAATCATGTTTCATAATCTGGTATATCTTTACCTATTTCCTTGTGCTCTATTATAGATTTTTTATGTGGATGAACATATTCTATAGGATCTTCTATCGTGATAATATGTTTAGTATAATTACTATTTATATAATCTATCATTGCTGCAAGTGTAGTAGTTTTACCAGATCAAGTTGGTCACGTAACTAATATCAATCATTGTCACAGTTTGGTTACTTCTTTATAAATATCAGGTAATCACAAATCTTCTATATCTGGAATATCAGCAGTTAATAATCTCAAAACTACCATATAATGTGTCATTTGAAAAGATACATTACACCTAAATCTCCTATCTCAATGAAAAAATGAAAAATCCAAGTTTTTTTCTTGTAAAAGTCTAGTATGTTGAACATCTGTAATAAGAGATAATGCAAAATCCATTGAATCTTTTGGTGTAAATATATCCAATCAATCATCTATTTTTATAATTTCTCATCAGATTTTTATAGCTGGATATGTTCATACAGTTATATACATATCACTTCATTCATTATCTATCATTACTTGAAGTAATTGATCTTTTATTATATGGTCCTCAATAATTGTTTTTTCCATTTATCTATAGTTTATTTAATATATATATTATTTTACTATACTTTATTTTAATAAGCAAGAAAAAGACAAAAAAAAATACCTCTCACTTGTCCACAGGATACCTCCCTTCGGGCATAAATTCTCTCCCCTTGACAGGGGAAAGAGGCTGCAATTATATGTAGCCCCTTGTCCAGCAAAGCTGGATAAGGATTCAGGTAAGAGGTTTTTATGTATTTTTTTTATTATTTTACTAAGTTTTTTCTATAGAAAAATGCTATACTTCATATTAATGCAAGCATTAATAGTATTATAGATGTAGTTCATGTATCTGGTGTTCTATCAACATTCTTTGCTACTTCTTCTAGATTTCAAGTTGAAGTTTCAATCATTGGTTCTGGTTGTACTTGAGCAACTGTAACAGCTAATTCTTCTACTTCTTGTACTAAATCTGCAGGAGTAACTAAATCATATAAATCTTCATCAAATGTTATTTTTTTGCCACTTGCATCAGTTAGAGATAATACCATAACTATATAATTAGATGATTTTTCTATATTTTTAGCTACTTCTAAGTCCAATTTATTTGATCATGCTGATTTAATTTCAGATAATGCTACTTCACTTAATATTTTGAATTCAAAATTTGATTCAACTAATGCATCTGTGAAATAAATTTCTAATGTTCTAGAATCAATTACTTTTACTTTAGATATTCATTTTTCTCATTGTAATAAATTTGAATTTACAAACTCTCATTCTAAGAAATCTCATATTTTAAAATCAATATTTCATTCACCTCATAAAATAGTAATCAAACTATATGAAGTATTAGAAATCAAATCTGATGATAAATTTACCAAAACTTTTTTAGCATTTTCTGTATCCTTTACACTAAATGATACTGGGATATCTTTTAATAATTTAATATCTCATTCTACTTTTGTATCTGATATAACTACATCATTACTTATAGTTAATTGAACAGTATTATTATCTATAGCTGTAATATTATCTATAGAAGCAGCAAATGTATTTCAAAACAAAAAACTAGTAATAGCAATTATAAAAATTATTTTTAGTGATTTCATATTATATAAATTATAAATTATAAATATTGTTAAATAATTTAACAAAAATTAACAATTCCCTAAGAATTATTCTTACTTAAATAACTCTCCAAAATTAATACTGCTGAGATATCGTCTTTATTTCAAATTTTATTCTTTATTCACATACTATTTAACACAAAATCTGCCTCAAAACTTGTAAACCTCTCATCAATTCAGTCTATTTTTTGCATTGGGAAAATATTTTTTAACTTTTGTATAAATATATTAGTTTTATCTAATTGTTTTAATTTTTTCCCATACAAATCATAAGGCAAACCTACAACAATTGTAGTAATATCATATTCTTTTATCAATTTTTTTAATACAGATATCAATAAATGTCTATCTACAATACCTTTAGGTAAAATTACTCATTGTATATAAACAGATATTCAACATCTCTTATCTCATAAATCAATTCAAAGATACATATTATTCTTCACTTATTGTTATAAACAACTTAGCCATAGCATCCTTACCAAGTTTTATAAAAATCTGACTTTCTCATAATTTCTTGATATGTCACTCAGGTAATTCTATATGTTTTTTAGAAAGTTCTATTTTAAATTTTTTCTTTATTTCTCATATAATATCTTTTTCTCAGATAGCTCAAAAAACTTTGTGATTAGCTCAAGTTTTTAATTTGAATTCCAATCTTTGTCAATTTAAATTATCTGAAATATTATGCCTATTTTCTATCAATTCCCTCTTATGTACTTCTTCTTTTTTTAGCTTATCCTTATATTTTTTTTCTACTTCAGGAGTCAATTCAATAGCATATCATTGAGGAAGCAACATATTTACAGCATAACCAGTTTTTACATCTTTTATATCTCACTGTTTTCAAACATTCACGACATGTTTTAAAAATAATACTTTCATTTTCAATAATTTACAAATTAACTAATTATTATTATAAAGATAATTCAAAATTATCAAATAAAAAAGTATTTTTATTTCTCTTCTTTCTTTGGTTTATCTTTTTGTTCTATATCTTCTATTGAGATTCTATAACCGGTTAATTTAGACGCTAAATTAACATTTAAACCATTTTTTCAAACAGCTTTAGCTCTTTCTGTTGGTAATATATAACATATTGCTGATTCATTTTTTTCATCTACATCTACTTTTATAACTTCTGCTGGTGAAAGTGATTTTTTAAGTATTTCTCTAATATCACCTTTATTTGCTATTATATCTATTTTTTCACCAGATAATTCATCCATTACTCATTTTACTCTTATTCCTTTTTGTCAAATAAGTGTACCAACCGCATCTATCTCATCAAAAGTAGTAGAAACAAGTAGTTTAGTTTTTACTCATGGTTGTCTTACTACATTATCAATAGTAATTATTCAATCACCTATCTCTGGTACATTTTCTGCAAATATTGCATTAACTAATTCTGGTCTTTTTCTAGATAATACTACTTTAGGTGTACCTGTTTCATTTTTTGAAACTTCAGCAACATACAAGAAAAATCTTGCACCAGGAGTATAAGCATCTCTAGCAACTTGTTCTGATTTAGGTAATACTACTTGATTACCATTATAATCAAATATAACTTTTCATCATTCTACCATTTCTACTTTCATACTTATTACTTGACCTTCTTTTCATTCAAATAAATCATATATTTTTTCTTTTTCACTATCACCTATTTTTTGAATTATTACTTGTCTAGCAGCTTGAGAAGCTATTCTTCAAAAACTCTCTCCTGCATCATCTGCATATATTTCATCAGTAACATCAAGCTCTATAATATCTCATTCTTCATAATCTGCTGCATCTTCTCATAATTCTTCAAAAGATATCTCAGTTGCAGAATTAGTTACTTCTTTTACTACTGTTTTTTCTACAGTTATTTCTAGATTATAATTTTGTAAATCTAGTCTAACATTTATTTCTTCATCTTTTGTAGAATAATCTTTTTTATATGCTGTTTTTATTGCTGCTTCAATAATCTCAATCAATTTTTCTTTTGGTATTTTTTTCTCAATTGAAATAATATTAACAGCTTGTTCTATTTGTTTTAAATCTAACATAGTTTTTATAATTAACCCTTTCATAACTCTATCCTGCCCTAAAGGATACACCCACAAGGGGATAAATCCTTTCTCTACTTAGAGAAAGTGGCTACAAAATAAGGAAAATAAAGGAAAATAAAATATTTTTTTAAAACAAAACGAGAACTTGCTTTCACAAATCCCCGCTTCAGTTCTAAATACATTGTTATTTTAATAGTTTTTTATTTAATTGCAAATTTTTTAAATAGATTTAATTTATTCATTATTTATTCATTATTTATTCATTTTTCATATAAAAAATCTGGAGATATATCTGCTCATGTAATCCAAGATATAGTATTTCCCTTAATTTTAAACATTTTAAAAATATCTTTTTGTTTTAATGGTCTAAATGTTAGTGAATTATTTTCCAAATAAGGAGACATATCAAAAACTTTTACATTTCAATCTTCAAATGTAATTTTTATATTATATTCTCATATATAAGATGCTTCTTTTACAAAGTGCATAAATTTATTTTTTAGAAATTAAAGGATCTATTTTTTTTGGAGTTTTCATATTTTGTACATCTTCCCAAGCTTCAAGTAATTCTTCGTTATATAATTCTGCCCATGAAATAACTAATTTTTCAATTTTTGGAGGTAAGTTTCATTCAAGAATTTTTAACTCTTGTATAGAAATATAACAATTATAATCTTTATATATTACATGGAAATGTGGTGGATTATGGTCATTCCAATACACATATATACTTACTCAAAAAAATTCTGATAATTTTGGATTCATTTTAATAATATTTAAAAATAATTATATATATTATACATATTAATTTAAAAAATCAAACAAAACGAGAACTTGTTTTCACAAATCCCCGCTTCAGTTCTAAATACATTGTTATTTTAATAGTTTTTTATTTAATTGCAAATTTTTTATTTATGGTAATTGTTTTATGTATAATCAGCTTGATTGATCAATTGTTATGCTTTTAGTGTCAACTCATACAATTTGTACCTTTATAGTATCTCATGCATTTAATTGTTGCATAGTATGAGCTGTTTGCTCTATTTCAGATGTAGTATCTACCAAATATGCTATATCAATAGTAATTCAATCATCAATAACTCAATTTTTTACAAAATTTATAACAAATGTATCATCTCATTTAGTTGCATTTCAAATAAATGAAAGATTAGCTACAAATTCATATACTCATGTCTCAGCAGCAGTAAAAGTATAGGTAGATGTATTAAAAGTACCTGCTCATTTTTGTAACAGAATAGTATTAAATTGAACTGTTGAAACACTTCAAGTTGGTAATAATTGATTAGAGCTCATATCTATATATAGATATGTTAATTGTCTGTCAACTTTATCTTTCAAATATGTTTGATTTTCTAACATCTGATTCCATGAAGTCGCTGTTAAAATATCTCATGTAGTTACAGATGTCATCGTTGTCCATGCTGCATATGTGATTCACATAAATCATAGAACAATAAAAAATCCTAGTCAAACAAGAACTCAATCCATTAATTTTTTAGTTATGTGTTTCATAATAATTTTTTATATAAATAGTAAATTTTAATTTTGATGATTATCAATTTTATAAACAACTAATGTATTGTTTTCTCTATAACAAAATGCTCTATATTGTTTATTTATCCTAAAACTATATATTCAATCAGATTTAGGTTTTCTTAATTTAAAATCAGTTTTTCAAAAAACTCATTCAATTATTAAGTTTTTTGATTTTTTATATTGATTCAATAGATTTCTTTTATTTAAATCATTTAGTATATAATCTTTTTCAAATATATTCTTTATTATAAGCATATTTTATATATTAATTAATTTACTATTATCTGATTTAGCTTTTTCAAATTCTAATTTTTCTTCAAATGATAAATCATTAATAGATTTAAATTGTAAATCTGGTAAGATGTATTTTTCCTCTATATAATAATATAATTCATACATATCAGAAAAATTTGTTTTTGATAATTTTAAATCACTTTCTATAGTTATAGTAGTCATAATTTTTTTATTTAAAAAGTATTAAAATACATTATATAGAAATAATTAATATTTAAAAATCAATTTTTAAAATCAAAAAAATCCTATTTTAAACACAAAAAAACCTCTCTCTTGAATTCTCTCCCCTTATCAGGGGAAAGAGGCTGCAATGAAATGTAGCCCCCTTGTCCAGCTAAAGCTGGATAAGGATTCAGGTAAGAGGTTGTTTTCTTGATAATTTAAAAAAATTCAATAAATTTGATTACATTTTTCTTCTTAAAAATGATGGAATATCTAAATCATCATTATGACCTAGAGAATGTCATGTATTTGAAGATGGTGGTGTAGAAGGTGGTGTATTTACAGTAGGAGTTATTCTAGAATCTGTAACTGGTTTTCTACCAAATGGATTTTGAGTAGGAACTTGTATCTTTGATCTAGATCATTCAGTATAATTTTTGTTTGAATCTTCGTCAAATCATGTAGCAACAACAGTTATTTTTAATTCACCATTATATTCTTCATTGATAGTTGCACCAAATATAATATTAGCATCAGCATCTACTGATTCAGTAATTATTTTAGCAGCTTCATCCACTTCAAACATAGATAAATCAGTACCTCAAGTAATATTAAATAATAATCATTTTGCTCAAGCAATAGATAACTCTAAAAGTGGTGAATCTATTGCAGCTCTAGCTGCTTCAATAGCTCTGTTTTCTCCAGATCCATAACCAATTCACATAAGTGCTGAACCTGCATTTTTCATTACTGAAGTCACATCAGCGAAGTCTACATTGATTAACCCTGGTTGAGTAATCAAATCAGAAACACCTTGTACTCATTGATTTAATATTTCATCTACTATTGAAAATGCATCTAGAAGTGGAGTCTTTTTATCTATAATAGATAATATTCTATCATTTGGAATTGTGATTAGTGTATCTACTTTTTCTTTTAAATTATTGAAACCATCTATAGATTTTCACATTCTATTTTGTCATTCAAAAGAAAATGGTTTAGTAACAATTCATACAGTTAATGCTCATAATTCTTTTGCTATTTCAGCAACAACAGGAGCAGCACCTGTACCAGTACCTCATCATAAACCACAAGTTATAAATACCATATCAGCTCAAGTTAAAGCATTTTTTATATCTTCTCTTGATTCTTCAGCAGATTTTTTACCTATTTCTGGATCAGCCCCTGCTCAAAGTCATTGTGTAATTATTTTTCAAATATTTAATTTAGTTGGTGCAAGAGAATTATATAATGCTTGAGTATCAGTATTAATAGAAACAAATTCTACTCATTCTAATCATCATTCGATCATTCTATTTACAGCATTTTGTCATGCTCAACCTACTCAAACTACTTTTATTCTAGCAACTGGAGAAATACCAGCTCATATATTTATTTCTTCAGCTCAAGCAAATCAAGAACTATCTCTGTTTGCTCATAGTAAGTTTTTTAGTTTGTCTTCTCTTCTTTTATTAATCATAATATAATTTAAATTTATAAAGTATTTTTTAATACATCTCTCTTATCCAGAAGATACACCTTCGGATAAATTCTCTACCGCTTTAGCGGGAAAGAGGCTACATATAAATATATAATCTCTTAAAAATTCAGAAATGGTATAGTTTATTATTTAGGTAATAACTTTTTAAACATTTTTTTAAGTGATTCTATGAATCAAGAAATATTAAATGTAAATAAGTTTGAGTTTGTTCAATATAGATTTGATAGTATCATAGTTCAGATAACTGCTGCAAATACTGGATCACTTATAGAAGAATCAACTAATTCATCTTTTGATACAGGAGTTCATATAAAAACAGGTAATTTTAAATTTTTCTTTGATAAATTTACAAATCATCTCATTTTTACACCTCATCATACACATACAGCTCATTCTGGTAACATACCATCTCTACCCACTTTTTTCAATTCTTCTCTTACAAAATATAGAATCTCTTCATATCTAGCAGTAACTATCCTAGAAAGATAAACCCTAGAAACCAATCATTCTTCTCACATATTCAATTCTCTCAAATCAAACTCGTGATCTACATAATTTTCATCTCTTTCTAAATTTAACTCTGCATAATCAATCTTGATTTTTTCTGCAACTACTGTAGAAGTTCTCAATCATAATGCTATATCATTTGTTACATTATCACCTCCTATCGGTATAATACTAGAATAATTTAGTACTCAATTTTCATATAATGTTAATCAAGTAGTAGAAGCTCATATATCAATACATACTACTCATAATTCTTTTTGTCTTTTTGATAATACACCTTCTGGAGAGCTTAACAAATTTGGATAAATATCATAAATCTCTATTCATATATCTGATATAGCTTTTCTAATATTATTTAATACATTTAAGTTCATAGAAAATATATTTGAAACTACTTCTAGTTTTCTAGCTGACATTCAAATAGGATTTTTTATTCATTCTTCCAAATCTACACTAAAATGTTCTGGTATAACTTTTAATATTTCTTTATTTGGTAAGTCTACTCAATTCTTAGCCATTTCCAATGCTCTATCTATATCATCTTCTGAAATCTCTCATCAAGTAACTGCTACTACTCATTTATTTCTATATATTTCAAATGATGAAGAGTTAAATGATATATATGCACCATTTACTTGTTCTCAAGCCATTTTTTCTGCTTCCGCTAAAGATGCATCCAAATTGTTTTTGAACTCTTCCATATCCAAAATATTTCACTTTCTAATTGCATTAGAATTTGATAGTCCAACTCATAATATATGAAAATTATCTTTGTTTTCACTATCAAAATATCATATAACAGTTCTAATCTTAGAACTTCATATATCTATCGTCGTAATTGTGTTAGCTGTTGACATATTTTTTATTTTAACTTAGATTGTATAATTTTTGTTCAATTTTTTTATACTAGTTTCTACCTTATATTTAAGCCATTATCCCCTTTTTCCTCCTTCAATTGATATGTAGATTATACCTAGCTATTTTTCTTTTTCAAAAAAAGTATTTAATTAATGTTAAAAACAATCTATTTATGAAGCTATTTTCACTTTTTGTACTTTGATTCTACCCCTTCCCACTGCGGGGACCACTGCTAAAGACAGGGCTAACTTTCCCCTAAAAGGAAATGCCATTAAGTTAAGGATAATTTTGTACTTTGTTTCTAATCCCTCCCCCTGCGGGTACTCCCTTTGTCCTAAAGGATACATTTCAATAAAAAAGGGAGATATTTAATTAATTCCTTAACTTAATGGTATTGCCCTAAAAGGGGCAGAAAATTTCTTCCCTTTTCAAGGGAAGTGGCTGAAAGCCGATGGGTTAAAAGCAAAATACATTAAATAAACCACCATTATTTGCATTATAATCGTAAATATAGTAAAATATTTATATATATATAACATAAATATAGATAAAATGAGATGATTTTATACAATATTCCAGACAATTATTCTAATAATTCTTATATCAAACCCTTTGATGTATTTTTTGTTCTCTGATTATTTCTTGAGATATGAAGAAATTCAAAGAATTAGTATAATCTGAATACTTATTTTAACAGAATTCTTTATAATTCTTTTTATAGTTAAAAAACTATATCACGATCCTATAGTTAAGCTAGAATTTACTATAAAAAATTTCCTAGTTTGAAACCTAAAAGATACGGATATAGAATTCAAAAAGACACTAAATCCAAACTTAAATTATGCACTTACGTTTTTTGCTAAGACATTAAATACATTAAAAAACATAAAAGATGAATTCATTCATGGTAAAGAAATCAGATCAGAAGTAGATCTAGGTAAGGAAATACAATGAAAAATGCTTACAAAAAAAATGATAGAAGTACCAGAATTGGAAGTAATAGTTAAATCAAAACCAGCATGAGAAATAGGTTGAGATTCATATGATATTATAAATCAATGAGATAATTATTATATATATGTATGAGATGCTACAGGTCATTGAGTATGAGCATGATTTATAATGATTATGGTAAATGCAATGATTAGTTGATTTGCAAAAGTATATAAAAGTTGAGCTTTAATCTTAGCTAGAACAAATGAAATACTTAAACCAAGAGTTAAAGCTAACTTACTAATGAGTTTGTTAATGATCAGATGGGATAGTAAAGAAAAAAAGATGTATATGACAGGTGCTTGACATGAATACTTGATGATATACAAACATAAAAAAAATAAAACATTTAGAATCAAATCATGATGAGTAGCACTATGAATGGTAAAAGATATTTCTAAAATAGTAAAAGAACAAGAAATTTTATTTGAAGAAAATGATATAATAGTACTATATAGTGACTGAGTAACTGAAGCAATCAATAAATCAAAAAAAGACTGAACAGAACAAATGTTTATGGAAGATAGACTAGAAGAAAGTATAAATAATGCTCCAAATGTAAACCTAAAAGACTATAAATCAGCTAGAAGTGTATTTAACAACATAACAATAGATTTATCTAAATTTATGTGATACAAACATACTCAACTAGATGATGTAACTCTAGCAGTTATACATTATAAATGAAAAGACTACGATAAATCTGCTGATTTCCCAGAAGTATTACCAGAGGAATTTATCACAGAATGGTATTGGAATGAATAAGCCCCCTCTCAATTCTCCTGAAGTACAAAAAAATAACCGCTCTCTTGTCCACAGGATACACCTTCGGATAAATTCTCTCCCCTTGTCAGGGGAAAGAGGCTACAAATGTAGTTTCAAGAAAAGGTTATTTTTTTATTGTTTTACACAGTATAATAATGCTACATTACGAGGACGAGGTGTTCTATAATGAACACTTGCACTCGTAAATGTTCATCATGTTCTTGACACTCAATTATCATTATTTCAGGCAATAGTTACCTCTGAATCAAAATTTAATACAGCTTCTTGATCTGTTAAAAAACGAATTCAAGCAAAAGAATTTCTACTATTAGAATAATTAGCATTTGATACATTAGATGCTATTTGAGTTGCTACTTGTGCACTTGCTAAAGTTCTACCTGTATCTATTCATCTACCTCAATCCAATCATCTGATAAATTCTCCTCTCAAATCAAGAGTTGTATTAGTTCAGCTTGTATTTTTTTCATCCCCACTTCAGTCAGCTGCTGTCCATCAACTAGGACAACTAGAACCATTAAATGCCATAACTGCTCATGTTGGAATATTTGATAATCATGATAATGTTGTTGTATGTCAATCAACAGTAGATTTAATTGTTCTTATATTTTCTTGTACTATATTAAATGTACTTGCAGTTAAAGTTTCTCCATTATTTACATCTGTCATAGATACATATGCTCAATATGCAATACCACTAACTCACACAATTGTAAGTATTCATAATCAAATACTTAATCATTTCATATATCAATCTAAATATTTTTTCATTGGCTTATTTTAATTTTAAATATACAAATGGCTTAAGCCATCAGTTGACAAGTGATTTATTGTTTTACACAGTATAGTAGTGCAACATTACGAGGACGAGTTTCAGTTCATCAAACAGATGTTGTATCTCTATTTACAGTAAAAGACTGAAAATATCATAAGTTAGTACTTCCTCATCATGCTCATCATCATCAAGTAACTTGATGATGATGACTTTTTAATTCATCTGCTTGATAATCTCACAATGTTCTACTAACATCTCTACCATTTAAATCTCAATTCATTCATCTAATAAAAGTTCACCTCAAATCTAATGTAGTATTAGCTCAACTAGTATTTTTTTCATCCCCACTTCAATCTGCAGCAGTCCATCATGTAGGACAAGATGTTCAGTTAAATGCTATAACTGCTCATACTGGTATTGTTCAACTACCTATTCAATCAACTGTAGTTTTCAGTACTGATACATTTTCTATCAATTGATTATAATTACTAGCTGTTAATGGATCTCATGTAGATACATTTGATAATGTAACATATGCTCAATATGCTACTCATGTAATTCCGACTACTAATACAAATCAGATACCATTATATATTCATCATTTTATTTTTTGTAGAAATTCCATAGTTTTTTTTTGTTATTTAAGTATTCAAATGGCTAAAGCCATCTGTTGACAAGTGATTTATTGCAAAATTCATAATAATCACCTAAGAATTATGATACATTAATTATATTTATTTTATGTTTATATCAATATTTTAGTATTATTTTTACTTTACTTTTTAAATAAATATTTCATAAAAAATATTAAAAATATAATAAGTTTTTTGTAAAGCTAAAATTGTATTGCATACTTTTATAAATTATTTGACTTAATATTAAAAATGTATACTATAAAGATATACATTTTTACTTTAAAATATTTTATATATGTGAAAAATAATACTATGGAGTAATGAAAAAAATGAAATTTTAAAAAAGACTAGATGAATATGTTTTGAAGATGTATTAAGTTCTGAAATAATTGATGATTTAGAACATCCTAACAAAGAAAAATATCCAAATCAAAGAATTATGATTGTTGAAATAGATTGATATCCTTATGTTTGCCCATATATAGAAAACAAAAATGAAATATTTTTAAAAACACTGTTCCCAGATAGAAGATATAAAAAATAGATTAATTTATTATATAACTCAATAAAATTATGAAAAAAAATGAATTCCTAGATATAGAAGAAAAAGAAATAATTGAATCATTTGAAAAATGAGAATTTGTAAGTGTATCTAATTTAGAAGAAAGAAAAAAAGAATTAAAACAAAGTTTTAAAAAGACTATTAATTCTAGAAGACCGATAAATATTAGAGTATTAGAAACAGATATACATAAACTGAAAACAAAAGCAATAGAAGAATGATTACCATACCAAACTCTTATTTCAAAAGTTTTACATGATTACACTACTTGAAAATTAATTTCTAAGTAGTTTTTTTTATTTTTACTTTACATTTCTAGTTATTATTTCATAAAAAATATTAAAAATAGAATAAGTTTTTTGTAAAGCTAAAATTGTATTGCATACTTTACAATTGATGTTTAATAATTAAAATAATCGAGAAATAATAACTAAGTCTTTTACATGGAAAACCAAAATAAATTAATAGCTCTAGTCTGAACAAGAATTACTTGAGATACTTATACTTTTACAGGTAAAGTAAAGGAAAATAAAAAAGAAAAAACAGCAGAAGAAAAACTAGAGCTAGAGTCTGAAAAAGAGTATAAAGAAGCTCTAGCATATATAAAAGATGCAATAGCTCCAGCTTATTGGAAAAGCTATCCAAACAAATTAAAAATTAACGATACATACGTTAAGACTTATTTTGTGTATGCTTATCCAAATTTTTTGGAATGAAACTGGTTATCTCCTATTATTAATTGGGATGTAAAATTTGACATGAGTTTGTTTGTATATCCTATTGATTGAGCATTTATTCAAAAATACTTGAGAAAAAGACTTACACAACTACACTCAGAAAGAAGTATGATGGCAGAAAAATGATTGATAAATGATCCTGGTATAGAGGCTCAAATTCAAGATGTAGAAGAATTGAGATACAAACTAACAAGATGAGAAGAAAAATATTTCCACTTATGATTATATATCACTGTTTATGCTGAAGAAGAAGAAAAATTGAATAGAATATGAAAAGATATAGAAACAGTACTAGCAGGTAGAAACGTATTACAAAAACAAGCTTATCTGAGATCTGAGCAAGCATTTATTTCTACATGACCATTCTGTAAAGATGAGTTATGAGTATATAGAAATATTTCAACAGGTTGATTATCTACTACATTTCCTTTTTCTAGTAGTACTCTAACTCATGATGACTGAATACTGTATTGAGTAAATACTCATAACAATTCTCTTATAATATTTGATAGGTTCAAAACTGAAAATGCTAATATGACAGTATTTGCAAAATCTGGTTGAGGTAAATCATTTGCTGTAAAACTAGAAATACTTAGAAGTCTTATGTTTGGTACTGATGTAATAATAATAGACCCTGAAAACGAATACAAAACTCTTGTTAATCAAGTATGATGAAGTTATTTGGATGTATCTTTGAATTCTAATCAAAGAATTAATCCTTTTGATATGCCTTATGGATTAAAAGACCATGATGAAAATCCTGGTGATTTACTGAGAAGTGCTGTTATAAGTTTGTTATGACTTATGAATTTGATGCTAGGTAAAATGACTGCAGAAGAAGAATCTATCATGGAAAAAGCAATTGTTACAACATATAGTCTGAAATGAATTACTCTAGAAGATGATAATATAGTAGGAAAAGAGATTCCAGTAATGAAAGATTTACAAGATGTACTTGAAACTATGGATTGAGCAGGAAGTCTAGTTAAAAGAATAGAAAAATATACCATAGGTATATTTTCATGAATATTCTCTAATAGAACTAATATAGACCTAAATGAATGATTACAAGTATTTTCAGTGAGAGATTTAGATGATATGATGAGACCAATTGCCATGTATGTAGTACTAAATCATATATGGAACAAAGTAAGATCAACTAGTAAAAAAAGAATACTAGTAATAGATGAAGCATGGAATATAATGCAACATGAAGACTCTGCTAAATTTTTATTCTGACTTGTAAAAAGAGCGAGAAAATATTGATTATGAATAACTACTATCACTCAAGATGTAGAAGATTTCATCGGTAGTAAATATGGTAAACCTATCATGACAAACTCTTCTATTCAATTATTATTAAAACAATCTAGTGCTTCAATAGATGCATTACAAAATATATACAAGCTAACTGAACAAGAAAAATACATATTATTAAATGCTGCTGTATGACAATGATTATTCTTTGCAGGTACTGAACATGTAGGAATACAAGTAATAGCAAGTTATTATGAGGAACAAGTAATAACTGCCAATATGAATAAAAAATAAAGACTTATATATGAGCGATTACTGAAAAATGTATTGACTTTAATACAAAAGTTTTTAAAAATCAATTTTATTGAAAAATAAATTTGATTTTTTTTATTTTTTTTATAGAATATCACAGCTTCTAAAAACCTCTTAAATGAGGTAGTTATATGATTATATCTAGTTTGTCCCGAAAACAATACATATAGAGTAATTATTTTAACTTCAAAAGAAAAAAATAATTTAACCTCTCTCTTGTCCATAGGATAGCTCCCTTCGGGCATAAATTCCTCCCCTTCCAGCTAAAGACTGGACACGTATCAGGGGAAAGAGGCTCAAATATTGGATTAAAATACTTTAAAACATAATAATAATTATCATGGCACCAAAAAAAGCAGTAAAAGGATATATTAAGTTACAAATCAATTGAGGACAAGCTACTCCAGCTCCTCCTGTTTGACCAGCTTTAGGTCAACACTGAGTACCTATTCAAGAATTTACTTCTAAATTCAACGAACAAACTAGAGATAGAATGTGAGTTAGATTACCAGTTATCATCACTGTTTACGAAGATAGAACTTTTGATTTCGTTGTAAAACAACCACCTATGTCAGTTTTAGTAAAAGCTAAATTGAACTTAAAAAGTGGTTCTAAACTTCCTCATAAAGAAAAAGTTGGACACTTAACTTTACAACAAGTTAAAGAAATAGCATTAGAAAAAATGCCAGACTTAAATGCAGTTGATATTGCAGGTGCTATGAAAATAGCTCAAGGTACAGCTAGATCAGCAGGTATTACTACTGATGTTGATGGTTTAACTAAAGCAGAAATTGCAGCTAAATTAGCATAATTACAAAAAATTCTTGATTTTCATCAAGATTTTTTTTATTGCTTTAAAAATTAATTATTTTAATATTTTTTAATTTATTTAAATTATTTAAATTTAATTTTTAGTTTAGTATTTTCTTTCTTTACTTTTGACAGCAAAAGTAAAACAAAACTGTTAGGGGGCTCGAATTTCAGATGTCTATAATTGTGCTTTCTGTTAGTTCTCACTATTGTCTCGCCCCCTAAAACCCAATGCCATTAAGTTAAGCTTAAATGGTATTTTTTATGTTTAAATTGTAGTAAAAAATTGATAAATAACAAATTTAAAACAAGCAAAAAAATCTATTATAATATTCTAATAGATTAAAAATAATAATTTAT
>JAUXPL010000004.1 GCA_030683605.1 Candidatus Altimarinota bacterium
GTTAGAAAAATATACCACATTTTTTTTAAACTTAATGGTATTAGGGAAGTACCCGCAGGGGGATGGGTTAGAAAAATATACCACATTTTTTTTAAACTTAATGGTATTAGGGAAGTACCCGCAGGGGGATGGGTTAAAAATAATTAAATACTAACATCTAATAATATGATAGCATACCTAAAATGAAAAATACTGGAACTAAATTTTAATTCTTTGATTATTTTAACAGATGCTTGAGTTTGATACGATGTATGAATAAATGAACTTACATATTCTAAACTATGATTAGAATCAGAAGCTGGATTATTTATTTATCATCATATAACTGAGAATTACCAATCACTTTTTTGATTCATAGAACCTGAAGAAAAAAAGGTTTTTTCTGAACTGATAAAAATATCTGGTGTATGATGAAAAGTAGCTATGCAGATATTATCTCTATGAATAGAGAGATTATTATTTGCTATTAAATGAGAAGATAATAAAACAATAGAGTGAATAAAATGAATAGGTAAAAAAATGGCTGAAAAGATTATTCTAGAATTAAAAGATAAAGACTTCTGAATAGTATTTACAGATAGAGATACTCTTAAAAAAACTAATTCCATTGCTCCAGATTTGCATACTTCTATCAAATCTACTCTTACAAATATGTGATACAATCCTCGTGATATAGATAGAATATTGTCAGATTTACCAGAAGGAATGTGAAGTGCAGGAGATATAATACCGTATGTTATTAGAGAGTTGAGTTAGATTATTTTTTTATAGAGATAACAAAAATACTATTCCTATCCTGCCCTAAAGGATTCACCCACAAGGGGATAAATCCTTTCCTTTACATAAAGGAAAGGGGGCACAATAAAATAAATGTAGCCTCCTTCCTTTTTGATAAAAGTAAGGAATTCAAGGATGGAATAGTATAGAGTTTTCATTATTTTTTAATCATTATTTATGACACTAGAAATAGCACTAATTATTACTGTTTCGATACTTTTAGCTATCATTTTTTATTTACTTACTAAAAAGGATAATAAAATAGATGATACATCTATGAAGATGCTTCATGAACAAGTTTTAGCATTGAATAAAAACATAGATTATAAGCTAGGAGAATCAAATAGAAATACTCAGAAAAACTTCGATATCAATTCAAAAATAAGTTTTGATTCTATTAAAAAGATTGAAGAAATTACAAAGAAGTTAGCATCACTTGAAGAAACTAATAAACAAATAAAAGATATTTGAGGTCAGCTTGAATGATTAGAAAATATACTTAAAAATACTAAGCAAAGAGGAATATTATGAGAATATTTTTTGGAAAGTGTATTAAAAAATATTCTTCCACCAAATAATTATGAATTCCAGTATATGTTTAAAAATGGTGAAATAGTTGATTGAGTAATATTTGTAAAAGAAAAAATTATTCCAATAGATTCCAAATTTTCACTAGAGAATTATAATAGAATAATCACTGAAGATAATTTAGTTACAAAAGAATTATTAGTAAAAGATTTCAAGAATGATATAAAGAAGAGAATAGATGAAACAAGTAAATATATTAGACCCGAAGAATGAACTATGGATTTTGCATTTATGTTTATTCCTAGTGAGTGAATTTATTATGATTTACTTGTTAATAAGGTATGAACTCTCAAAGTAAATACAGTGGATTTAATCGAATATGCATTCAAAGAAAAAAAGGTAATTATTGTAAGTCCTACTAGTTTTTATGCTTATTTGCAAACTGTTTTACAATGATTAAGAGCTTTACAAATAGAAGAATCTGCTAAAGATATTCAGAAGCAAGTAGAAAAATTATGAAAACATTTATGAGCTTATGAAGAATATTTATCAAAATTATGAAATAGTTTGTCTACTACTGTTAATCATTATAATACAGCTACAAAAAAGTTTGGATTAATAGAAAAAGACGTGCTTAAAATAACTTGAGAAGTTGAAAATGATAATAGTAACATAATACAAATAAGTAAACCTGAAATTTAAAATATATTCCATCTAAATAAGTTACTTTAGTCTTCTTCCCCCTCAATTGAGGGGGAATTGAGTTAATAATATTATGTGATGTTATAAAAATAAGTTTTTAACATTTATTGTTAAAAACTTATTTTTATTGATTTTTTAGTTTTTTACATTCTAGTATATTTAATAATAAAATATTATTTGAATATATAGACATTGAAAACCACTTTTTAACATTATAAAAAAACAAATTAACACGACTGTTCTAAAATTTTTAGCAAAAATCAAAAAAATGATTACATTTCTTAACAGTCAATTTTATTTAGTTTAGAAAAAAAATATGAATTTAAAAGTAATAAAAACAAGAGAGGGGGATTTAATTAATTTTGATAGAACAAGAATCGAAAGAGTTATAGAAAAAGCAGTTGAGTCAGTATGATGAATTGATATGTCTTTTGTCGATGAAGTTACAGATAATGTAATAGAGAGTTTGGAGTCAATTGTTGCTAATTCTGATGGTACTAGTTTTATTACGGTTGAGGATATTCAAGATCAAGTTGAAAGACAATTAATGGAATCTGGACATTTTTTAGTAATGAAAAATTTTATTATATATAGAAATGAAAGAATAAAGCAAAGAGAAAAAGAAAAAGAAAAAGTAGAGAAACAATTAGAACAAAAAACGTTTAAAATTATTAAATCTACTTGAAATAAAGAAAGTTTTGATATAGAAAAAGTGAAAAAAACTTACAAAATAGTAAGCTATTGATTAGCTCGTAAATGTAGATTTGAAGAAATAGCAGACAGTTTGAGGAAATATATAGTTGAATGAATGAAAACTTCTGATATTACAAAAATGTTAATTAAATCGGCTATTGATTTAATTACAGTTGAAAACACTTCATGGCAGTTTATTGCTGGTAGATTAGCATTAATTGACTTGTATAAAGAAGCTTCAAATAATAGAAAAATGGATATTACAAAGATATATGAGGCAAAACATTATAAATCTTTATTTGATGAATATGTTCAAAACGGATTATATTCAAAAGATTTTTATAATTATTATTCACCTGAAGATATATTAAAAGCATGAGAGTATTTGAAAAAAGAAAATGATTTTGATTATAATTATACAACTATTTTGATGTATAAAAAAAGATATCTTTTAAATCCGAATAAAATTATAAAAGAGCTTCCACAAGAAATGTATATGAGTGTGGCATTATTTCTTGCTATGCCAGAAAAAAAAGAAGATAGATTAAATATGGCTAAAAAAATATATGATTATTGTTCTACTTGAAAAATATCTCTTCCAACACCTACTTTATTAAATGCTAGAACCAATTTTCACCAATTATCAAGTTGTTTCAAATTCAATGTAGATGATGATTTAAGAGCTATTTATCATAGTATTGAAAATATGGCTCAAGTATCTAAGTTTGGTGGTTGAATATGAGTTTATTTATGAAATATTAGATCAAAATGATGATATATAAGAGGTGTTAAATGAGCAGCAGGTTGAGTTAATCCATGGATAAAGGTCATAAATGATACAGCTATAGCTGTAAATCAACTCTGAGCTAGGGCTTGAGCTATATCTGTTACTTTGGATGTATTTCATAGAGATATTTATAATTTTTTAGATCTTCAAACTGAGACTTGAGATATTAGATCAAAAGCATTTGATATTTTCCCTGCTGTTTCTTTTCCTGATTTATTTATGCAAAGAGTACAAGCAAATTGAGATTGGACACTTTTTGATCCTAAAGAAATATACGATAAAACAGGTAAAAAATTGCAAGATTTTTTTTGAGAAGATTTTAATAAATTTTATCTAGAATGTGAAAAGAATCCTATACTAGAATTAAAAGAGGTTGTTAGTTCTAAAGATTTATTTAAGACGTATTTGAAAGCATCAGTTGAAACTTGAATGCCATATGCTTTTTTTAGAGATACTGTAAATAATGCAAATCCTAATAAGCATGCTGGTAATATATATTCTACACAATTATGTGTTGAAATATGTCAAAATACATCAACTTCTAAATTTATTGAAGAAACTATTGAAGATTGAAAAGTAGTCATTAAATATGAACCAGGAGATACAGTTGTTTGTAACTTAGCTTCAATAAATGTTGCAAAAGTTAATACAGATGAAGATATAAAAAAAGTAATACCTGTTGCAATGAGAATATTAGATAATGTTATTGATTTAAATTTTTATCCAATAAAGGAAGCAGAGATTACAGCAAAAAAATATAGATCAGTATGATTATGATTTTTATGATTGGCTGAGTACTTAGCAGTAAATAAGTTATCATATGATTCAAAAGAAGCACGTGATGTCACTGATAAACTATTTGAAAAATATGCTTATACTACTCTTAAAACATCTAATAAATTAGCTAAAGAAAGGTGAACATATGATGTATATGAATGATCTGAATGGTCTAAATGAATTCTTCTTTGAAAAGATGCTAATTGGTTTGAAAAAAACTCAGATATGAGTGATAAATGGTTAAAATTAATAAATAATATAAAACTAGATTGATTGAGATTTGCATATCATTTAGCACCAGCTCCTAATACTTCTACTGCATTAGTTATATGAACTACAGCATCAATATTACCTATTTATAAAAAATATTTTGTAGAAACTAATGCTATAGCACCAAGTGTAAATGTTGCACCAAATTTGAATCAAGAAAATTTTTGGTATTATAAAGAATATGTAAATATGAATATGAATGATGTAATTGATATGGTATCTGTTATTTATAAATGGATAGATCAATCTATATCATTTGAATGGATGGTTAATCCTGCAACAATTTCTCCAAAAGAACTGTATGAATATTATATGAAAGCACATAAAGAATGAATTAAAACCGTTTATTATGTTAGATCTATGAGTTTGGAAGTAAAATGATGTGAAAGTTGTTCTGGATAAACATATTAATATTTAAAACACATACTTTAAATGTATGTGTTTTTTTGTTTAGATAAAAGTATATACTTGATTATTAATATAAATTTTTAAATAGTCAATTAAAAATTATAAAAATATTTGATAAATACAATATATAGTATATAGTACTACTTACATATACTATATGTAGTACTGATATTATATTAAATTTTTCTTAAAATGGCAATTTATAAGGTGAAAAAGAGAAATTGAGCTATTGTAACTTTTGATAGAAAAAAAATAGAAAATGCAATTGTTGCATCGATTAAAGCATCTTGATGAAATAATTTTGATTTGGTAAAATCTATTACTAATTTAGTTATAACTTTGCTAGAAAATAGAGTGTGAAATAATATACCAAGTGTTGAATCGATACAAGATTGTGTAGAAGAAGCATTAATAAAAGAAGGACATGATATTGTGTCAAAAAATTACATTCTTTATAGACAAAAGAGAGCAGAAGCTAGAAATGAAAAAAATGTTGTGATAGAGGTTTGAAAATCTATGGATGAATATTTAGATAAAACTGATTGGAGGGTAAATGCAAATGCTAATTCTTGATATTCTTTAGGTGGAATGATATTAAATATTTCTGGTAAAGTTACTGCTAATTATTGGTTAAGTCATGTATATCCTGAAGAAATTGGTAATTTACATAGAAATGCAGATATTCATATTCATGACTTAGATATGTTTTGTTGATATTGTGCAGGATGGAGCTTAAGAGCATTGCTTGAAGAGTGATTTAATTGAAGTGATAATAGAGTCGATTCAAGTCCTGCTAATAATTTACAAGCTGCAGTAAATCAAATGATAAATTTTTTGTGAACATTACAAAATGAATGGGCTTGAGCTCAAGCATTTTCTTCTTTTGATACTTACCTTGCACCTTTTGTTCATAAATATAAAGAATATGTAATAGAAGATTTAATTTGTACTAATGCTAGTTTTAATTCTGAAAAAGATAAAGAAAAATATATTTATGATAGAACTTATAAATATGTCTACCAGCAAATGCAAAATTTTGTTTTTTGATTAAATGTACCATCTAGATGGTGAACTCAAACTCCATTTACTAATATAACATTGGATTGGACTTGTCCAGATGATTTAAAAGATAAAGCATTATTTTTAGGCTGAATAGAAAAATGATATTACAAGAAAAAATATAGTGAGTTAGAAGATGAGATGAAAATAATTAATAGAGCATTGATTGATGTATATGTAAAATGAGATAGAAGAGGTAGGGTTTTTACATTTCCAATTCCTACCTATAATATTACTCCAGATTTTCCATGGGATGATTCAGATGTTGATGAATTATTTGAAATGACAGCCAAATATGGATTACCTTATTTTCAAAATTTTGTCTGATCACAATACAAAAGAGTTAAAAACAATGATTGAATAATTGAAAAAATTATAAATTCTGATGCTTATAAACCAGGTTCAGTTAGGTCTATGTGTTGTAGATTACAATTAGATTTAACACAATTAGAAAAAAGATGAGGTTGATTATTTGGTTCTGCTGAAATGACATGAAGTATATGAGTAGTTACAATTAATATGGCTCGTATAGCTTATAATTTTTCTCAAGATATTGAATGATTTAAAAAACACTTATCATACTTGATGGAACAAGCTAAAATTTCTCTTGAACTAAAAAGAAAAACTATTACTAAATGGCTAAATCAAGGCTTGTATCCTTATACATATAGATATTTGAGAAGTTATAGAAATCATTTTTCTACTATATGATTAAATGGTATGAACGAAGCAATTATCAATTTTACAAATTGAAAAGAAAATATTTCTACACAATTTTGAAAAAATTTTGCAATAGAAATTGTAGATTTTATGAGAGAATATTTGAAAAATTTTCAAGAAGAAACATGAAATTTATATAATCTTGAAGCTACTCCTGCAGAATGAACTACCTATAGATTTGCTAAAGAAGATAAAAAACAAATGCCAGATATTATCCAAGCATGAACAGAAGATGCTCCTTATTATACAAATTCTACACAATTACCAGTATGATATACAAATGATCCGTATGAAGCTTTAGAAGAACAAGATGAAATTCAGTGTAAATATACATGATGAACTGTATTACATTTGTATTTGTGAGAAAGGGTAAAGGATAGTGAAACTTGTAAGAAATTTGTAAAAAATGTTATGGAAAATTATAGTCTTCCATACATAACTATTTCTCCTACTTTTTCTATATGTCCCAAACATTGATACTTGGAATGAGAACATGATTTTTGCCCAAAGTGTGATGATATAAATGGATACAATTGATTAAAGTATGATATTGTGACAAGAGAAAAATATACAGATAATATATATAAAATGGATAAAATAGAGAAATGTGAAATATAAAATGTGAAATATAATTAATTTTTTATTTATTAATACTAATAATATGAATACAATTTCTGTAAATAATCATAGTTTTGAAATAGAAAGAACTATTTGTGAAATATATACTAGAGTTATGTGATACCATAGGCCAGTTACAAGTTTTAATATTTGAAAAAAATCTGAATTTTATTCAAGAACATATTTTTTAGAACCATCTAAAACAGAAGAAGTAATTGATTCAAATATTGAGTTTGCTAAAAAATATTTTTGTTAATAAAATTTATGCAGATATCATGAATAAATAATTTTTCTTTGATAGAATATCCTGGGGAGATTTCTTGTATAGTTTTTACACCTGGATGTAATCTAAGATGTGGTTATTGCCATAATAGCGAATTTGTATTAGCTGAAAAATTAAAAGATATTTATAACAACTTAATTAATGAAAAATCATTTTTTAACTTTTTAGAAAAAAGAAAAGGCCTTTTAACTGGAGTTTCTATTTGTGGTTGAGAGCCTACTATGCAGAAAGATTTAATTAAATTTTGTGAAAAGGTAAAATCTATGTGATTTTTATTAAAACTTGATACAAATTGAAGATCTCCAAATATAATAAATGAATTATTAGAAAAATGATTGGTTGATTATATTGCAATGGATATAAAAAATGAAATATGAAAATTTAGTATATCAGCTTGAGTTCTTATAGATGAAAAATCTTATATAAAATGTATTGATTCTATAATGAATTCAGATATTGATTATGAATTTAGAACTACTGTTATAAAATGAATTCATAATAAAAATTCAATAGAGAATATTGTAAAATACATAAAATGATCTAAAAATTACAGTATTCAAAATTTTAAATGATGAAATACTTTGGATGAAAAATTTGTATGAAAATCTTTTAGTGAAAAAGAATTAGAAGAATTTAAAAATATTGCTGAAAAATATATACAAAACGTAAATATTAGAAATTAAACTTGAATAAATAGTGAAAAAATATCCTAATATTATATTAGGGTATTTTTTATTTGCAATAATTCTATATTTAGTATAATTCCATAACTATATATACCAATATATTGATAATCCTAAAAAATATGTATTGTATAAATTGCTGAAATGATGCAACTAGAGTAATTGATTCTAGAGTTTCTGATGATTGAAAATCAATTAGGAGGAGAAGGGAGTGTGAAAATTGTAATAATAGATTTACTACATTTGAAAAAATTGAAATAATTCATTTAATAGTGGAAAAATCATGAAATAGAAAACAAAGATACAGTAGAGATAAATTGGAAGATAGTATTTTATCATCTACAAATAAGAGGAATTTAAGTGTTCATGTAATAAATGATTTAATTAGACAATTAGAATTTAAATGGGGTAATAAAACAGAAATCACTGCAAAACAAATATGAAAAGATGTTTTGGATGCCTTGTTTGTGCTTGATGATGTAGCTTATATTAGATATGCATCAGTACATTTAAATTTTGATTCAGCGAAAGATTTTATAGAATTTATTGAAAAAGATCATAAAGATATCCATAAATAATATCTTTATTTACCTTATATTAAAAATAGACATTATAAAAAAAAATAATATAATATTTATCGAATTTTACTTATTTATTGAATTATAGAATATGAAAAAAGAATTAACTGCTAACTTAATATTTAACCCCAAAGGGCAAGATGATGTTGCTCACAGGACAATAATTAAATGAAATACTACTGGTTTATTTCAATTGAATGCTGTGAAATATAATTGGGCTAAATCTCTTTATCAGGTAATGGTATGAAATTTTTGGATACCAGAAAAAGTATCATGATTATGAGAAGATGCTGTTCAATTTAAAAATGGTTTATCAGAAGATGAAAGAACAGCATATAAATGAATATTATCATTTTTAATATTTCTAGATTCTATTCAAACAGTAAATCTACCAAATTTTAATGATTACATTACTGCTCCAGAAGTAAATTTGATATTGTCTATTCAGGCATACCAAGAAGCTATTCATTCTCAATCTTATGCTACAATATTAGAAACTGTTGTTGATTCTAATGAAAGAGATGAAATATATTATTATTGGAGAACTGATAAACATTTATTAGAAAGGAATGAATATATTTGAGGTATTTACCAAGAATTTATAGATAATCCTAATGATGATAATTTCTTTAAGGGGATTATTTGAAATTTTTTACTAGAAAGTATTTATTTCTACAATGGTTTTGCATTTTTTGATACTTTGGCTGATCAATGAAGAATGGTTGCAACAGATAGAATGATTAATTATATTAGAAGGGATGAATTGACGCATGTTACTATTTTTGCAAACATAATAAAAGAAATTAAAAAAGAATTTCCAGAAATGTACAATGAAAAAATAATTAACAGTATGATGGATATTGCAGTAAATCAAGAAATAAAATGGTCTAAACATATACTATGAAAAAATATTATTTGAATGTGACATGAAAATATAGAAAACTATACTAAATGGCTAGCAAATGAGAGATTGAATATGTTATGAATAAAGCCTTTATATCAAAATGTAGTAAAAAATCCATATAAACATTTAGATAGACTTCAAGATAATAACTGAGATAGATGAAATTTCTTTGAGTCTACAGTTACAAATTATGCTCAATCTAGTGCTATGAACTGAAGTTGGGATTTTTAAGTCAAAAAATAAATAGTTAGATTTTCTAACTATTTATTTTTTTATTTATCAGTTTTATAACATTTAGATTAAACTTCGCCTAGGGAGTATGCAACTAAACTGTTAATACAGATGTTCTTGGATTCTAAAACGAATTGCACAATATTAAATCTTTTTCAAAGAAAACTTCATGAGGAGTTTTGTAATTTAATCTCTTTCTTGGTCTAAAGTTTATTAAAGAAACATAATATTTCAACTGATTTTTAGAGACTAATGTAAAAAATGTGAGATATATATTTATTTATATAAAAATTTATTATGAAAAATTATGAAGTATATAAAACAAGACTAAATAATTTTTTGATATTTAAAGTTTGTTTTACAAAAATGGCCTTTACTCTAGTAGAACTAGTTATAGTAATAACTATTTTAGGTATCTTATGAGTAATAGCATTTTTAAGCTTACAATGATATTCAGAAAGTTCAAGAGATAGTGTCAGATTAAGTGATTTATCAAATATTGCTGAGTTTAGTGATTGGTTAACTTATGTTAAGATATAAAAAAATAACTTTCTTAATTTGGGTGAGTAAATAGTTTTGTGTAAATGGAAATATTAGATACTAATAAAAATCTAAAAAATATTAAGTAAGTTGTAATTATATAGAAATTTTCTATATAATTACAACTTTTTTCGTATTATTTTAAATAAAAACTAAAATTTAATAACATTTATAAAATTTAAATAATATTCTTTTAAATTTACTATTATTCTTTTTTTATCATTATTAGATAGTGTATATCAGTATAATAACATAGATGTTCAATCAAAATATTTTACATTTAAATAATCTTTGTTTTTTAAGTTATAAGTTATAAAATTATCTATAAAACTCTCATTTATATTTTTGTATAAATTTAATGAATCTTTATTAATT
The DNA here is from genome assembly GCA_030683605.1 of Candidatus Altimarinota bacterium. Taxonomy (GTDB): domain Bacteria; phylum Patescibacteriota; class Gracilibacteria; order BD1-5; family UBA6164; genus UBA6164. The sequence continues at coordinate 10,934 of JAUXPL010000004.1, forward strand.
GATAAGAATATATAATCTTTATAATCTCAAAATATAGTTTCATGTCTGTAATATTCTTCTTCGAAATATCTTTTTTTATAACTTATATATTCATTTATTAAATCTGAAATTTGTATAAGTATATAAAAATCAATCATATTATGATTAAATACATAAACTATTTCTTTATTTATTTTAAAAGTATTGAATAATTTAAAATTTGTTTTAATTTCTCAATCAAAATATTTTATATTATTTTCCAAAATTATTATATTTTCTTTTGTATAATACTTTTTGTGGTAATCTTTTGTTTTATTGTATGATAATTTTCAATTTTGATTGAAATTAACTCTATTTCAATATAATTTTTTTCAAATTTTATTAACTAAGTCAATTTCAAAATTATAAGTTTTATTTTCATCTTTAATTACATTATGTTCATATTTTATTAAATTATTGTTAATTGGTGATAATATTTTTTTTATAAAATCATTTAAATATTTTTTATTTTTTGTTGGTAAAATAAAGTAAGTACAAAATGTATTACATGAAGCTTTTAAATTATTATATAAAAAATAATCTTTTTCTGATTTTATGTTTGTAACACAATGTTCTATCAGGTGAGGTATATAATTTCAATTATTATAAAAAGGTGTGTAAATATATATGTAATACATTTTAATTTAATTATTTATATTATTATTTATATTAGTATTAATTACTAAAAAGTAAAGAGCTTTCTTATTTAAAGAAAGCTCTAATTACCTTAAATGGTCTTCATGAACACTGTTTGCAGCTAGACATCATTCAGCTGCTGACATTATAGTTTGTCTAAATTTATTTGAATTTGTAGTTACATCACCTGCAGCATACAATCATTTGATAGACGTTTCTTGTCTTTTGTCTACTATTAGACATCACTCTTCATCTTTTAGTGGATTGAAATGGTCTACTAATCATATATTTGGTATATTTCATATAGCTACAAATATTCAATCAGCTTTTATTTCTTTACCTGATTTCAGTTTTACACCAGTCATTCATAATGCATCTCATACTATTTCTTCTACTTCTTCATTTAGTACAAATTCTATATTTTCTCTTTTTTTTGCTTGTTCTATCCAAATATCTTCAGCTCTAAAAGTATCTCTTCTATGTACTATATATACTTTTTTACACAATTCAGCTAAATATAATGCTTCAGTTAATGCTGTATTACCTCAACCATTTATTATTACATCTCTGTTTCTAAAAAACATTCAGTCACAAGTAGCACAATAACTTACTCATTTTCCTAGAAATTCTGCTTCTCATTTTACTCATAGTTTTCTGTAATTATTACCAGTAGCCAAAATAGCATATTTACTTTTGAATTCTTTTCATGAGCTAGTTTTTATATGAAAATGATTTTCATGCTTATTTATTTGCGTTACTAATTCATTTAGTATTTCGCTTCCAGAAACTTCAGCATGTTTTCTGAAATTATCCATTATTTCTTTACCTGGTGCAGATAGAGTACCAGGATAATTTTCTACTTTGTGACTAGTAGCTAATGCTCAACCCGGTTGTCATCCAATTATCAGATTTTTCAATTTATATCTACTGGCATACATTCCAGCAGGGTATCAAGCAGATCATGCTCATATTATTATCACATCGTAATCTAGATTTGTCATATTATTTTTTTAGTATTTAATTTTAATTACATATTTTTTAATTGTAACTAATTGTATTTTAAGAAGAATAATTAGTTTGTAAAGAGAAAATAAAAAATAATGAGAATTATTCTTGTTTTGAAAATATTCTAAAAACTTGCCATACAAGCTAAAAACATTATATTTATTAATAATATTTTTAATAAAATTTATGGGTAGACAAAAATCGGATAGAGAATTAGAACAATTACAGCAAAATATAGAATACAGTGAACAAAAATTAAGAGTTTTTGTTGCTGATATTTTGCCTGCAGATTTGGAAATCAGACAAAATATGGCAGATAGGATGATAGAATTAGAAAATTTAGTAAATACTTATGGTTGAGTAGTTATTATTAAGCATATTCAGAATAAATCAGTTCCTGATTATAATACATTTATATGAGAATGAAGATTGAATGAAATAATTGATGAAATGAAAAGAGAAGAAGCAAATATATTGATATTATGAAATATATTGAAACCAAGGCAAATCTATACTTTGAATGAAAAATTAAAACAGATTTGAGCAAAAGCATGGGATAGAATTGATTTGATTTTAAAAATTTTTGAAAGAAATGCTTTTTCAAAAGAGGCTAAATTACAAATTGAATTAGCTGCAATAAAACATATGTGACCACGTATTTTTGATATGGGTATGGAACTATGAAAACAATGATGACAATGAAAATGAGAAACAAATACAGAAATAATGAAAAGACATTTAGCTACAAGAGAGAAGCATATAAAAGAAGAACTTGATCATTTTTCAAAAGTAAGGGTACAACATAGACAATCAAGAGATAGAAAATGACTTAAAACTGTTTGAGTGGTATGATATACTAATGCATGAAAATCAACATTAACTAATTCACTGACGAAAAAATGAGTATTAGCAGAAGATAAACTGTTTGCTACACTATGAACAAGTGTTTGAAAAATGTTTATAGAAGCAAGTTATGAAGAAGCTACAGGGAAGTATATTGCACCTAGAGAAGTATTAATAAATGATACTATTTGATTTATCAGAGAATTACCTCCTAAGCTTATAGATGCTTTTAAATCTACACTAGAAGACTCTATAGAGTCAGATATATTATTACATGTAGTTGATGCAAGTGATCCAAAAATAGAAGTAAAATTGAAGGTTGTTGACGATATATTGTTTAGTATATGAGCAAATCAGAAAAAAATATATGTGTTTAATAAAATTGATTGATTAGAAAAATGAGAGTTCAAGCTAGAAATCGATACAGAAGTAAAAATATATAAAAATAAATTAGAATATTTGAGTGAAAAATTCTCATATTTAGATCCTATTTTTATATCAGCTTTTGAAAAAATATGATTAGATGAATTAAAGATAAAAATAATTGAAAATTTATCATAAATAATTATATTATAACATATAATAAAATTATTAAATATTTTATAGTTTTAACAAAAATATATGAAAAAATTATTCATTGTATTTATAATTACTTTTTTTTTAGGTTCTTGTAGTATAAGTAGTGTTAAATATTTATCTAATAAATTAATAAATAATGAAGATAATTTAACTTTAGATTCTGCATCAGAAAAAAATACTAGAAAACAAAGTTCTGTTAATTCATGATCATTAATAGAAAATACAGATATTTGATTAGAAGAAGTTGAAGAATCTGAAACAGATAATGAAAATGAATGAATAACTAAAGTTTTGTCTATTGAAGAACAATATTGTAAGTCAAAATGATGAAAAGTAATAGATGAAATATGTTATGCAACTGATGAAATATGATTGATTAAATGTAATATAAATGTATTTTATTTGGATATGTGTAGAGATAAAACAGCTAAAATAGAAAACTGAATAGTTGTAAGTATTCCATGATATGCTAAAAAAACACAATTGAATAATGTAGCAAATCAAACAGTTAAAGAAGAAAAAAACGATGAAAAAAATAAAATAGAGTGAGAAAAAGAAAATAAATTGAAATATGATTTATCTGAATCAATTGAATCTGAAGATTCAACAAATGATAAAGAAGAATCGAGTAAATTTTTAGTAGAAAAAAATATTTGAAATTGATTTATATTTAAAGAAGATGAAACAAATAAATATTTGTTTTTAAATAATAAATTGATTACAAAATTGGATAAATCATCAAAATTATTAATGAATTCGACTAAAGCTAATGACAAAGTAATATCATTTAATATATATAATAGTAAAACTTCATCAACTCCATCTAAGACATTGTATGTTGATATGGAAACAAATAGTATTATAGAAAAAAATACTAATGAAATCCCTACTCAAACAGCTAATATTGATCCAACTTTAAAACTTGATTCAACTAGTACAAAAACTCAATCAGATTCTGAAAATATGATTAATAGTAAGACATGAAAAAGTGGGACTTATTTTATTAGTTGAGGTGATTTAAAATTAAAAACAGCATCTTGAGAAGTAAAAAATATATTTTCAGAATCTTGAGTGAATATATATGATTATGATTTGATGATAAACAAACAAATAAAAGTTTATTATAAATTGAGTGACTGAGAGAAAGAAGATAAAATAATTAATATTCCTTAATAAAAATTGGATGTATATATATGAAATAATTATCATAATTATTTTGCTCATAATAATTTATTTATTTTTTAAATTTAAAAAATCATATAAATTAACAAAAAATAAAAAAGCATTTTATATTAAACAATTAAAATTTATAATCTGACTAGATTCTTATAAAGAACAGGTTATAGATATGGATAAATTGTATCATAAGATTTTACTTGAAGTATGATATAAATGAACTTTTTGAGAAATATTGAAGCAAAAACCAATTGAAATTTCTGATTTAAATCAAGTATGGGAATTACATAAATTTAGAAATAGATTAGTACATGAATTTGATTCTAGTCCTTTAAATATATTAAAAGAAAATGCTACATATTATGTAATAGAGATTAAAAAACTCTTAAATAAATTTTAATTTATTTAAGAGTTTTTCTTTTTTCTACTGCTTTATTTAGCGTATCGAGTAATTTTTTAGTATCATCCAAAGCTATACATCAATCAGTTATACTTATTCAGTATTTTAAATCTGATGCTTTATCTACTCATGGTGTAAATGGTTGACTTCAATAATATATATTACTTTCTATCATTACTCATATTATATTTTTATTTCAATTTTCTATTTGTTCAGCTATATTTTTTATTACTGATTTTTGGTTTTCAGGTTTTTTATTACTATTTGCATGTGATGCATCAATCACTATTCAAGTATTTATTCATTCTTTTTTTAGTATTTTTATAGTATTATCTATATCTTCTTTTTTATAATTTGGTCAATTTTTTCATCCTCTTAAAATAATATGAGTATTTTTATTTCATTTTGTGTTTATTATTTCTAGTTTTGCTTTTTGATTTATTCATAAAAATGTATGAGAATTTGCACTAGATTTAATAGCATCTATTGCTATCTGTATATCTCAAGTTGTTCAGTTTTTGAATCATATAATAGAATCCAATCATGAAGCCATTTCTCTATGCACTTGAGATTCTGTTGTTCTAGCTCATATAGCTCACCAAGTTATTAAATCGGATAAATAATTTGGTGTTATTGGATCTAGAAATTCAGTAGAAACAGCCAATCACAATTTATTTATTTCTAATAATAATTTTCTAGCTTTTTTTAATCATTTTTCTATATCAAAACTTCAATCCAAAAATGGATCATTTATTAGTCATTTCCATCAATTAATTGTACGTGGTTTTTCAAAATATGATCTCATGACAATAAATAAGTTTGGGTACTTTTCTTTTATTCTATTTAATTTTCTTGCATAAACTAGTCATTCTTCAACGTCATGAATTGAACATGGTCAAACTACTACAAGTAACCTATTATTATTTTTATTTATAATTTCACTAGTTAGTAGTCTCCAATTATTTATGTCTTTTTGTATTTTTTCATCTGCTAGTAATCTCATTTTAAGCAAAACGGGGGATTTTATTTTTTTCATTTTTTTATAATTTATAAAATTATTTCTCCTATTTAATATATTCATTTTTTTAAATTTATGAAATTATATTTATATTTTGCTTTTTTTATTCTAGTTATTATTTATTCCTAGATTTATTTTTATTAATTACAACTTCATAAATAAATACAAAAATTGCATTGTATAGTCTCTTTAATCTATCTATTTTTCTTGGTCATGTTATTAGACGATATAGCCATTCTAGTCATATCGCTCTCCATATTTTTGGAGCTCTTTTTTGAAATCAGATAAAGTAATCAAAACTAGATCATATTCATAATCATAATTTTATATTACTACATTTTTCCATTATTTCTATTACTGATTCTTCTTGTTTTTTCATTCATAATGTTGAAAAAAGTATTTTTGATTCAGATTTTCATATTTGATTAATAATATTTTCTTTTTCAATAGGATTGTATACAAAATAATCAAATTTTAACTTAGGGAATTTATTAGTTAATAATTCTTTAAATATTTCTTGAGATTTTATTTTATTTACATCAGTTGGATTATATAAATCTATAATTGTTACTGGAATTTGTGACTCTGAAGCTATATTTATCATATCTTTTGTTAAATCACTTCAACAAATCCTATCTCAATATTTTTTATATAAATATTTTCTTCTAAAGAATAAGTTTATAAAGTAATAGGGAATTAAAAATGTATTAATTATTTTTCAATAATTATTATCAAGTATCTGAAATGCTATATATAATCCTATTCAATCTGGAGTTAAATAGTTAGCTTTTTCTAGTAATTTCTTGAATTCTTCATCTTTTTTTGTTTTTAAAAGTATTTCAGGGTTGGGAGTAAATACTATGTTTTGTTTATCAAATTTGATTAAAATATCTATTAATTCTTTGTATTTAAGTTTGTCTAATTTTATTCAAAAAATTTGCATATATGTTTTTTACTTTTATTATTATTTAAAGTATAAATAAATATTAAATAATGCAAAATATAAATCAAAAAAAAATAGCAATTATATGCGACTGGATAAAAGATTGGTGATGAGCAGAGCTAGTTTTGGAACAATTACTAGAAATATTTCCTAATGCAGATATTTTTACTAGTGTATTTTTTCAAGAAAATAATCCTGTTTTTCATTGAAGAAAAATTACTACATCATTTATTCAAAAAATACCATTATTAAATAAATCTCATAAATTGGCTCTTACACTTAGACCACTTGCTTTTGAGAGTTTTGATTTATCAGATTATGACTTAGTTATTAGTTCCACTAGCGCTGAAAGTAAATGAGTGATAACGAAACCTGATACTATACAAATATGTTATTGTCATACTCCGACTAGATATTTTTGGTCACATTATCATGAATATCTGAATATGATGGAGTTTTGATCACTAAATTTTTTATGAAAATGGTTAATGCCAAAAATTGTTCACAATCTTAGAAAATGGGATTTTGTAGCTTCAGCTAGACCTGATATTTTCATAGCAAATTCTATAAATACTGCTAATAGAATAAATAAATATTATGCTAGAGAAGCTACTGTTATATATCCATGTATTGATACTACAAAAATCGTATTAAATGAGCAAAAACAAGATTTTTATTTATATGTTTGAAGATGTATTCCTTACAAAAAATTTGATTTAATCGTAGATGCTTTTAATACTAATTGAAAAAAATTAATATTAGCAACAAATACTGATAATAAATTATATAAATATTTAAAATCGAAAAGTAATTCAAATATAGAATGGAAATTGAATGCTTCAAATGCAGAAATAATAGAATTATATTGAAAAGCTAAAGCATTTTTGTTTCCACCTGAAGAAGATTTCTGATTGGTACCAATAGAAGCAATGTCTACTTGAACTCCTGTTATAGCATATGGTAAATGATGAGCATTAGAAACAGTAGTAGCTTGAAAAACAGGTATATTTTTTGAAAATCAAACAGTAGAATCATTAAATAAAGCAATAGATGAATTTGAAACTATGACTTTTGATTGTAAGTTAATCAGAGAACATGCACAAAAATTTGATAAGAAAAATTTCAGAGAAGAATTATTATGATTTATAGAAAAAATATAAAAAAGAGAGGTTAAGGCCCTCTCTTTTTTTATTTTCCTCACTACTATATGAGTTAAATATATTATATATTATTTTTTAATTATTTCAAATTTTTCTTTATTATAAATGTTTTATCTATTTTTTCATCAGTATTATAACAATTGTAGTTTTTATAATATTTTAGAATAATAGTTAATAAATCATTTGGATTATTAGTAATATCTAATGATTTAACAGGTACACTTAATAATTTATCAGTAGAATGATATGGTAGATTAGCATAAGGTCAATTTCAGAATTCATTAAAGTCACTTGCTCATGCTCACCATATTCAAGTAGGATAACTCAATCATGAATGTACTATACTCAAAGTATTATCTCATTTTGTAGTTAATATATCGTCTCATTGTGTAAAATAAGGGAAATAATTTTGATATAATATTGTATTAGATGTATCAAGTAGTTTTAAATTTATATAATAACTACCTGTATTTGAAACATTAGTTATACTATTAACAGTTAAACTTGATATAGTTTTTGGTTGATAAGTTGAAGTTTTTCAGGTTCAAGATGATACACATTGTATTGGATTATCTCAAATAATGTCTATTTCATTTCAGCTACAACTTCCTTGATTGGAATCTGAATTGTAATTTACAAAATAATATTTTAAATAATTACTGCTTCAAGTTAAATAATCAGTACTTGTTGTTGGATTAATAAAATTAATACTTCATGTATTGTAGATAGATAATGATACATTAGTACTTACTCATAAAAATGATATTTCTGCTTTAGAAACATTATTTACATTGAATCATGTTAATGTTAAACTAGGAGAAAAAACTTTATTTTTACTCGAGTATTTAAGTATCTCTCAGTTTCAACTATTTGCTATATATAGTGCTTTATCTGTATCATTATAATATAATCAAGTTGGTTCATTCAATCAATCATTTTGATCAAGTAATAAATGAATATTTTGACTTGCATCTAGATATAAGACTCTATTGTTTAAAGTATCAGAAATATATAAATTTGTATTATCAGTAGCTAATCATGTTGGTGAATTCAGATAAACGCCTGTTCAACTTACTCATTCTACAAATTTATCACCAAAAATACCTTTTCACACTATTATATTTCAATTATTATCTTTTACTACATTTTCTTTTTGATATGATCTATACATTCCTGTTCAAATTATAATACCAGTTGAACTTAGTATATAGTCATAATTACTAAAAATATCTTCTCACTGTTCTTCAAAAGGAATAAAACTTTTAATAAATATATTATTAGTTATAGGATTCTCTGCGTCACTACTACAAAATACTTCGTTTAATAATTCAGTTCATATATAGCTAAATCATCAATCAGCTAGATTATTTCATCTTTTGAATATTATTCAACTACCAGTACTAATAGGTGCTATAGATCAAGATTGAATATTGTTTATACTTATATTCAAATTATTAGAAAAATCTGTAAATTCGTCTGTATTTTCTAATACTTTTTGTCATGCAAAAATATTTTTCATACCACCACTAATAAATATACCTACTCATACCATTAAAAGCATAGAAATAGTTATTCAAACAATTAATTCTATTAGAGAAAAGCCTTTTAATATTTTTTTCATAAGGAAAAATTAGTAATAATCCATCAGTCCTTCAGACAGCTTCCTTTAATACTAAAGGAAGCATTTTCTACATGCATATATTATATTTATGATTAAAATTTAATAAAAATATAAATAAATTTTCTTCCTTTAGTATTAAAGGAAGTACCCCGAAGGGGGGGATGGATTATAAAATTATTCATTAAATTCTTAGTAACCATTTATCTACTATATATTTTGCATTTACATTATTTTGTTTAATAGTATTTATATCCTCATCTATTTCATTTAAAAAATTTATCAAAACTAGATTTTCTTTAGAGTATATAATCAAGTTTTCTAGGAAAATAATATAGTCTTGTTTTTCTAATTTATTCCTGTAATAATAAGAAATTATTTCAGTGTTTTTATTTAGTATGTATTTTTCTATCATACTATATACAAAATTATCTTTTTTTATAATACTTTGTCATCACAAATCAATAGTTTGTACTCTAGATAATATTGTATCTAATATACCACTTTCAGAAGTATTTGTTAGAAATATTATACTAGAAGCATCTGGTTCTTCAAAAAACTTAAGCATACTATTTCAAGCCTGAATAGTAAATCTAGAAATATTTTCTATTAGAAATATTTGAAATTTATAAGGTGATTTGGAATTAGAAAATTCTACAAATTCTTTAATATCCTTTATTTTTATATTTTTTCAATCATCTTCTGAAATATATAGATAGTTACTAGGTATTTCAAAGTCTTTTAGTATTTCAATTCACAGATTTCTTACTTGAGAATTCAGTAATTCGGAATTTTTACCTAAAAACAAAAAAGGAGATATTCTTTCTCCCTTGTTTATTTGCTTGATAATATCTTGTTTTAAATTATTGTTTATCATAATTATCTAAAGAATCTATAAAATCATCTAATAAATCATTTACTTCTTTTTCTAATGCTGCATCATCAGAAATTCCACTATCATCTTTAGTGTTTGATCATCAACTACTACTTGAAACTCAAGAGTTTCATTCTATAGATTTAGGATTATCATTGTTATTATTTTTATCCTTGCTAGTTGTTCAATTATCTGAATTATTTTTTTGATTATTTATTTCACTTGAATCATCGGCTCCTGTATTATCAACTATAGCAGAATTATCTTTATTATCAATTTCATTGTCTGTTATTCATGTTTCTGTTAGTCAAGTTAATGTATCTCATATTTCAGTATTTGATTCTTGATTCTTATTTCCACAAGAAGTTAAAAAACTTAATACTATCAACACAATTATTAATTTTTTCATATTCATTTGTTAATTACTATTATATAATCTAATAATTACATTTTAATAAAAAAAATAAATAAATCAAAAAAAGAATTAAAAATTTGACAAATAATAATTATATATATTATATGTATATATCTAGTATATAATATAACCAACACATAATATGATATCGAAAGTAAATTCTATAACAGTAAATTGATTAGATTCTCATTTAGTAGAAGTAGAAGTGGATATAAATAATTGATTACCAAGTTTTACTATTGTTTGATTACCAGACCAATGAGTACAGGAGAGCAAAGAGAGACTTAGATCTGCTATGAAATCATCTGGAAACAAATTGCCTATGACTCGAATAACTGTTAATTTAGCACCAGCTGATATTAGGAAATCTGGTCCTAGTTTTGATTTTCCTATTGCTATTTGAATATTATTACATGAATGATTTATAACTGATACTTATGTATTAGATTCAATATTTTTAGGAGAATTATCTCTAGATTGAAATCTGAGAAAAGTAGCTTCTGTATTACCAGCAACTATATGAGCAAAAGAAAAATGATATAAGAGAATATTTATTCCAAAAGAGAATTCTCTAGAAGCATCAATAGTACCATGAATAGATGTTATTCCAGTTGAGAATCTCAAAGAAGTGATAGAATATTTAAACAATGATAAAGAAATGATAGTATTACCTCAACTTGATTTTACCAAATTTTGAAAACAACAAAATTTTCATAATAATAAACATGATTTTAAATACGTATTATGACAGGAACATGCAAAAAGAGCTCTAGAAATAGCAGCATCATGATGACATAATATAGTTATGGATTGACCTCCAGGTAGTTGAAAAACTATGTTGTCAAAAGCATTTTCGACTATATTACCAGATTTAACCATAGATGAAGCTATAGAAGTATCAAAGATTTATAGTATTTCTTGATTATTAAATTCTGATAATCCAATTATTAGAAAGAGACCATTTAGAACTATTCATCATACAGCATCTAGTGTGTCTATAGTATGATGAGGTAGAAATGCTAAACCATGAGAAATAAGTCTATCTCATAAGTGAGTATTATTTTTGGATGAAATACTAGAGTTTGAAAAGTCAGTATTAGAAGTACTTAGACAACCATTAGAAGATTGATGTATAACTATAAATCGAGCAAATGCCAGTTATACTTATCCCGCTCAATTTATAATGGTATGAGCTATGAACCCTTGTCCATGTGGATATTTTACAGATCCAGATAGGGAATGTATTTGTACACATAAACAAGTGGAGAACTATAGATCTAGATTATCATGACCACTAATAGATAGGGTAGATATATTTATAGAAGTACCAAAAGTAAAAACAGACAAATTCAAAGTATGAGAGGATTATTCAAATTGTGAAACTTCAATTGATATAAAAACTAGAGTAGAAAAAGCTAGACAATTACAATTAAATAGATTTAAGTGAACAAATATTACTTTTAATTCTGAAATGTGAACTAAAGAAATAAATAAATATTGTCAATTGGAAGAATCGACTGATACTATATTGAAACAAGCAGTTAATAATATGAATTTATCTGCTAGATCATATTATAGAATACTGAAATTATCTAGAACTATAGCTGATTTAGAGTGAGTAGATAATATAGAATCAAAACATATTTTAGAAGCTTTAAGTTTCAGAAAAAAAGAAGAAAATTAATAACCAATTCCCCCCTGCGGGGTACTTCCCTTGGAAAGGGAATTAGTATATTTAATCTATATTAAAAAATAAATAATAAAAAAGTCAAAAAAAGTTTTGACAAATAAAAATTATTTATTATATTACACAAGTCCAGTAAGGACATCACAAATTAACCTAGTCAATTATCCGGTAATTACCGTTATAAAGGATTAGAATTTTGAAACACAATATCGGAGAAACGGTCATGATACATGCACCACCTAGTAATTTTACATTAACCTTTTTTAAATATAATCACTGATTCGGCGCCGGCCTGCACATGGAGAAAACATGTACATAAGAGCATCCCCGCAGTAAAAATGCAGTAGAAAAAAGAAAAAATATTGTAAAAATCATTCACAGGAAACGTCCATGCACTCACCACCAATGAACTCTCATTCAGAGACTAATTAATTTCGTTTCGGCGTCGGCGTATATTTCGCATTGCCTTGAGTTAACTTTTTACAAAAAAGCCTATCTAATAAATAGGCTTTTTTACTTTATTTAAAAAATTGCATTTTGAATTAATTTATTTATTATATATTTAATTTATTAGTTTTAAATTTACAAATATGATAATATCTATCTTTGCTTCAGTGTGAGCACAAAACTTGGGTGATGAATTAATATTAAAAAATGAAGTAAAGTTATTGGAGAGAAAATATTGAAAAGATACTAAATTTATAGTATTTTCTTATGATACTCTTAATCCATTCTTAAAGAAAAGTAATATTTTTTATAAAGAATATTTTCCTGTTTGAATTAGAAATATTTCAAATATTTTTAGAAATATCTGTAATTTTTTTTCTTTTTTATTTGCAGTAGTTAGAAGTGATTTAATAGTTATAGGTTGAGGTTGAATTATTTATGATTCAGAACATCAATCTACAAGGGAACCACTTGATCAATGGTTATTTAGGACTAAATTATTTTATTTATTAAATAAAAATGTGTTATTTTTTGCTGTATGATTAAATATTAAAAATAAATTTAATTTACATAAAGTTAAACAAATATTCTCACAAGCAGAAGTAACGGTTAGAGATTCATATAGTTATAATTTGTTAAAAGAAATATGAATTAATTCAACTATTATAAAAGATCCAGTATTTAGTGAAATAGAATGACAAAGTAAGAAAAGTTATTTAATAAAAAAAATTAATTCTTTTGATTTTACATTTAGAGATTTATCTGATATTGATTTGAAGTGAAAAAAAATAGCTATAGCTTTTAGGAGAGGTTATTTGTCTAAAAAACATTGAGATGAAGCTAAAATAGAAGAAGAAAAAATCATAAATGAAATAATTAGTTTTATATTAGAGAATGGTTGAGAAGTAATTTTGATACCTAATAGTTTTCATAAAAAAGATTCTATAGCTAATGATTATGTCTTTTTGAATAAATTTACTAGGATAAATGAAAAGATTAGAATAGTTAGTACAATGGAAGATGTTTATACTAAATACATATATAGAGAATTTGATTTATGTTTAGCTATGAGATTGCATTCAATAATACTGTCTCAAGTATATGAAATACCTTTTATTTGAGTAAGTTATTCTAAAAAAACTGATGAAATTCTATCAATGATAGAAAGTAATAAATTACCGGATAAAAATATTCTTTAATAATAATATTGTATATATGAAAAAATTACATTTTGTTAAAATGCATTGAACTTGAAATGATTTTATATTAATAAATAATGATCATTTAATTGAATTAAAAATAGATTTAACTAAAGAATTAATAGTAAGAATGTGTGATAGACATTTTTGAATATGATCAGATTGAGTTTTATTAATTTCTAGATGAAAAAAAGTAGCTTTCAAATATGAAGTTTATAACCCGGATTGAACACAAGCAGAAATGTGTGGTAATGGTATAAGATGCTATATGAAGTATTTGTTTGATAATTGATTTGTAAATCAAAATATTATTGATGTTGAAACATGAGTTTGAATACTTAACTTAAGTATTGATAAAAATATAGTTACTGTTGATATGTGAAAACCATCGAGAATTAAAAATCTGGTATATAAAAGTAAAAAACTAGGTGACAAATTTCCTATTAAAATTGATAATCAAGAATTTATATTTACTCCAATTAGTATGTGAAATCCACATGCAGTTATATTTTGTAGGGATAATAATTTATTGAATGATTTATTAGAAAAATTGGATATAAGTATTTATTGAAAACATATTGAAAATTACTTGGATATATTTCCAGATAAAACTAATGTTGAATTTGTAAAAATAATAAGTGAATTTGAAGTTATGGTGAGAGTATGGGAAAGATGAGCTTGAGAGACATTATCATGTTGAACTTGAGCTTGTGCAGTTGTTGTAGCATGAATATTATCTGGAAGATTATCAATAAATAAATTTATAAAAGTAAACTTACCTGGTTGAATACTTGAGGTTAAATGGAGCTGAGATGAAAAAGACTCAGTTATAATGAAATGAGAAGCAAAAGAAGTTTTCAAATGAGAATATTATTTATCATAACCTATATTTATTATGAATTTTTTGACAAGAGAACAAGCATATATAATTGATAATAATTTTGATACTCCTGTGTATGTTTATTCTGAAGATAAATTGGATGAAGCTGTAAATAATTTTTTATTATTTCCAAGTGCGTTTTGACATGATGTTAGATTTGCTATGAAGGCAAAATCTAATGTAAATATACTTAAAAAATTTAATAATAGATGAATAAAAATTGATTGAAGTTCTGAATATGAAGCTTTTAGAGCTTTAAATGCTTGATTTAAACCATCAGATATACAAATTTCAGGACAAGAAACACCAAGAGAATTAGAGAAACTATTAGATTTATGAGTATTTTTAGTAGCTACAAGTTTGGATCAGATTAAAGCAATTTGAGAGATATTGAAACAAGTTCAGGATGAGACAATTAAATCAAACAATTCAAGAAAAATCTGAGTTAGAATTAATCCAGGAATGTGATCATGAGCATTCAAGGCAATATCTACTTGATGAGAAACTTCAGCATTTGGTATTTGGCATGAATTTATACCAGAAATAAAAGAATTAGTACATTTATATGATTTAGAAATATCAAAAATTCATATTCATATTGGTAGTGAAAATACTCCAGAATCATGGACTAATAGTGCTAATATATGATTAGATTTTGTTAGACAATTTCCAAATGTAACAACTCTAGATATGTGAGGTGGATTCAAAATGGCTATTATGCCTTATGAAAAAACAGCTGATTTACAGGCTATTGGTAAATCTGTAGCGGAAAAATTTACAGAGTTTTATAATGAAACTTGAAGAAAAATACATTTAGAGCTAGAGCCATGAAAATATATGGTTATCAATAGTTGATGTGTAGTTGCTAAAGTAGACTCTATTGTTAACACAGGTATTAATTGATATAAATTTATTAGAACAAATACATGAATGACAGAAATGCCTAGAGTAGCAATGTATTGAGTACAACAACCTATTACAATAATAAATGATTCAATTGAAAAAGATTATTATGTAGTTGTTGGACATTGTTGTGAGTCTGGCGATATTCTTACTACAAAATTATATGATCAAGAAGTGATAGAAACAGTTGAGTTAAATAAAGCATCAGTATGAGATATAATTGTTTTTGATGGTACTTGAGCTTATAATTCTTCAATGAGTATGAAAAATTATAATTCATTTCCAGAAGCTTGAGAAATTTTGATTAGAAAATCTTGAGAAATAGTTGAAATAAGAAAAAGAGAAAAACCAGAAGATGTATGGAGAAATGAAATAGAAGTAATATAAAAATCAGACTATTCCCTAACTCATATTCCATTAAGGTAAGGAAAATGTGGTATATTTTTCTAACCCATCCCCTCGTACCTCGGGATACCCCAAGAGTACTTCCTTCGGGGCGCCCCCCTTGAAAAGGGAAGAAATTTCTCCCTTTTTTAAAGGTAGTAACGCAGGGGGACGGATTAAAACCATAGTACACAATTCCTTAACTTTCTGTCATTATAAAAATTCACCACCCTTATTAAGGATGGTGAATTTTTATAATTGCCAATTTATAGGAATTTTTCAATTTTTTACTAATATTTCATTAGTTAGTTTGAAACAATTACTTCATAGAAATCATCTATGTGCAGAAAAAGGTGAAGGATGAGCTGTTTCTAGTATATAATGTTTTGATGTATCAATTAATGACTTTTTACTTTGAGCAAAAGCTCACCAAAGTAGAAATATCACTCACTGCTTATTATCTGATATTGTTTTTATAACAGTATCTGTAAATATTTCCCATCATATTTTTGCATGGCTAGCAGGATTTCATGCTTGTACTGTTAATATAGCATTAAGTAAAAATACTCACTCTATTGTCCAAGCTGATAAATCTCACGACTTGGGAATTTCTAGTCACAAACTTCTATTTAATTCTTTATATATATTTTGTAGACTTGGTGGTAGTTTCATTCAATTAGTAACACTGAAACAAAAACCTTGTGCTTGTCATTCTCAGTGATAAGGATCTTGTCATAAAATAACTACTTTTACATCATCAAAGTGTGTTTTATCAAAAGCTGCAAAAATATTTTCCATTTTTGGATATATAGTTATTCATGCTTTTATGTCATCATTTATTTTTGTATTAATATCTAAAAAATACTGTTTATCAAATTCTTCTTTTAATACTTCATACCAAGAATTTTCTATTTTAGCTAATTTATTCATTTTTTTCTTGAAATTAATTATTATTAAATTAATTATATCTAAATAAATAAAAACAAAAATTTTATTGACAAATTCACACAATTTTTATATAATGTATATAACTTCCATAAATATTTTGGTTGTAAAATAATGACAATATAAAAAGAGAGGGCTGAAACCTCTCTTTTTATATTGTTTTCCTTTTTCTAGAGAATTTTTTCTTTCTAAGAGAAAAGGATACAATATAACCTTTCCATACTGGAAAAGTTACTAATACTTTCATAAATTATATGGTTACAATGTAAAATAATGACTCTTTAGTCTTGAAAGTAAAAACTAAAAGTATATACATAATATATACTAAATTAAAATTGTAAAGAGTTTTTAATAATAAATTATTTTAAACTATCTATTTTTTATATATAATAAGCCCATTAATTATTTAAAAACAAACTAAACATGGAATTAAAACAAAAACTTATAGAAGAATTAGAAAAAGAATGATTTCCAGATTTGAAATTCATTTTTTCAGATGAGATACTTGATATAGCAACTAAAATGCTTGATGAATTTTTGGAAATAGATAAACAAAAATTTGAGGATTTTTTAAAAATACAGAACAAAGATTTAAAATTTGAGTCATTTGAAGATGAAAGTAATTTGGATTATTTTTGGAGTTTATTAAACCATTTTCAAAGTGTAGAAAATACTGAAAAAATAAGAAAAATAGTAGAAGATTTCAGACCAAAACTGCAAGATTTTTGAAATTATGTTGCATATAATTCAGATTATTTTGATAAACTTATATATGTAGAAAACAATTTAAACTTGGATGAAGAACAAACTAGAATAATGTATCTGAGAATAAAGGCTTTCAAAGATAGATGAATAGATTTACCAAAGGATAAACAAGACAGATTAAAAGAATTAAATAAACAATTATCTAAATTATCAGATGATTTTTCTAATAATATAGTAGATGATGAAGCTCAATTTAGCTATACTATTACTGATTTTTCAGCTATTAAAGATTTACCTAAAGAGATACTAGATAATGCAGATAAAGAGAGATTTACTGATTGACCTGATGAAATAGAAAAAGAATGATATATATTTGATGCTGATCCTACTACTTATCAAGCAATTATGAAATATTGTCATGATAAAACTATTAGATGAGATTTTGCTCGTAGATTTTATAGTTTTGCTAGTAGTTGAAAATATGATAATAGAGAGAATATATTGAATATATTGAAATTAAAAAAAGAAAAATCTGAAATATTATGATATAAAAATTATGCAGAACTAAGTCTGAATTCAAAAATGGCAGAATCACCGAATCAAGTATTTGAATTGATAGAATGAATTTCAAAAAAGGCTTATGAAAAAGCTGAAAATGAAATGCAAGAATTAAAAGATTATTTCAAGTTGGACAATATAGACTCAGAAGATTTGGCTTATTATTCTAGAATATATAAAGAAGAAAAGTACGATATTGACGAAAAAGAATTGAAACAGTATTTTGAATTAGAAAATACTTTGACTTATTTGCATAATTTGTCAAAAGAGTTTTATTGAATAGAACTAATAGAAATAGATTCAAATCTAGAAGACACAAGAATATATGAAGTTTATAAAGACTCTGTACTTATTTCTTATTATTTTTTGGATGCATTTTATAGAAAAAATAAGAGACCATGAGCTTGGGCAGATAACTTAAGAGAAAAAGAATATTTTCCAAAGACTAAATTGCCTATAATAGTAAATGTATGTAATTTTCAAAAAACACCATGAAAAATTACACTATCTATGAGAGATGTAGAAACTCTTTTTCATGAGTTTTGACATGCTCTACATGAGATAAGTAGTGAGAGTAAATATAGTGAATTATCATGATTTTGAGTAGAATGGGATTTCGTAGAATTACCTAGTCAATTATTAGAAAACTGGGTTGCAGATAGAGATAGTTTGCAAAAATTGGCTAAACATTATGAAACAGGAGAATCAATTAGTAAATCTATGTTAGACAAGTTGGACAATTTAAAAACATATATGTCAGGTACATTTGTAGCAAGACAGAATGAATTTGCTTTATTAGATATGCATATATATTCTAGTGAAGTATCAGAAACAGTTGAAATGTTAGACAAAAAAGTTTTAGAGATAGTAAATAAGTATTCTATATTTCCTAGATGAGATGATTACAAAATGTATTGTAGTTTCGGCCATATTTTTTGATGATGATATTCTGCATGATATTATTCATATATGTGGGCTGAAATAATTGAAGCTGATGTATTTTCTAGAATAAAAGAATTATGAATGTTTGATAGATCTGTGTGAGAAAAATTACTTAATACAATATTGTGACAATGAACTAGAAAAACAGCTACTGAGTTATTTTTTGATTTTATGTGAAGGGAAGTAGATAATACTGCCTTCATGGAAAGAAAATGATTGTAGAAATATGTGAAAAACTTCGTATTTTTTCGACCACCCCCTGCCTTTCAGGCATCCCCCTCCTTAGTAAGGCGGGGGAAAGATTAAATATATTGATACTATAAATAATTTAATTTATTATGACTATTAGAAGATTACATGCAAAACAATTTAGTGATGAGATATTTAAAAATGACACTATTTTGATAGATATTAGAACTCCACAAGAGAAAGTAATTTATGGATATATTAAGTGAACAGATTTATATTATGATATGTATTCTAAAAAATTTGTTGATAATATGTTACATCTAGATAGAAATAAAAAGTATTTGATTTATTGTTGGCACTGAAATAGAACTCAATATGTATTACAATATATGAAAATAAATTGATTTACTGATGTATCAGATTTGATATGATGAATAGAATATTGGGAAGCATATTGATTTAATGTAATTCGTGATTAAGTAAACAATAAAAAAAGGACACTAAAAATTAATTTAGTGTCTTTTTTAAAATAAATCATTGATTTTGATAGTCGTTCAAATATTTTCTCAAGTATTCGTTATACCATTTTGTTTTCATTCCCATTGATAGACCAGCTAATAATAGAGCTAAAAACAAAAATATAAGTATAACTGTTTCAAGTTTCAAAGTGTCATATATTTCAGGATATCTACCAGTAAAACTCATCATATAAATAGTGATAAATTTGATTGTAGTTTTTGCTTTACCTATTATTCCAGCCTCTGGAGGTGAATTTAGTCCTCTTATAAATTGACCAATAATGTCAAATATAGCTATAAAAGTTACAGGAATTAGATATATTGGTTCAAAAGTAGGGAAAAAACTAAATGCAAACATAGCAGGTAAATCAAACCACTTATCAGCTTGCGCATCCAGCTTGGCACCTTCTATACTACACATATTGCAATTTCTAGCAACCACACCATCAAGCAAGTCACTAATGGCTAAAAACATAAATATCCATACAGCAAGATAAACTATTATGCTATTTTGTGATTTGATACCATATATGAAAAGTAAAACAGTTGGTATACCTAAATATTTCCTCCAATTGCTTATACAGTTTGGAGAAAGAAATCTTTTATTATTTATAAAAAATTCAATTACACTTATATTTCTAGGTATTACCCAATAGCATAGAATAATCACTACTGAAATAATAACTAGACTAACAATTATTTCAAGCCAAAAATTCATACTCATAAATTTCTCCTTTTTCTGTTTAAATGAGTAATTACATAATAATAAAGTTTTTCAAATAATCAATACTTGGCATAATCTAAATTATGGTGGATTAGAACCTTAGTACTTTATTATTATAACTATATTTTTACTTTTACTATCAAAATTTATATTATTATTAATAATTTTTTTATATAATTATATTAAAAAATATTTGCATTAGTATCTTAAATCAATAATATTTGAATACAAGTTGTGAGAAATTTGTATAATTAGTATTTTTTAACTAGAATATTAATATTATGCAACTTATTTTAATTTTTTATATTTTATTTATATGAATAAAGTGAAAAATACAATATTTTTAATTGTTATGCTACTTATTAGTTCTCAAGTTAGTGCATGAGATGATGTAATTAATGATACATCTACAAAAACAGAAAAAACTACTGTAGATGAATATACAAAACATTTAAATTCTTTTAGAGAAGAATTTAAAAGTGAATTAATAAAGTGATATTTCATAAGAATTGATGAAAAGATTAAAGGTTATGAAGGTGATATAGCATATATATCTAGTGAAAAGGGTAGTAAATATGCTTGAAACTTAGATATATATAAAACTAAATTAAAAGCATTATTACAAGTAAGAAACGAATATATTTCATATTTTAAAGAAGATTCATCAACTGTTAAAAAATATGATGATAGTAAAAAATATGACGATAGTAAGATAAATGAGGAAAAGAAAAAACAAGAAATAAAAGAAGCTAATCAAAAAAAAGAAGAATTAATCAAGAAGATTGAAGAAAAAAGACAAAAGGAAATAATGGAAGATAAACAAAAAAAAGAAGCTATTAAAGATAAATCAGTAGATGATAGTAAAAAACAACTAAATATAGAATTATTAAAAAAAGAAAAATCAGAAATGATTTCTAAATATAAGGAACAATTTAATTTAAGATTTAAAAAAAATATTGATAATTTAAATTCTACACAATTAGATAAGCTATTAACAAGAACAAATGAAATGATAGTAAAAAATTCTCATAAAGAAGCACTTTTACTTCAATTATTATCTTTTAGAGAGTTAATTGAAGATAAAATGTCTAATAATTGAAATGTTGATTTTGAATCATTATTTGATTGATTGTAAAAATATAACAAAAAAACAGTAAAAATATTTTTACTGTTTTTTTGTTTTTTACACTCTTGTTGTATTTCCATCAGTTTCTACATCTCAGTCTACTACTCCATCATCTGCTTTTGCTTCTGAATTTGGAGCTTGTTCTGTACCTGGTTGTGCATATACTTTTTGTCATACAGTCATCATAGTGTCGTTTAATTCTTTTGTTACTGCTTCCATATCTTCTTTTGAAGCATCAGATTTAGCTAGTACTTCTTTTACTTTTGATACTTTTTCTTCTACTAATTTTTTATCAGCATCTTCTACTTTGTCAGCATTGTCTCTAAGCATTTTCTCTGCTTGTGCAACTGTAGAATCTGCAGTATTTCTAGCTTCTACTAGACCTTTTTTCTTTTTGTCTTCTTCTTTTTTCTCTTCAGCTTCTTTTACTAATTTATCTACTTCTGCATCATCCATACCTGTAGATCCTTGGATAGTTATATGTTGTTCTTTACCAGTACCTTTATCTTTTGCAGTTACTTTTAATATTCAGTTTGCATCAATATCAAATTTTACTTCTATTTGTGGTACTCATCTAGGTGATGGATTTATTCAGTCAAGAACAAATCTACCTAGTGATTTATTATCAGCTGCCATGTCTCTTTCTCATTGTAGAACATGTATTTCTACACTTGGTTGATTATCTACTGCTGTTGAAAATGTTTCAGTTTTATTTGTAGGTATAGTTGAATTTCTAGTAATCATTGGAGTTCTTATTCCTCACATAGTTTCTATACCTAGAGTAAGAGGAGTAACATCTAGTAATAATACATCTGTTACATCTCATCCAATGATACCTGCTTGAATTGCTGCTCATAGAGCCACAGCTTCATCTGGATTGATTCATGCATTTGGTTTTTTACCGAAGAATGTTTCTACTTTTTTAATTACAAGTGGTACCCTAGTAGAACCTCATACTAGTAATACTTGATCTAAATCACTTGCTGATAATCAAGAATCTTTTAATACTTTTTTACATGGTTCAATAGATCTTTCTACTAAATCTGCTATTAATTCTTCGAATTTTGTTCTAGTTATAGTCATCATCAAGTTTTTTGGACCACTAGAATCAACTGTTATATATGGTAGATTTATATCATAATCAGTTGTACTAGATAATTCTTTTTTAGCTTTTTCTGCTTCATCTCTTACTCTTTGAAGTGCCATCGGATCATTTCTCAAATCTATTGCTTGGTCTTTTCTAAATTCATCTATGATATAATCTAAGATTTTTTTATCGAAATCATCTCAACCCAAGTGAGTATCTCAGTTTGTAGCTAATACTTCAAATGTTCCTTCTTCAGATAATTCTAATATAGATATATCAAAAGTACCTCAACCTAAGTCATATACTGCTATTTTTTCATTTTTTCATTTACCAGCACCATATGATAATGCAGCAGCAGTTGGTTCATTTACTATTCTTTTCACTTCCAATCATGCTATTTTACCAGCATTAATAGTAGCTTGTCTTTGGTCATCATTGAAGTATGCTGGTACTGTAATAACTGCTTCAGTTACTTTTTCTCATAAGAATTTCTCAGCATCTTCTTTGATTTTCATTAATACATGTGCTCATATTTCTTCAGGTCTTACATCTTTACCATCAAATTTGATTAATGCTTCTCATCCTTTACCTTTTACTACTTCAAATGGTACTGATGCAATTTCATCTTTTACTTCGTCAAATTTTCTACCAATAAATCTTTTTGCTGAGAATATAGTACCTGCTGGATTTGTAATTGCTTGTCTTTTAGCTGGAGTACCTACTATGATATTACCATCTTTGTGTGCAACTATACTAGGAGTAGTCCTATTTCATTCTGCATTCGGAATTACTTTTGCTTCTCAACCTTCCATAAATGCCACACAAGAATTCGTAGTTCATAAATCTATTCAAATAATTTTTCACATAATTTATTTAGTTAATTTTTAAATTTTTTTATTTCTCCCTTTTCAAATGGAGTACTCGTAAGGGGGGAGGGATTATTAATTTTGTTCCACCTAACTTACAAGTATTTTATTATTTTTTTTTATAATGTCAAAATATTTTAGCACTTTTTTTACTTAGGTGCTAATTATTGTTTAATAAAAGTAAAAAGACCTACACTCGGTAGGTCTTTTTGTTGAGAAGTATGTTGAATAAATTCACCAACATACTTCTGAAAATATTTTTTTAAAATCTTTGTTTTTGTTTTTACCTCCTATGTAAAAATTATCGCGTTTCGTCTCCGTCTCGCGAATTTATAAGTTTTTTCAGCAAATCAGATGGGACTCGTCCTTTGAAGACATTGTCAAATTCTGTCCAAGATTGAATATGACGACCTTCATTTGATGTAACAAAACCAGAACTAGACATAATATATTACCTCTATGTTGTGAAAAAATGTTTTGAACTTTTGAGTTCACAATTATTTTATAAAAAAAATAATTAATGTCAAATTATTTGCATAAATAAATAAATATGGTATAATATATATATAATTATTAATAAATAATATAATATTATGTCAGAGAATAATCAAATAAATATTGAAAACGAAGAATTAAAATCATCTAATAATTCAGATATTTTGGAGTCTGAGTGAAATAAGTGGGGTAATCTAGTAGAAGAATTGGAAAAATCTAGAAAAGAGATAAATGATATATTTTAAAAACCACATAATATTATGTGGTTTTTCTTTACATTTATAAAAATTACTTTATTATCATTTAAATATTAATTTATAATAAACTAAAAATGATTAAATTATCAAATTTTCCAATAAAAACACTTAAATCTAGACCAAAAATAAGTGATAATATTTCTACTAGTATATTATTACAAGCCTGATTTATTAGACAAACTATGGCTTGAGTATACAATTATACTACACTTGGACTTAAAGTTTTAAGAAAAATAGAGAATATAGTCAGAGAAGAAATGGATTCATATTGATGTGCTGAAATTCTTATGTCATGACTTTCACCAATGGATGTATGGGAAAAAACAGGTAGACAAGATATAGAAGAATATTTCAAAGTGCCTACATATTGAGATAAATTCTATAGATTAAATCCTACTCATGAAGAAATTGTAGTTCCATTAATGAGTGAATTTATTAATTCGTATAAAGATTCATGAGCTTGTGTATACCAAATACAAACTAAATATAGAAATGAAAAAAGAGCAAAATCATGATTATTAAGAGGTAGAGAATTTTTGATGAAAGATGCTTATTCATTTCATTTATCTAATGATGAATTTGTAGAGTATTACGAATGAATGAAAAATGTATATATGAAAATATTTGATAGATTATGACTTTTGCAAGATACATACATAACTCTAGCAGATGGTTGAGTATTTACTGATAAATATTCACATGAGTTTCAAGTAGTTCTTCCTATTTGAGAAGATGATATTTATATTTGTGATAAATGTTGAACATCTCATAACAAAGAAGTAGTAGATTTAGAAAATGGATTTGTATGTACAAAATGTTGAGACAAAAATCATAGAATAGAGCAAGCTTCTGAAGTGTGAAATATTTTCCCACTTGAAACAAAGTTTTCTAAACCATTTTGAGTAAAAATGTTAGATGAAAATAATCATGAACAAGATGTACTTATGTGATGTTATGGTATATGAATATCTAGACTTATGTGAGTTATTGCAGAATATTATATGACAGATAATGGTATTGCTTGGCCAGATAGTGTAGCTCCAGCTGATTATTATATAATAGTTATATGAGAAGAAAATCTAGATAAAGCATTTGATATGGCTCAAAAACTGGAATCAAAATGAAAAACAGTTATAGTAGACGATAGGATGTGAAAAAAAATATGATTTGGTCAAAAAGCTTGAGATTGTGAATTATTCTGAATACCAAATAGAGTAGTAATATCACCTAAAACTATTGATCAATGATGATTTGAGCTTACATTGAAATGAGAAGAAACTCAATTATTTAAATTTTAAATATGATAAAAATTATAAGTTTTGTTGATTCGTTTAAACATTATGATGAACCAATAAAAGAATTCCAAAAAAGATTATGAAAACAAGTAGATTTTATTAAACTTAAACCGTCAAAGAGAAAAGAAATAAATGAAATAATAGATGAAGAATCTAAAGATTTGACTAAAATATTAGAAAAAGAAAAAGGATATAAAGTATTGTTATATATTGATTGTAGACAATTGTCTACAATGGAATTTTTCGAATTAATAGAGCAAAAACAAATGCAATATTCTAATATAATATTCATTATTTGATGAGCATATGGAGTAGATTATGATATTATTCAAAATAATATTGATCAAAAAATATCATTATCTCCAATGACATTTCCACATGCACAAGCTATTATGATGTTATTTGAGCAAATATATAGAGTGAGTTGTATAAAAAAATGAATTAATTATCACCATTAAGGAAGGTATGAAAAACTATTTAATTTTGATAAAAGACTATATTTTTTAGGAAATTTTTATGAATAAAATTTTTACTTTAGCTATTCTAAGCGAAAAATTTTTGAGTGAAAATTTACAAAAAAGATGTATTTTTCATTTAAATTAGTTTTTCAGACCTTCCTTAAGTTAAGAAAACTAGTAATCAAAGGAAGTTAAAACATTTTTTCAACAGATTACTTCAGTCATTTGTGTCTTAACTTAATGGTATCACTATTAAAAAAGGTCATTTATGACCTTTTTTTTTGTTAATATTTCACTTCAAATAAAAAATGTGTATAATAAATCTAACTTAATTATTTAGAGTTATATTTATGATTTTTGATATAATTATATTCATACTTTTAGTACTTATTTCTTTTTTCCCAATTGTATTATGGGCTTATATATTTTCATATATTGATAATAATCCATTAAATAAAAAAAGATTTATAGTATGAATAGTTTGATGAGTATTGTCTGTTGTACCTATTTTATATTTGGATAAATTTTTGGATATATTTGATTTCAAAATATTAAATATATTTTATTATGTATCAAATATAAAGTGACTTTTTTCAAGCTTTGAATTTTGAATTTCTCTTAGTTTATTCTTATTATTTTTGGTATTTTTTTCACTATTAATTTGATGATTTTTTAATAAATTTTGAAAAGTATCAAAGGTGTATTTTAAAAACATATTAGTTTTTTTGATATTTATATTATTTTTGACACTTTGAGTTTATTTGTTTAGTGTACTATTTTCATCTATCAATTTAGTTATTTCTGATCCAGTATATTTTTGAGATATTGTCTTTAATTCATTTAAGTTAATAGTTTTTTATTATTTACTTGTAGCTTTTATAGAAGAAACTAGTAAGCATTTCAATTTTTTACAATCAAGTGTTTTATATATTGATACGGTTAAAAATTGAGTATTGTATTCTATATTTGTTGCATTGTGATTTAGTCTGATAGAAAATATATTATATTTACATAGTTATTATAGTACTTATTGATTAACATGAGAATTAGCAAAGATTTATTTCTTTAGATCAATATTTTCTGTTATTGTTCATGTTTTGTCTAGTAGTGTTGTTGCATATTATTTTTCACGTGCATTATTATTGTACAGGGAAAAAGACTTTAGTTTATCTTATTTAAAAATATTTTTCTATTGATTATTTATTAGTATAATTCTGCATTTATTTTTTGATGTTGCTTTAACACTTTGATTTTCTATTGTAATATTTTTGTATTTTATAGGTTGATATTTATATGTAAGTAGTATTTTTTATATGGAGTAGATTACATAATTAATAAATCTTTTTTAAAGATACATTTACATTTTATGAATTATGTTTATAATATATAAAAATATTACATAAATTATATATATGCATTCTATTAGAAAAGACTTTTTAATATCTGAAAAAGAAAGTTTGTTATGAAGTTCTAAATGGTCAACAGAAAAGAAAATTAGAATATCTCAAGCTATAAATAATCATTGATTTTTGGATAATTATTCTTCTATTGATATTTTAGAATTTTTGATTTGAGAAAAATGATTGAATAAGATTTTGGACTTAAAAATTGAATTATCAAAAAGATCAATAGAAGGACTTGCATTAGATATTGATGAGACTTTATCATTGACTTCTACTTTTTGGTTTGAAAAATTGTTATCAATTTTTTGAAATCCAGAAAATTTAACAGCTTCTCAAATGGCAGAAAAATATCATCTATGCCAAAATGTTCCGTATTGGAAAGATAATTCTGATATATATGATCTAATGTATCAATTTCGTGAAGATGATAATTTTCAAATTGAGATACCTTTAATAGAATGAACAAATCATCATTATAATAGGATTCATAATGAAATTATATCTATATTAAGTTATATCACAGTTAGACCAGATAATGTTTCAAAAGGTACTTCTATATGGTTAGATAATCATGATTTTCCAAAAGCAGATGTTATTCATATACCACATGAATTGGAATATTTATTTTGAAATCTATGGAAAGCTTGTGTGTTAGATATTCTGTATCCAAATATAGTTTGAATAGTAGATGATAATCCTAATTTGATAAAAATGTTACCAAGTAGGTATAAATGAGAAGTATTTTTATTTAATAAAGCAGAAACTTGTAATTTCTGACATATAAATATTCATATTTCAGAAACTATAGAAGACGTTATTAAAAATATTGAAAAATTATTTTAACATAAAAAAATGTAGAATAATTATATGATTATACTACATTTTTTTTCAGCATTTATTACAATAAATTGAATTATTAGGATTTGATTTATTACATTTTGGACATATTTTTTTGTTGTAATTTAATTCTATTAATTTTGTAGAATCCAAGAATATTATTACTGTTATTGATGAAATTATTGTAATTAATACTGGTCCTAAAAACATTAGTAAACTTGCAATTGTTTTTCATATGAAACTTGCTGGAACCATGTCTCAGTATCATGTAGTTGTCATAGTAACAATTGCCCACCAAAATGTTTTTGGTATTGAATTATATCCATTTTTGTCTCACCAAAATTGTTCTGCAAAGTAAACTGTACTAGAAAATAATGTTAAAACTATTATTATTACAAAAATTGCCGAAAGGTATTCTATTCTATGTTTATATATTCATTTGAATAATTTTTTTGCTATTGGTACTCTTTCTATTAGTTCATAAATTCTAAATATTCTAAATACTCTGAATAATGCGAAAAATCAATATGATCAAATTCAATAAAATATTATTAATAGAAAAAATGGTAGAAATGATAATAAATCCATTATGTTTATAAATCTAAATGGGAATTTTATTTTATTATCTGAATTAATAAATCTATATATATATTCAAATAGAAATACTATTGATATTATCAAATCAATAATGAATATTATAAATTTTTGTTCATTATTTATATTTGGTAATGTTTCTATTCATACTAGAATTACAGATAAAAATATAAAAAATATTATTGTATAATTAGCTATTAATCATAATTTTGTATCAGTTTTTTCAAATAATGTATTTTTATCTTCATCAGGTATTTTGTAATATATTTTTCTTTTAATCATTTTAATTATATATTATTAAGATTTTACATTTATATCTTAACATATATAATTTTTTTTATCAATTATTTGATAAAAACTAAAAAGTATTTGTAAAAATACTTTTTTAGTTTTTTATAGGATATAAATTACTTATAGAAATAATTTGCCATTTGTTATTATCTTCTTTTAACAATTCATATACTCATTTAAAATGTAATAATCAGTATGTTATATATATTTTATCATGATTTGAATTGATTATTTCATTAGCTAATACTTCATTTCTTTTTCACAATATTACTTCAAATAAATCTCTGTTTGTAAATGTATTTGTTAAAAATCATTGTAATTTTTCATTTCATATAATTAAGTTTAAAAGTGCTTGATTAATATATATAAGTACTTTTAACTCTTTGTCATTTAATCATGCCAATGTTTTAATTATAGTATTATTTGCATCTATTGGAAGTTTGCTTTGAAATTCTTTTTCTCATTTTGGTTTTTGCTCTATTATTTTTGAATATTCTGTTATTATTTCATCCATATTTAAATCTATATTGTAATCATTGTTATTAATAATTCACATAAATATACTATTGTCTTGATTTGTTAATCCATATAGTTTAGAAAAATTTTTATATAAATCATCATCAAATTTTATTCAAATAGCTTTATTAAATTTATCTAGATTTTCAGGACTACCTGGTTTTACTCATTCATAATAGTATACTCCTCATTCTTTTTTGAAATTTGTAAGATTTTCTACAATTTGATTATAAAAATTAGTTGTTCATATGTGACTCATTGCTTGAAATTTTATAACTTTATTTCAGTCAGATATGGTATATTCAGGCATAGGAGCTGGAAAAATTTCATTTAAAATATATGCTCATCATCAGATTACTACAATAATAATTACTAATAATATTGCTACTCTATTTAAAAAGTAATTAATAAAGTCGTTAATATACATTATTTGTTTTTTTCTAAATTTTTTCCATAAAATATGCAAGCCATAAAATACCAAAGTATAAATACATAATGATAATAAAAAACTAAGTACTCATTGTATCCCAGATAAGTACAAAATAACAAGTGCATATGTTATTAAAAGTAAGTATGTAACAGTGTTCTTATAATTCATATTTATATTTAGTTATAAAATTATTAGTAGTTTATTTATTTTTTGATTTTATGAAAATATTTTTTATAATATATTCAGATTTTTAAAATTTAATGAATAACTATGAAAAAAATTTTGTCAATTATACTTTTAATATTTATTTTATTTTCATCTTTCTGATCTACATGTAGTGCTAGAAATTCACTTTTTAATAACACAACAAATCAAATACCATATTGTAATGATTGAGATGATTGTTGATTAAGAGAATGAATTAAAGCAATTGAAAATATTGATGGAATAGAAAATAATAGATCAGCATCTGAATATATACAAGATATTCTATGATATATTTTATCTTTTTTAGCATTGATAGCAATAATAATAATAATTTATTCTTGAATAGTATTATTGACTTGACTTTGAGACCAAGAAAAATTAACTAAAACTAAAAATATTATATTATATGCAGTTTTTTGATTAGTAATAATTTTCTTAGCTTGACCATTTATAAAGTTTGTTATTTCTTCATTTTATTCATAATTTATTATTGAAAAGATTGATTTATTGTAAAAATTAATCTTTTTTTTGTTTTTTTATTAACTATATGATATTATTATATTATGTATAATTTAAATAAATAATTTATGGAAGATATAAAAGTTTTAAGTGATAAATCTAAATCTACATACTTTTCTAGTATAGTGTTTTTAGTTGTAGTTGTTGTAATTACAGTTTTACTGTATTTATATAATAACTATTTAAAAAATAACATTCTTGATATACAAAATACTATAACTACAGTTGAATCTAGTATAAATGAAGTTGAGAATGATAAAAATATTCAAATTTATAGATTAATTCAGCTTAATAAAGAAGTAATTGCATCTTATGAATCAATGAATAATATTACTAAATATATTAATAATTTAAATATATTAGAAAGAGAATATAATTTAGATTTCACTTGATTTGAAATATCTAAATGAGAAATATCTACAAGTGTAATAACTTCTACTGATCAAGAATTATGAGCAGCATATCAAAAAACTAGAGATTTTATAAAAAAATATAGAGAGGATAAAAAAGCTTTATTTGATCTAGCCTTTATTACTTCAGTTGAGTGAATGGTAGATATGAAATTTAATGTAAATTTTAAAATAAAAAATAATTTAACTAAATAATAAAAAATATATGTCAATTTATAATAAAAATAATAAATTTGTTTCTTATATAATAATTTTGTTTTCTTTATTTATTTTAGTCTTATTCACATCTGATAAAATAAAAGAAATATATGAAAATAAAGATTTAAAAGAAACATATACTCTTAGTTTGAATGATAAAAAAGCTAAATTAACAGAATTAAATACTCTAAAAAATAGTTTAGTAAATTCAAAAGCTGATTTAGATAAATACAATGTTATAATAAAAGAAGATGAAATAATTGATTACATATATTCAACTATAGAATCAAAAAACGATAGAAATGGTACGAGTTCAATAAATAGTTTAAATATATCTGAGCCTATAAAAACAGAGTTATGATTTAATGAAACTCTTATTACTATAAATATTAGAGTAGCAAATGAAGCTAAATTAAAGGAAATATTAGATGTATTTCTTTGAAAAAAATCTAAATATCTTTTTTATATTAGTTCTTTTTCATTCCCATACTGAGAAACACAAGAAAAATTTAGTGTAACAATTCCTTTAAAAATATTGCATAAATAGAATAATTAAAACAATTTCAAAACCATGGAAAATACAATTAAAGATGATTTATATAGTAATGAATTTATACTATTTAAAAAAGTTTCTACAGTTGAAAAATACAATTTTTATGAATACTTATCAGTTATGATTGATTGATGAGTTTCAATAGTAGAAAGTCTAAAAACAGTAGAAACAAAAATAACGAGTCATTATTTTAAACAAAAAATCAATGAATTAATAACATTTATATCGTCTGGTGATTCTTTTTCAAAATCTATGAAGAAAATTCCAGATGTATTTACTAGTTCTGAGATATCTGTTATAGAAGCTTGAGAATCTAGCTGAATGCTTGCTATTTCTCTTCTAAAAATCAGTGATGATCTAAAAAAGGTACATGAATTAAAAAATAAAGTAAAATGAGCTCTAACTTATCCAATTATTATATTTTTATTTTTATTTTTGGCATTGTTTGTAGTACTTACTTTTGTAATACCACAAATTAAACCATTATTTGATACAGCTGAAGTAGAATTACCTATGTCAACTAAGTTATTAATAATGTCTTCTGATTTTATTATTTGAAATATAGGATTATTATTTTTATTACTAGCTTCACTTGTATTATTTATATTTTGATACAAAAGTACTCCATCAGGAAAAAAAGCTATTGATGATTTTTTATTATGATTACCTCTTGTTTGAAAAGTTTATAAAAATTATATTTTATCAAATATAGCTTCTACTCTTGGAAGTTTAACTTGATCATGAGTAAGTATTATAAAAACTTTGAAATTAATTTGAAAATCAACTAACAATTCAATATATGAATGATTATTTGAGGATATTGTAGTAAGAGTATCTTGATGAGAACAATTAGTAAAAGCAATGGAAGCTGTAGACCCAGAAAAATATTATTTTCCTGCAGATTATACTCAAATGTTATCTGTTTGAGAAAGAACCGCAAATATAGAATTAATATCAAAAAAAATAAATTCTCAATATATTAAAGAAGTTGATTACTCACTTGCAAGTTTAACTAAATGGATTGAGCCTCTAGCTATATTATTAGCATCCATTTTCGTTTTATGGTTTGCTTATGCTATTCTTTGAGCAATACTAAAAATAACACAAACAGTTGCATAAAAAACAAGAAATTTATAATTTCTTGTTTTTTTAGTATCAACTGATTCAATCAGTATCACAATTCTCTGGGTCTTCTATACATTTATTTACAGCAGTTGTTCTTATTGCTCTATTTGTTGCAAACTTATTTACAACTCAAAATGTTTCTTTTGTAACAGTAGATATTGTACTTCAAAATACTGGTACATAAGATGTTGCATATTCCAATCATTCTCATAATAGTATACTTCATTTTAATACTTCTACTTTTCATGCATCTAGTTTTCATTGTTTTCATAATTGTTCTACTTTATTTATTTTGTCTTGAATATCCTTCATTTTTTCATATGAAGCTTTTAATTTTTCATATTTTTCATTTACACTATTATAATATTCACTTCATTTTTCATAAGTTTCTTTCATTTTTTCCAATTTTGAAAGAGTATATTTCATATTTTCTCATGATCTTTTATATGCTTCCTCTAATAATTTTTCTTTTGCTTCATCTAATATAGCATCTTTTTCACTATTTACTTTATCATTTACCATATCAACTAATGTATTTTTTACAGTATCAACAAGCATATTTGCATTTTCATCCAATTTTTTACTTGTTGTTTCTATTTCAGTTATTTTTTTTAATCAATCTAGCTCTTTCAATGTATCTCATCAAAATCATTGCCTTTGTTTTGCATAACTACTAGCAATTTGTTGCTTTAAATCTTGATCTATAATTCATACCAATATCTCATCTTTTTTCTTTGTATAATATATTCATTTTTCACTATCTGGTAGTTTTTGAAAATTTTCTCTAAATTTTAATTCTAATTCTTTTTTATTTTTTAAAAGTTCTTCTGTTTCTTTAAATCATACTGAATATTCTATTTTAGAATCTAATTCTTTTATTTTATCTTCCAATGTGCTCACCAATTTTGTTCTAGTTTCTCCTTGACACTCTTCTTTGGAGTATGACATCATTCCTCATTTTATATTATTACAAATATTTTCATCTCACGAATTTATTGCTATTTGCATATAACACTTATCTTTTGGTGGATTTGATCAAGCATCTTTAAAGCTTGTTCATTTAATATTTTCACAAGCAGCAGGGGATGACGATTGAATTGCTATAAATTGGAAACAATGATCAGAATCAGGTGCTAATTCACACATCATTCATCATATATTTTCTAAAAAACTACATGAAGATAAAAATATAATTGAAGAAAGTGAAATTAAAGAAATTTTAATATTTGACTTTATATTTTTCATATAATTGTATAAGAAAATAAACTATTTTTCTGTTTTAACTTTTTTTAATGATAACAAAATAATCATTATAATAACAATACTTGAACTTATAATCAGTGGAATGGAAAAAGTATTGATAATTAGTGCAGCTAGGGGGGCAATTCTAGATTCTAAATACATAAAATCTATTCATAAAAATAGATATAATCCAAATACAACAAAATAAATTAAAATAGTAACAATAAGTAATTTTATCCTTAAAATATATTTTATAAACAATAATAAATATAGTAGAATAATACTTAATAATCAAAATATAACAGGTGAAAACATAGTATATTTCATATAAAAATCTTTGTATTTTAAATCAGAAATATCTGGATTTGCATTGAAGTATTTGAGCAATAATAAATATAATAATACTCAATAAATAACACTGAGAATTAAAGGAATTATTTTTAATTCTATTAATCTTTTATTTTCCATATAAGCATAGTTAATAAATAAGATATTAGAACATTTATTATTATATCATTATTTTTATTTAAATCAATACCATATATTTTGTAAAAAAACTAAAAATTAATTGAAATTTTTAGTTTTTTTTGTATATTTAATATAATAATGTTTACTAAAATTATAATTATGATCAGTAAAAAATGATTTACTTTAATAGAGCTTATGATATCTATTACAATTATAGGGATTTTGAGTGTTATAACTTATTCTCCTTATAGTTATTACCAAAATAAAGCTAGTTTAAAGGTAACAGCAAGGGAAGTATCTCAGCTATTATATGAATCAAGAAATATGGCAATAAATTGAGCAATTGCTAATAATTGAAATGTAGCTATTTGAGTTTATTTTGATACTAGTGAAATTGCTAATACTCAGATAAAAGTATTTTCTTTTCCTCATAATATTGACAAATTAAATATTACAAATACGCAATGATGAGATATTAGACTTATAAAAACATTGAAATTACAAAAGTGAATATTAATTGATAAAATAGAGGATAAGCAAAATATATTATTTTTCTTTGATTCCATTACTTGAAAATTGAGTTATTATAATTGGCATATGTTAACTAGGCAAAATTTCGAAGATGATATAGTTTCAATAAATTTTTCATTTAAATGATCTTCTTCACCAAACTTAAATAAAACTATAAATTATTATACAAATACAAATATAATTGATTATTAAGATATCATTTATTATCCCTAACCTTTATCTTCAGCTTAAGCTGGAGAGCTACAAAAAATATGAATACAATTAATATTACAAAGAAATGATTTTCTATAATTGAAATACTAGTTTGAATATTTATTTTTTCTATGTGAATAGCATGAGTATATGCTATTATTTCTTCAACACTT
This sequence comes from Candidatus Altimarinota bacterium, assembly GCA_030683605.1. GTDB lineage: Bacteria > Patescibacteriota > Gracilibacteria > BD1-5 > UBA6164 > UBA6164. Next base: position 46,973 of record JAUXPL010000004.1, read on the forward strand.
AGAATAAATGATTTGAATAAAAATTATATCATTGCAGTTAATTTAGCAAATGAACAAATAGAATTAGTAAGAAATATTAGAGATAGTAATTATAAAAAAATTCAGAAGTATAATATGATAAATCCTTCATCTAATAATTATACTAATGTATTTGAATATTGAAAAAAGTACAAAATAGAAAATAATTATTCAGATACTGCAGATTTCCCAATACAAGTTATAGATATTACTGATTGATTTGAACAGTGAGTAGATAAATTAAATTGAGTATCTATGCAAAAATATATTATATGTATAGATTCACTTAATAGATATACTCATGATTGTAATAATCCTAATAATAAAAAAACAAAATTTTATAAATATATTAGTTTTGAAAAAGTAACACATAAAGAATGAACAAATCAAATAGATATTACGGATGCATACTTAGTTACATCAAAAGTAATTTGGTATATTAGGTGATATCATGAATTTGAAATTAAATCTATAGTTGCAGATTGGAAAAGACTATAAAATAATTACATTAATTTCTCCCTTTTTAAAAGGGAGTACCCTGGAATTTTAATGGAAGGGGGAGGAATTATTAATAATAAAGTATGAAAAAACAAAATTTAAATTACTGATTTACACTTGTAGAAGTATTAGTTTCTATCACTATATTTTCTATTATGTTTATATCTATTATATGGATATACATAATTAGTACAGATATTAGTATGAAATCAGATATAAATAGAGTAATGCAAGAAAATCTAAAAAACCTAGCTAGTAAAATATCTGAAGATATTAGAAAAGATTGAATAAAATGAGTATCGTCTAGTACTATAGATACTTGTGATTTTGATAAAACTACTTTAAAAAATTATAAAGTATGAGATAAATTATGTGCTAAATCTGGAAATATCTATTATCTAGCAAAAAAAGATTTAGTATTATGAGAATATTATAGAGTTTCTGATTCATTAGAATGTAGTTGATTAACAGACAATTGTGTAATTGCTATGTGACCAAATGAACCACTTACTAATAGTTATGTTTCTATTAAAGAGTTGAAATTTTATATATCAGATGATTCTGTACCTAAAGTAACAATTAATATTGTATTGCAACCATCAATTAAAAAATGAGTAAAACCAGATATGATAAAAGATAGTAAGATAATATTCCAAACCACTATAAGTGAAAGATTGTTTTAAAAATTTATAAACCTTATTTTATGAAAATATCTAAAAATAATTCATGATATTCTGTGATAATAATTTTACTTATAATATGATTATTACTTTTTTTGTGAATATGAATATTTAATTTAATATTAAATGATTTAAAAGATAATAAAGCAATGTGAGATTATTACAAAGCTTATGCATGAGCTGAATCTGCAAGTGAATTAGCTTTATTACAAATAAAGAAAAATTGATATGCATATTATGATAGAATAGATCATAATTTGAATAATCGTTCAATAGTATTGTCAAATAATCCTCTAGATGTTAATGCATTTAAGGCAAGTACTGATATATATATATCTTATGATATATGATCTAAAGTGGATTTTTATGAATGAAGTTTGGATCCACTTTGATATGATATTGTACCTTTGTTTTATATTGATGATACTTGAGAAAAAAAGGTTACGGATATAGAGTTTTCACTTATTTCTTGAGAAGAAACTAATTTAGCTTGGAATGTAATTTGAAAAGAAGATTGAATATCATGAGAATGAACAGATATGAATTGATATAAAAAAACATTTACTTTAGACTGATTAAAATATTCTACTGATAATATTAATAATTTTATATCAAATTCTGATTTCAATTATATGGTTTTGTTAAATTCTTGAGATAAATGAATAATTAAGTATAAAATAAAGTCAAAAATAGCTTCTCAATTTTTCTCTAAACCAAAAACATCAATAATTTCTTCTGCACAAGTATGAAATTATAAACAAAATTTAAATGTTGATTTAAATAATACTGAATACCTAAATATGCTTAAATATTCAATTTATAGTGAATAGTGATTATTTTAAAAAATTATGTATAATTTATTTATAATAGTAATATATGTATATAATTCGACTGTTAAAGGAAAAAAATAAAAAAAAAATTTGCATATTCATTAAAGATTGCTAAAATACAATTGTTTTATATTTATAAATAATTTTATTATGAAAAAACAAGATTTTATTAAAGCTGTTGCAGCTACTGCATGATTAAGCCAAGATGCTGTATCAAAAACTTTAACATCTATGATTGATGTTATTACTGCTGAATTAAAAGCAGGAAATGAAGTTAATATTACTGGTTTCGGTGCTTTTAAAGTATCTTCTAGAGCTTCTAGAAATGGTGTTAATCCTAGAACAGGTGAATCTATCAAAATTCCATCTATGAACTCTCCTGTTTTCAGAGCTGGAAAAACACTTAAAGAAGCTGTTAGATAGTCTTGTTATAATTAGCGATGAAAAAACTTAAGATTTCTTAAGTTTTTTTTGATTTTTTTAATTATAAGTGTTATAATTAAAAAAATACTAATTGTTATTATTAATATATGAATATAATACATATTAACAATCTTCCGAGTTCATTTAATATAAACGAATTTATATCTGAAAAAATCATAGATTGAAATATAGATATAGAGTTTATTTATGTTTCAAATTTTAAGAATACTAAACTTTTAAGAGATTTTATTGAAGTTATTTGTTTAGAATTATGAATACCTGGTAAGGAGATACCAATTTTTATTTTAATTGTTGATGAATTAAATAATAATGCAATAGAGTATTGAACAGAGGAAGGTTGATATAATAGATTGAGAGTAAAATGTATTAAAATAAATGAGTATTTAACTATTAATATAGAAGTAGAAGATACAGGAAAATGAAAAAAACATAAAAATGCATTAGAAATGGAAACTATGAGAGCTCATCAATTAAAATTATGATATAATTGACATAAGTCTATTAGATGAAGATGATTATTTATGATAATATTCAATACAGTAGATAGGTTGTATTTCAAAAATACAAAAACATGATGATTAATTGTATGAATAAAGAAAAAATTAAAATTAGATACTCAAAAATGTATATAAAAAATAAAAAGTATTTACTCTCAGTAAATACTTTTTAAATTTTTAATACATTGTGGTTTTTCTGCTTCATTACAATAAAAAATTTTATTGTTTATTCTCAAATCTATGTATATAATTGGATTTTTTATTATGTCTAATTGTTCCTTGCTAAAAATAGCTAGTTTTTTTATTTGATTTTTTATGTCTCAGTCTAAATCAAATATAATAATTGTATTATTATCTGTGATTATATGTATTTCTCTTTCTATTTCATAGTATATTAATGAATTGATTTTGATATTTATAAAATTTTCTTTCATATATTCATTTGCATAATATATTTTTTGTATATATTCTCATTCTAGAATTTTTTTATAATCCAGAAATTTACTTTTATCAAAATCACTTTTTATTATTATTTCTTTTAATTCTGTAGAATATGATGATGGTATAAGAGTTCAATTCTCAGTAACTATATATTTTTTTCAGTTAATAGTTGTATTGAATATTCACTTATAAGAATCTATGATTATTTTTAGAGTATTAGGCAATACTATATCCAATTTTATATCTCTAATGTTTTGTTGATAATTTTGTAGATTTTTAAGAATATCTTTTTTTTCAGTATTCCATATAGATAATCATCTATAATCTTCCACTGATTTATATGATATAGTCATACTTGTAATATCATCTTTTTTAATTATTTCTATAAACTTTATTTTAAAAGTTGGTCATAATACTACAAATATTGAAATAATTATTAATATAAATAATATTAAAATATAATAATTTGTAATATTATTTCAAAATACTTTTAGTTTTTCTATTTGGTCATTTTTTATTATAAAAGCTCTCCTTTTTTTAGTTAAAGGAGCTCTTTTTATATTATTTAGTACAAGTTTATTATTGTTATTAATTTGTACTTTTTTACTTAAAAAATTATTAATTGAGTTTTTAATTTTTTTTATATTCATATATTTATTAAGTTATTTGATTGATTAATTCACATACTTCTTGTCAAATAGCTCAACTATTATCATATCTATATCTAATTCTAGGTAGTTTTCTAATATTTAATATTTTGTTAAATTTAGCTTGTATTTCATAATTATGCTTTGCCAATGTTTTAGCTAATATATTTCAATTTTTAAGTGAACTAACATATATATCCAAATATGATAAGTCACTACTTATTTTCACTCAAGTTACGGTTATTATTCAAAATGTTTGTTCTGAGTCTTCTAATTCTTCAAATATAAAATTTGTAACTAATTCTCTCGACACTCTTTCTAATTTACTAATTCTTTCCTGGTTCATTTTATTATGATTAATTGTACAATTTTTTCTAATCCCTCCCTATTTGGGAAATCCCTTGAAAAAAGGGCGAAAATTCTATTTATTACATATATAATATATTAAAATATTTACTTTTGACAAATAAAAGTTAATAAATATACTTCCTTTACTTTTAGGAAGAATTAACCCTTTCTATCTTTATAACTTAATTTCCTGTAAGGGGATAGTAAACATGATATACGCAATTAAAAATAATTGAGAAACTAACGAAAAACTAATTTTAAGATACAAAAAAATGTTCTTTCAATCAAGAATAACAAATAAAATTAGAACTGAAAGATATGCTATTAGAAAAACTTCTGATAAAAAGAAAAGAGAACAAGCTATCGTTAGAGAACACTATAGAATGTTAAATACTAAAGTTTACTTTTAAGTAGATTTTTAAATAAAAGCTAATTTTAGCTTTTATTTTTTTGTGAAAATTGTATAATGAAGAAAATCTCTCTCTTGTCCCTAAAGGGCAATGCCATTAAGTTAAGGATAATTTTGTACTTTGTTTCTAATCCCTCCCCCTGCGGGTACTCCCTTTGAAAAAGGGAGAAATTTAATTAATTCCTTAACTTAATGGTATTTCCCTAAAGGGATACACTACGATAAATTCTCTCCCCTTGTCAGGGGAAAGAGGACCAAATTACTTTTTGTAGCCCCTTGCCCTTATCTAAGGTAAAGGATTCGAGCATAGAGTTAATTAATAATATATCCAATTTATTTTTATGTTCAAAAAAATAGTTTGATTAGGTTTTTCAACGAAATGAAAAAATGCTAAAGATTTAGAAAAATATATTGCTTCATTAGTAGAGTGATGAGCTAATGAATTTTTTACGGGTTATAATCCTGAATATTGGAGTAGTAAATTTGGTTTTGAAGTAAGCCCAAATGGTAGATTTGCTGAACATGAACAGATAACTGATTTTGAAACACTTAAACTTATAGTAGAAGAAGTACATAAGTATAATTTAGAGATATTTATTAATTTGAATGCTTGGTATTATACAGATCAAACATTTCCGTTAATAAAGCAAATGGTTGAAGAATTTATTGAATTGTGAATTGATTGAATAATATGTTGAAATATAAGTATTTTAGAGTATTTAAAAGAAATAGAATATAAATGAAAAATAAATATTTCTACTATATTAGCATTGTACAATTCTGAATCAATCAAGTTTTTCTTAGAAAATTATAAAATAAATAAAATAATTCTATCTAGAGAAATTACATTAAAAGAAATAGAAAGTTTAGTAATAGAATTTCCAAATACTCAATTTGAAGTATTTTGAGAGTGAGATTTTTGTAGATATAATAATTGACTGTGTTTTGCAGAACATAAATATGGAGCAAAAGATATTTGTACTATAGTGGTAAATGATTTAGTTATAAAAAAGAAATTTAGAGCAGATTTTAAAGAATTTATTTTAGATGAATCACTATCAAATCAGGAAAAAGTAGAAAAAATGGATGATGAATATGCTGATATATTTTCTCAAATTTCATCTATTTTATGAAAAATTGAATTGTGATTTCTAGAGAACAATATAACCCATCCTTGAATTCTCCAGCTAAAGCTGGGGAGGCTGCAAGAAGAACTTTATAAATTAATAAATATTTCAAAGAATAGGGTTGATTTATATTTTGATGCTATGCAAGCAATTAATTCAAAGAAAAATGTAAATATTATCATATATTTAAGAGCATTGAAGTTTTTAGAACCCCTCCTAAGCTCCCCTTGTCAAGGGAGGGATAGCCTCAATGAAATCGAAATTAAAGAAATAATTAATTTAAAAAATGAAATAGAAAATAGTGTTAAATCATGAATTAAATATCTCACAAATAAAACAAAAGAAATCTGATGATTACCAAAATTAAAAGCATTAGAATTAGCTTCTTTTTATGCAAAATGAGATAATTTGAATCTATATACTTACTTATTTTTTTCACAATTTAAAAATATAGAAACAGTTAAGTTTCCAACAAGAGGTAGAAATTATACAGAAAAAATAAAGCTAATAGAACAAGTACTAAATGATTGAAAAGTAGATGAAAAATATTTAAATAGGTGAATAAGTATAGAGAGAGCACATTATGATTTAACTTATTTATTTGCTGAAAAGTTATGGTTTAGAGAGTTATTGAAACAATATTTTTAATAAAATAAACAAATAATCAATTTTTCAACTTTACAAAATAATAAAAAATACTAAACTAACTCATATTTTAAAATTAATACTAAATATATGTGAAGAGGTCCAGTCGTACAAGCTAGAAAAAATGCAGTAAATGCTGTAAAATGAAAAATATTTTCACTTCATGCAAAATTAATAACAATTGCTGCTCAAAAATGATGAGATCCTGATGGAAATCCTTCTTTGTTTGCAGCTATTCATAAAGCAAAAAAAGAATGAGTTCCAAATGAAAATATAGATAGAGCAATCAAAAAATGAACATGAGAAGATAAATCTGCGGCTCAAATAGTTGAAATTGTTTATGAATGATATGCTCCAGGTTGAGTTGCTATTATGGTTTCTGTTTTAACAGATAACAAAAATAGAACAGTTGCCAATATTAGACATATTTTTACTAAATATGGTTGAACTATGTGAGAATCAGGTGCTGTTTCATGGATGTTTCATAGAAAATGAGTAATATTTATAGATACATCTAAACATTCTTTTGATCAAATAGAAGAATTGATTTATGATACAAATGCAGAAGATATTATTTCAGAAGAATCATATATAAAAATCATTACTGCAATAGAAGATTTTAATGATGTAGAAAAATATTTAGAAGGGAAGTGAATAGAAATAATGGAAGCTAAATTGGATTTTGTTGCTGATAATGAAGTAGAAGTAACTGAATTTGATAAAGCATTGAAATTTATCAAAATGATGGAATCATTCCATGAAGATGAAGATGTAAATACTTTATCATCAAATGAACTTATATCAGATGAATTAACAAAAGAAGTAGAAGAATTCATAGAAAAAAACACTTTTAGAACATAGAAATATAAAAAATAAAAAAAGATTAATCATATGATTAACCTTTTTTTATTTCTTTCATTTTTAATACTTCGTGTTTTCTAGTTACTTTGTTGTATTTTCTTAAAGTTGGTCATTTAACACCAGCTTCAAAATTCTTTTTTTGGATATTAGTTGTGTGAACCATATTTCCAGTTTCAGTAGAATAGAAAGCAACATAAGTTCTCTTACCTTTAGCCATCTTTCGTTCATTAGTTATATAAAATAAATTTTTACTGAGTGATTATATAAAAAAAGCAATTATATGCAAATTTAATTTTAAACTTCTTATTTCTCCACTGACAAGGAGGAGCTTTGTATTAGTTATATTTTCATTATATCAATATCTTTATGTTTGTAATGATCTTCTACTTTTTTGTTAGCATCATCTATCAATTTTTGTAGTTCTGATTCTAGATTTTTTCTTTGGTCTTCAGATATTTCTTTATCATCTTCTGCTTTTTTTATCAATTTCATTATATCTGCTCTCACATTTCTAACTCATACTTTTGCATCATCAGCCATTTTTTTAGCTATTTTTGATACTTCTTTTCTTCTTTCTTCAGTAAGGGGTGGTACTTTAATCACAATAGAATCTGCCATTGTTTGAGGATTTAATCATAATCATGATTCAGTTATTGCTTTAGCTATTGGATGTATTGCACTTCTATCCCAAGGTTTAATATTAAGAGTTTGAGAATCTAAATTGTTTACTGAAGCCATATTTTGTATTGGTTGCATAGAACCATATTGTTCAACCAAAATTCACTCTACCATTATTGGATTAGCTCTTCCTAATTGTAATTTAGAATATTCATGTTCTAAATGTTTTAAATTTTTATCTATTCATTCTTTTGCTTTTGCTAACATAATTTAATTATTAATATATATAAAACAATATGTCTCAGATTATAGTATTTGTTTATAAAAAATCAAATAAATTATTGATACTATTACTATTTTTTATTGATTAAGGAAGGTCTGAAAAACTAATTTAAATGAAAAATACATCTTTTTTGTAAATTTTCACTCAAAAATTTTTCCCTTAGAATAGCTAAAGTAAAAATTTTATTCATAAAAATTTCCTAAAAAATATAGTATTTTATCAAA